>NZ_QUSX01000001.1:312108-624216 GCF_003933245.1 Maribacter algicola
CTGTCTTGCAATACTTGCAGCTACAAGATTTGCGTCCAATTCCGGTCTTTTGATCTCGTAAATATTGATCTGAACCTCTTTATTGGTAATCTTCTTAAGCTCCTCTTTCAATTTGTCAACCTCTTGACCCCCCTTACCAATGATAATACCTGGTCTGGCAGTGGTTACGGTAACCGTAATCAGTTTTAAGGTTCTCTCAATAATAACCCTTGAAACACTTGCCTTGGAAAGCCTAGCATGGATATATTTTCTAATCTTATCGTCTTCTGCAAGCTTATCACCATAATCCTTTCCTCCATACCAGTTAGACTCCCATCCTCTGATAATTCCTAGACGATTCCCTATTGGATTTGTTTTTTGTCCCATTCTAGCTCTCTATATTATTGTTAGATCCCAAAACCAAGGTTACATGGTTTGAACGTTTTCTTATCCTATGCGCTCTACCCTGTGGCGCAGGACGCAATCTCTTAAGCATTGTACCGCTATCCACACGAATCTCCGAAACAATCAAATCAGCATCTTCCAAACTAGCATCCTCATTCTTCGCCTGCCAATTTGCCAAGGCCGAAAGCAACAATTTCTCTAGTTTTCTAGAAGCTTCTTTAGGATTAAATCTTAATATAGCTAGCGCCTTTTCAACCTTTTCACCACGTACCAAATCGGCCACAAGCCTCATTTTCCTAGGTGAAGTAGGACAATTGTTCAATTTAGCGAAAGCTACTTTCTGCTTTTCTGCCTTAATTCTTTCGGCCATTTGTTTTTTACGAACTCCCATAGCTTACTTCTTTCCTTTATTCTTTGCACCTGCATGACCCCTAAAAGATCTTGTAGGTGAAAATTCCCCTAATTTATGCCCAACCATGTTCTCCGTTACGAAAACAGGTACAAATTGTTTCCCATTATGAACAGCAATAGTTAGTCCAACAAAATCAGGTGTAATCATTGATGCCCTTGACCATGTCTTAATAACCGATTTCTTACCAGAAGAAACACTGTCCTGAATTTTCTTTTCTAAACTGTAATGAACGTAAGGTCCTTTTTTTAGTGAACGTGCCATTTCTTTCTACTTTTTATTTCTTTCTACGTTCTATTATATACTTATTGGTACTCTTGGTCTTGGAACGAGTCCTATACCCTTTGGCAGGAATACCTTTTCTAGATCTTGGATGACCACCGGAAGCCCTACCTTCACCACCACCCATTGGATGATCCACAGGGTTCATGGCTACTGGCCTAGTCCTTGGTCTTCTGCCCAGCCATCTGCTTCTACCCGCTTTACCGGACACCAATAATTGGTGGTCAGAATTAGAAACTGCACCTATAGTCGCCATACAAGAAGACAAAACCAACCTTGTTTCACCAGAAGGCATCTTAACGGTTACAAATTTTCCATCTTTTGCCATTAATTGTGCAAAAGTACCAGCACTTCTTGCCATAACCGCACCCTGACCAGGACGCAATTCGATACAAGAAATAATAGTACCCAATGGAATCTCGCTTAGAGGCAACGCATTTCCAATCTCAGGTGCAGAACCTGCACCGGCAGAAACTTGTTGGTCCACCTTTAACCCATTTTGGGCAACAACGTATCTTTTTTCCCCATCAACATACTCCAAAAGTGCTATAAAAGCAGTTCTGTTTGGATCGTACTCGATAGACTTTACCGTAGCGGCAACATCCTGCTTATCTCTCTTAAAATCGATAACACGGTACCTTCTTTTATGCCCACCACCTTTTTGGCGTATGGTCATCTTTCCTTGACTGTTTCTACCTCCGGACTTTTTTAACGGAGCAAGTAAGCTCTTCTCCGGCTTATCAGCAGTAATGGCGTCAAACCCGTTTACTACTCTAAAACGCTGTCCAGGAGTGATTGGTTTTAATTTTCTAACTGACATTTCTTGTCTTTATAGATTACTGTAAAAATCAATTATATCACCTTCCACAACATCAACAATCGCCTTCTTAGTTGCGTTTGTCTTCCCATGCTGTACACCAGTTTTTGTAAATCTGGTCTTTCTTGTTGGCCCATAATTCATCGTTCTAACTTTCTTGACCGAAACACCATAAGTAGCCTCAACAGCATCTTTAATCTGAATCTTGTTGGCCTTCGGATCAACTAGGAAACCATAACGGTTGTTCAACTCGCCCTCCGCAGTCATTTTTTCCGTTATAATTGGTTTTATCAACACACTCATGATACTACTTATTAGTTAAATTTGATTCGATTCCTTCCAGAGAGCCTTCCAACAATACCACATTTGATGCATTAAGTATTTTGTAAGTGCTTAATTCTGAATTAGTTATAACATCAGAACCCTTGAAATTACGAGAAGACAAATATACGCCTTTATTTGAACCGCCCAACACTATTAAAGACTTTTTGTTTTCCAATCCCAATGACTTTAAAACATTTACAAAATCCTTGGTCTTTGGTGTGTCAAAATCGAAGTCTTCAACTACCATTATCGAATTTTCCTTGGACTTGATGCTCAATGCAGATTTTCTTGCCAAACGCTTTAGGTTCTTATTCAGTTTTTGGGTATAATCCTTAGGCCTTGGCCCAAATATCCTACCTCCACCTCTAAAGACCGGCGACTTTATGCTACCAGCCCTAGCGGTACCTGTACCTTTTTGCTTTTTAATTTTTCTCGTACTACCGGCTATTTCTCCGCGCTCCTTTGCCTTGTGCGTACCTTGTCTTTGATGGGCCAAATATTGTTTAACATCCAGATAAACCGCATGTTCATTAGGCTCTATTGCGAATACGCTATCAGAAAGCTCAGCCTTTCTTCCCGTATCTTTTCCATTTATATCTAATACTGCTACCTTCATTACTGCCATCTTTGAATAGTTACATACCCATTTTTATGACCAGGAACACATCCTTTTAGAACTAAAAGGTTTTTCTCCGGAACTACCTTCAAAACCCTAAGGTTTTGCACGGTAACTTTTTCACCACCCATTCTTCCAGCCATTTTCATTCCTTTAAAAACCCTAGCCGGATAAGAAGCGGCACCAATAGATCCTGGAGCCCTAAGCCTGTTATGTTGACCATGGGTCGATTGACCAACACCGCCAAAACCGTGTCTTTTAACAACACCCTGGAAACCTTTCCCTTTGGATGTACCTATGACATCCACAAATTCTCCCTCTACAAACAGGTCAACACCTAGGGTGTCTCCCAATTTATACTCTCCTTCAAAACCTTGGAACTCAACGACTTTTTTCTTGGGAGAAGCACCTGCCTTTTTAAAATGACCGGATTCGGCCTTATTAGCACGCTTTTCTGCCTTGTCATCGAAACCAAGTTGAAGGGCATTATACCCGTCTACCTCTTCGGTTCTGACTTGGGTAACTACACATGGTCCAGCCTCGATAACGGTACATGGAATGTTCTTTCCATTCTCGTCAAAAATGCTGGTCATGCCTACTTTTTTTCCTATTAACCCAGACATACTTAAATTATTAATTACTATTTATTAAAAACTTTTCAAAAAAATAGGGTCAAAAATAATTCAACCCTGAAATTATTTTATCTCCGTTTTTCCCTCGCCCGCAGCTTAGGACATGTATATACCGCACTTTTTACGGTATCTTTTAGACGTTAGGACAGACACTTCGACTACGCTCAGTGTTTGTTTGGCTAGCGATTCTCCTTAAATAAAGAGAATCGAGTCTCACTAAACCTTGATCTCCACCTCAACACCACTAGGAAGTTCCAACTTCATTAGGGCATCAATGGTTTTTGATGAAGAGCTATAGATATCCAACAACCTCTTATAAGAACTAAGTTGAAATTGCTCTCTCGACTTTTTATTTACGTGTGGAGAACGCAATACAGTAAATATCTTTTTATGTGTTGGCAAAGGAATTGGTCCCGTTACAACAGCACCGGTAGTCTTTACCGTTTTTACGATTTTCTCGGCAGATTTGTCCACCAAATTGTGGTCGTAAGACTTAAGCTTTATTCTAATTTTCTGACTCATTACCTATAATTATGCTGTTATACCTTTTGCCGCCTTGATAACCTCCTCGGAAATATTGGAAGGTGTTTCGGCGTAGTGTGAAAACTCCATGGTGGAAGTTGCCCTACCTGAAGAAAGTGTTCTTAAAGATGTTACATAACCGAACATTTCGGACAAAGGTACCGTTGCCTTAACGACCTTAGCACCAGCACGGTCTGACATGTTGCTCACCTGACCTCTTCTTCTGTTCAAGTCACCAACGATATCACCCATGTTTTCTTCTGGGGTAATTACTTCCAATTTCATGATTGGCTCCAACAATACGGCCCTTGCAGCTTTGGCAGCGGCTTTATAACCCATCTTAGCAGCCAATTCAAAGGATAGGGAATCAGAATCTACGGGGTGGAATGAACCATCCTTCAAAGTAACCTTCATACTATCCATTTCAAAACCGGCCAATGGACCATTTTTCATAGCCTCCCTGAATCCTTTTTCCACAGCAGGTATATATTCCTTGGGAACATTACCACCTTTAACCTCGTTTACAAATTCCAGACCTGATTTTTCTTCATCAGTAACCGGCTCCATAGTAAAGACAATATCGGCAAACTTACCACGTCCACCAGATTGCTTCTTGTAAACTTCCCTATGGTCCGCAGCCTTTGTAATGGCCTCCTTGTATTCAACCTGAGGTTGACCTTGGTTAACTTCTACCTTAAATTCCCTTCTCAAACGGTCCACGATAATATCCAAGTGAAGCTCACCCATACCGGAAATAATCGTTTGACCAGAAGCCTCATCCGTTTTCACCTGGAATGTTGGATCCTCTTCGGCCAATTTTGCCAAAGCCATACCCAATTTATCCACATCCGCCTTAGTCTTTGGCTCAACGGCAATACCGATTACGGGATCAGGGAAATTCATACTTTCCAAAACAATAGGATGCTTTTCATCAGACATGGTATCCCCTGTCTTGATATCCTTGAATCCAACCGCTGCACCAATATCTCCAGCTTCGATAAAATCGATAGCATTTTGTTTATTGGAATGCATTTGATAAATACGAGAGATACGTTCCTTTTTTCCAGATCTATTGTTCAATATATAAGAACCCGCTTCCAATCGACCCGAATACGTCCTAAAAAACGCCAATCTTCCAACAAATGGATCCGTAGCAATTTTAAAAGCCAAGGCAGCAAAAGGTTCTTTAGCATCCGGTTTACGTGTAATAACCTCTCCAGTATCTGGATTAGTTCCTTCTATGGCATCCTTATCCAAAGGAGACGGTAAATACCTACAAACAGCATCCAACAAGAATTGAACACCTTTATTTTTAAAGGAAGAACCACAAATCATAGGTATAATGGCCCTATCCATAACGGCAGCCCTCAAAGCGGCGTGGACTTCATCTTCGGTAATGGATTCCTCATCCTCAAAGAATTTCTCCATCAACGCTTCGTCATATTCCGCAACGGCTTCTATCAAGGCAGCTCTGTACTCCTTAACCTCCGCCTTCATTTCTTCAGGAATATCGATTACATCAAATGTAGAACCAAAATTATCCTCATGCCATACAATAGCCCTATTCTTGGCCAAGTCAACAATTCCTTTAAAGTCTGCTTCCTCACCAATAGGCAAAACAATAGGCACGGCATTTGAACCCAACATTTCCTTCACCTGGTTACAAACAGCCAAGAAATTAGAACCCTGACGGTCCATTTTGTTCACGAAACCGATTCGCGGAACCTTATAGTTATCGGCCAATCTCCAGTTAGTTTCAGACTGAGGCTCAACACCATCAACCGCACTGAACAAAAAGACCAGTCCATCAAGCACACGTAAAGACCTGTTCACCTCCACGGTGAAGTCAACGTGGCCTGGGGTATCAATAATGTTAAAGTGATAACTTTTTGCATCCTCAGTTGGCTCTCCATTTACTCTAGGAAAAACCCACTCACAAGTGGTAGCAGCTGAAGTAATGGTAATTCCACGCTCCTGCTCCTGCTCCATCCAGTCCATTGTGGCAGCACCATCATGAACCTCACCTATTTTATGACTAACCCCAGTATAAAAAAGTATACGCTCGGTAGTCGTTGTTTTACCGGCGTCAATATGCGCGGCAATCCCAATATTTCTTGTTAATCTTAAATCTCTTGCCATTTTAATTAGAATCTAAAGTGGGAAAATGCTTTGTTCGCTTCTGCCATCTTGTGGGTATCGACTCTCTTTTTCACAGCAGCACCCTCTTCCTTAGCCGCAGCCAAAATCTCGGCAGCCAATTTTTGCGACATTCCTTTCTCGTTACGCTTTCTAGCATAACTGATCAACCACTTCATTGCGGTAGAAATTTTTCTGTCCGGCCTAATTTGCATGGGTATTTGAAACGTTGCACCCCCAACCCTTCTACTCCTTACTTCTACATGGGGCATTACATTGCTCAATGCATCCTTCCATAACTCGAGCGCAGTTTTCTCGTCATCTGTTTTTTTGGCCTCGACAATATCGATGGCATCATAAAAAACACTAAACGCTACTGACTTTTTACCGTCCCACATCATCATATTAACAAATCTTGTTACCAATTGGTCATTGAAACGTGGATCTGGTAAAAGTGGTCTTTTCTTTGCCTGTCTTTTTCTCATTACTTCTTTTTAAAAAGTGTTAACTACTTCTTGGGACGTTTTGCACCATATTTAGACCTACGTTGTGTTCTACCGGCCACACCTGCTGTGTCCAATGCCCCACGAACGATATGATATCTAACACCTGGTAAGTCCTTTACTCTCCCGCCTCTTACCAATACTATCGAGTGCTCTTGCAAATTGTGACCCTCACCAGGAATATAGGCATTAACCTCTTTCCCGTTAGTCAACCTAACCCTGGCAACTTTTCTCATTGCAGAATTTGGTTTTTTAGGAGTAGTCGTATATACCCTAGTACATACACCCCTTCTCTGAGGACACGAATCCAAAGCAGCCGATTTACTCTTCTTGGTAATTGTGGCCCTTCCTGTTCGTACTAATTGTGAAATTGTTGGCATACTATATAAATATGTATAAAATTTACCCTTTGTTTAAGGGTCGGCAAATGTAGTGATATTTCACTATAAAACAAACCCAACCTTAAATATTTTGGAAACTTTTTTATGAACCCTTTTCTTCTGCGTTCCCAAATAAAAAAAAGTTCATACAAGTGCTCCAAAACGTCATAATTTTTGAATATTCCTGAAAAAACTTTCTTTTTCCCTCTTTTAGAAATTGTAATTAATTACAGAATTCTCAATATTTGAGCTGTTATATTACATTATAGAAAATCCAATTAGTGTTTAATCTATAACTCCTAAGAATACTTAGGCTTCTTAAAGTTTTATTAAAATTCCCTTGGATTATTAACGCCATTTTGTGATTTTTGCTGCTAGCTAATTCAAATAATTAAAAAATGAGAACAAAACTAAATGGATTGTTGACGCTCTTGTTGGCGTTAATTGTGCATATTACTTATGCACAAGAAAAAACAGTTTCCGGTACGGTTACTGATCAGGATGGTTTACCCCTCCCTGGGGTTAACATCGTGGTTGAAGGTACCACTACGGGTACCCAAACTGATTTTGATGGAAATTATAGTATCACTGCTGCGGCGGGCGAAACTCTTGCCTTCACCTATATAGGTATGAGGGAGATTAAGCAAACCGTTGGTGCGAGTAATACCATTAATGTATCAATGCAGGAAGATGCCCAGGCCCTGGAAGAGGTCGTTGTAACAGGGCAGGGAATCAAAAGGGAGAAAAAAGCTTTGGGTTATGCCGTAACCTCCGTAGGCTCGGAATCTATTGAAAATAGAACCGAGGGTGACGTCGCCCGTATTCTTGCGGGTAAAGCTGCTGGGGTTAATATCACCGCTGCAGGTGGTATGTCCGGTTCCGCTACGAACGTTACCATTCGTGGTCTAAGTTCATTTAGCGGAAGTAACCAAGCACTGTTTATCGTTGACGGTGTACCTTTTAGTAATGACACCAACGTGGGTACTAGTTCCGATGCCAATGACCCATCAAATCCTGCGTTCCTTAGTGGAAACACCGGTTCTTCAAGGTTTTTGGACATAGACCCAAACAACATTGCCAATGTAGAGGTATTGAAAGGTCTTGCCGCTACCACTTTATACGGTACACTTGGTAAGAACGGGGTTATATTGATTACCACTAAAGCTGGTGCGGGAACCGGCGGATCCAAGAAAAACGAAATTACCGTAAACCAATCTTATTTCGTTAATGAGTTCGCTTCCTTGCCGGATTATCAAAACCAATATGGTAATGGATTTGACCAACAGTTTGGTTGGTTCTTCAGTAACTGGGGTCCTAGCTTCGATGAAGGCGGAGTAGCCGGATGGGGAAGACAGGCCCTAATAGATGAGAACGGAACTTTGGAACATCCTTATTCGACTACTGCTGTAGCAGCAACTAGAGAAGCATTTCCAGAATTACAAGGTGCGCGATATGCATGGAGACCTTATCAGTCAGTTAAAAATTTCTTTAAACCTGGATATGCAACCAACACATCTGTAAATTTCCAAGGTGCATCAGAGGATGGAAATACAACATACAACGCCAACCTTGGATATTTGAACGATATAGGATTTACTCCTGGGAACTCTACCAACAGAATGAACTTCTCCGTTGGTGGTAGGTCAAAACTATCCAATAAATTTACTATTGCGGCAACTATGAACTATGCACGCACGGATTACAAATCTCCTCCAATTGCCGCGAGTTTGGGTAATGGTGGTGTAAGTGGCGTATCGGTTTATGGACATGTAATGTTCACCCCTATCAGTGTTGACTTGATGGGCTTGCCTTTCGAAAACCCGATTACAGGTGGTAGTGTTTACTACCGTAACGGTAACGATATCGTTAACCCAAGATGGTTGGCCAAAAACGTAACCAACAGACAGTTGACGAACAGGGTGTTTTGGAACGCTTCATTGACTTATGACATCAATGACAATTTGGCCGCTACATGGCGTACAGGTTTAGATTTCTACAATGAACGCAATGAAAATGCTTCCAACAAAGGAGGTGTGGACCAGCAAAGTGATATTTTTGGATTCTTGGATACCTATGACAACAACAATACTATCTGGGACCACTTTGCCTCATTAAGTGGTAATTATGACCTTAGCGAAAAAATAGGAATGACATTCAATATTGGTGCCAACGCCCGTTCTGATTTCTTTGACAGACAAGGGGTTGCCAGTATCGGACAAATTGTTTACGGTATCAAGCGTCACTATAACTACTTGAACCAGCAACCGATCCAAAGAAGCCAAAAAAGAAATATCGTAGGTGTTTTTGGAGATGTAAGCTTTGACTATGACAACTTCCTATTCCTAAACGTAAGTAGTAGAACTGACTGGGTAAGTAACTTAATTACCGAAAATAGAAGTTTGACCTATCCAGGAGCAAGTTTATCCTTTATTCCAACTGCGGCCTTCACTGGTCTACGTTCTGAAAAAGGAATCAACTATATGAAGTTAAGAGCCGGTTACGGTACATCTGCTAACTTCCCAACTGGATACCCTACCTTGAGTATTGCAGAACAGAATACCTTGGTGTACGGTGAGGATGGTGGTGTTACTACCAACCAGATTGCAAACTTTAAGGCAAATCCAAATTTAAAGCCAGAACTTTTGAAGGAGTTTGAGCTAGGTCTGGAAGCTAGATTGTTCCAGAACAGGGTTTCTTTAGACTTTACCTATTATAACAGGACTACGGATGACCTAATCGTTCGTGAGCCACTTTCCCCTTCAACTGGTTTTACATTTACACAAAGTAACATTGGTCAAATAAGTAACAAAGGATATGAAGCTGATTTGGGTGTGGATATCTTTAGAAACCCAGAAGGTTTTAGCTGGAAATCCAACGTGAATTTCTTCTCCAATAAAGAGACTGTTGAGGAGCAAGAGCAGGACATTATCATCTATGCTGGTTCCACTGATTTGGACATAGGGGGTAACGCCGCTATAAAAGGAGAATCTCTAGGTAGCATTGTTGGAAATGCCGTTGCGCGTGATGCCAATGGGAATCTATTGATAGACGAAGCTGGTAACTACATTACTACGCAGGTGGATGCTGACGGAAACGTTCCAATTATTGGGGATGCAGTTCCAGATTATGTAATGAACTTCATCAACACTCTAAGTTATAAAAACTGGAGATTGGGCTTCCAAGTAAGCCATACCGCAGGTGGTGACATGGTCGCCAATACAGTTGCCTTGCTTCAGGGTCGTGGATTGATAAAAGAGACCGTGAATAGAGAGAATACTTATATTTTACCTGGTATCAGACAAGCTACGGGACAACCTAACGATCTACAGATCAATAACTCGCAATACTACTTTAGTAACGTATTGTTCGGTCCTACCGAATTACAAGTGTATGATGCTTCCGTTGTAAGATTACAAGAAGTTTCATTAACCTATAATTTACCAGGCAAATTCTTGGATAGAACACCATTCAGCAAGCTTGGTTTTACCGTACAAGGTTTTAACCTATGGTACGATGCATATAATATGCCTGACGGAGCCAATTTCGACCCTAATGTAGCTGGTGCCGGTATAGGTAATGCAAGGGGCTTTGATTTCTTGAACGGGCCAAGTAGTCGTAGGTATGGATTGACAGTTACTGCATCCTTTTAATCATAAAATTTGCTAAAATGAAAAAAATATTTAGAACAGTTTTAACAGTTGCTTTTACAGGGCTTGTATTCAATGCCTGTGAAACCACCGATTTGGACCTGCGAGTCAGTCCAAATGACCTGGCCATCAGTCAGGCGGACCCCAATTTGATATTGAATTCAATTCAATTGGCAGGGGTATCGAACATGGACCGCTTTAACGATTTAAGTGCACAGTTAACGCGAATCCAATATATGACCGGACGTATCTACTTCAACAACTTCCAAGGAGGTGTTATGAACAGTGTTTGGGCCCGTACCTACAGTAGTGAATTTAACTTGGCGGGATCAGCAGTTGATGTAGGTCTTTTCACCAATGTGGACGCTTTGCAACAAATCAATGATGCAAGTGACATCAACTATGATTTTCATGTGGCAGTTGGGCAGACAATAAAAGCGTACTCCTTATTGTTACTTACGGACTTCATTGGACAAGCTGCATTCACTCAAGCTGGAAATCCTGATGAATTCCCTGCGCCAGTATTGGATGACGGTCCAGTGGTATATGATGGAGCTTTAGCTCTTTTGGATGAAGCAGAAGCGTTATTCGCTACTAACCCACCAACTCAAGGGGCTGACGATTTCTTTTATGGAGGTGACAGTACGAAGTGGATTAAATTGATTAATTCCATCCGTTTGAGGACTTATTTTTTAACAGGAAACACTTCTGCCTTCAATGCAGTTGTCGCAGATGATAACTTTATCTCTGACACGGAGGATGACTTCCAATTCCAGTACGGATCCAGGGTTTTACAGCCAGATACCAGACATCCTGAATACGCTGATGACTATAGTCCTACTGGTGCTGGAGGGTACTTAAGCAATTGGTTGATGGAAAAAATGTTGGTAAATGACGATCCACGTATCCGTTACTATTTTTACCGCCAGGTAGATGCCACTCCTGGAGCGGATGCCGATCCGGACGAGCAATTCTTGAGCTGTAGTCTTTTCTCAGTACCCCAACATTTTATAGACGGTGGATTTACCACTTTCTGTAGTGTTCCTAATGGCTATTGGGGCCGTAACCATGGTAACGATGAAGGTACTCCTCCAGATGGATTCTTTAAGACCGCTTACGGTGTTTATCCTGCTGCCGGACGTTTTGACGATAACAGTTTTGAGCCCATCGGTCTTGGACAAGGTGGTGGCGGAGCCGGTATCAGACCTATTATTTTAGCGTCTTACGTGGACTTTTGGCGAGGAGCCATGGCTACTAGCCCAACTGAAAAAGCTGATTTCCTAAGAAGTGCCATGGAAAAATCCATAGCTAAGGTTCAGACTTTTGGTGCAGTTGATGGAAATGCCGATAAATCATTTGAACCAACTGAAACTGAGGTTTCAGATTACATCGATGGTATAGTTGCATCGTTTACGGCAGCTTCTGGAGATGATCAAGAGGATATTTTTGCCGAACAGTACTGGATTGCCCAGTGGGGAGGTGCACAAGAGGCATGGAACTATTACAGAAAGACTGGGTATCCTACAACCTTGTCCCCAAGTTGGGAACCAGATCCGGGACCATTCCCAAGATCTTTCTTTTATCCACAGGATGAGGTAATTACCAATCCAAACTTGCAACAGCGTTCAGACTTGACCACACAGGTATTTTGGGATACCAATCCTGCGAGCCCAGCGTTTCCACAAGCCAATTAATTTTAAAACTTTTAGACAATGAGAATTAAAAATATAAGTTATACAGTTTTGGCAGCCTTGGCCCTTATTTTTCAAGGCTGTACCGAGGACGAGACCGTCATCACGGAAGTATTGGCGGATACTACCAGAGGGGCTGCGCTTCGAACATTGGATTCCTCTTTCCCAGATGTGGCGGAAGGATCTACTGAAAGTACGTTTACAGGTACCTTTGAAATACAGTCCGATGAATCCGCTGCAATTACTAGCGTAAATGTGTACGGAGAGTTTATTGACAACACTGGGGATTCCCCTGGCGATGCCTCCGGATTGATTGGCACTGTTTCCACATTTAATGATACCGAATTTGGTCTACAGGGTTTCTCATACACAACTGGCGTCACTGAAATTCTTGGAGCTGCAGGGGTAGCATTGGATGCCGTAGAACCAGGAGATCAATACAGAGTTCGATTTGAGCTGGTTGCTGCCGATGGCAGGACTTTCTCCTTTGGGCAGAATACAGGTACGTTGACCGGTGGCTACTTTAGGTCACCTTTCCAATTTACATCCAATGTAATCTGTGCTCCTCTTGTACCTACATCCGGTACGTGGACAGTAGTTGCAGTTGACTCTTATGGCGATGGTTGGAACGGTGGTAATTTAAGTATTACTATAGACGATAACGATCCTATTACGTTGGCTAATACTGATGGAGGTGGGCCATACCCCGCTGAAGTGTCTCAAGATTTGACATTTGAGGTTCCAGCAGGTGCGCAATCTATTCAGATTGTTTATAATGGAGGTTCATTTGATGAGGAGGTTACCTTCCAGGTAATTTCGGCAAATGGAAATACTATTTTGGATTTAGGTCCAGAACCCGCTACTTCAACAGGACTCATAGATTATTGTTTGGATTTGGAATTATAATTCAAATTCCACCTAAAAATAGAAGCGGTTCCAAATTTGGAACCGCTTTTTTTTTACAAAGTGAAAGATCAGCGTCTTTGATTTAAAACGCAATGGAAATACCTTTAAAATTACCCTCTAAAATTGAAATTTTGTACATATTAACCTCGAATTAAGCTCAGTTTGATAATATGGCTCTTTTTAACTTCCAAAGCTAATACCGTCACAAAAAAGTTTAGTACCTTTAAAAAAGAGTAAAAATAAACTGAACATGAAAAAAATATTTCTTCTAGCAACAATTGCACTTTCAACTACCATTGTAACGGCTCAATACTCAGGACAAGCACTAAGCAATGCCTCTTCCGGAGGTTCCATGGACGGTAGTGCAGCTGTCATAAATACCTTATTAGGAGACATATCCAGTAGGGATGCCAAACGAACTAAAAACTACGACGAATTTCAAGGATCGCCTTACGTCTCAAATAACTTTAAACAAACAAGAATCTCGTATAATGATGAGGATATGGGAACGATGTTCTACAGATATAACGCTCTAAACGAAGAGATCGAGATAAAAAACACCTTGTTGGAGGAAGAAGGTATAAAAGGACTTTCAAGGGATAAAAATATCTCCATACTAGTAGACAACAAAAAACTATCGTTCAAAACATTTGTAACCTCAAAAAACAATACACTTAACGGATATCTTTTACAACTAATTGATGGTAAAACTTATGATTTGTACAAAAGAACACGTGTTAAGTTTACGGAAGGTAAACCAGCACCAAATTCCTTTGTAAAAGCAGTCCCTGCAAGGTTTTCACAATTCACGGAATATTATTTCCAAAAGGAAGGTGTAAACAGAATTGATGAGATACCCCTTTCTAACAATAAACTGCTCAAACTCCTATCAGGTAACGATAAGGAATCTTTAAAAAACTACCTAAAAGAAAATAAGATAAAGATTAAAGAAGAGGAAGATTTGATTAAAGCCTTTAACTTTTTAAACACCCTATAGAGATTTAAAACAAGAATAGGTATTCCGTTTGGGCTAATAGTTTTTAAAATTGCCTTGGTGAAATTAGAAACTTAAAGAGTCCTAATAATACAGACTTATAAATAATTCTAAAATTTTAAATTGTAAATTCAGTACAATTGTTTAATAGTTATAACATCAATAACTATAATTATAAATATTTCTAGCTCTTTAACTGATATTTTATTCTATAAGTTAATACGGCGACTTTGGTATAGTTTTGTTTTTCTATAAAAATAAATAACTTAGTAACGATATTGGTTAATGCAATATCAATACCATCTAAATGAGAATTACCCTTACGATTCTATTATCGCTATTTTTGTTTTTTGCCTGTAAGGAAAAGACTAAGATAGTACCAAAAAAGGAAGACACTAAAAGGCCTGTACTCTGGAAAAAGTCAAACCCTGAAGAAGATGATAAAAATGGTGGTTTAATTTTACCTGATTCGTTTTCTGCGATTTCCGTAGTTGACAGCATTGGACCATCTAGGCATTTGGCTGTAAACGATAATGGTGATATATATGTAAAACTTAGGGAAAAAGAAGGTACACTTGGCAACATTGCGCTCAGGGACACTACAGGGGATGGAAGAGCTGACATTATCAAAAAATTTGGTGGATTTCCCAATGATGGTGAGTTTGCCACTGAAATGCGTATTCATAATGGACATTTATATTTCAGCACAGAACAGATAATCTATCGGCAAAAACTTACACCTGGGAAATTAATACCGGAAACAAATCCAGAAGTTATCCTAACAGATCGGTTTCCCCTTCGATGGCATAATTCAAAATCATTGGCATTTGACAAGGAAGGTTACATGTATGTAACGTTTTCAGCACCCACCAATGCCTGTGAAGATGCCAATTCCCAAGGCAAAATAAAAGGTCATATGCCCTGCCCTATGTTGGAATACCTAGGTAGTATCTGGCGATTTGATAAGAACAAACTTAATCAAATTCAAACGGATGGTGAACTTTATGCCACCGGAATACGAAGTATTGTAGCTTTTTCTTGGAATGATGAAACTAATGAACTTTTCGCAGTCCAGCACGGACGAGACTATCTGCACAACCATGCACCAGATGATTATACAGAGTGGGATCAGGCAGTACTTCCCGCAGAAGAATTCATGAAAATTGAAAAAGGGAATAATTTCGGCTGGCCCTATAGTTACTATGACCATTTTCAAGGTAAGAAGTTGCTAGCCCCGGAATATGGTGGGGATGGAAAACTTGAGGCCAAAGAATACACAAAACCTTTGATGGGACTACCAGCGCATTGGGCCCCAAATGACCTATTGTTTTACACAGGAAATCAATTTCCAGATAGATATAAGAACGGTGCCTTTGTAGCTTTTCATGGATCTATGAACAGAACTCCTTATCCACAAGCAGGTTATATTGTTGCCTTTATTCCTTTTGATAATGGTAAACCATTTGGTAACTGGGAGGTTTTTGCCGATGGATTTGCCAAAACGGACACGATTGCTACCATGCCCGATGCAAAATATAGACCTATGGGACTTGCACAGGATAAATACGGAGCCCTTTATATTTCAGAATCTAAAGAGGGCAGAATTTGGAAAATTGAGTTTAAAGGGGACAAAGCTTCATTTGGGGCTCAACAGTTGAAAAAAATGGAATTACTGAAGGGCAAAACTTATATTAAAACTCCAGACAAGGTAAAAGATAAGTTAAAATCATAGGATACTTATCAAACAATCTTAAAATAGGGATGTTAGGAACTCATCGCAAATGGCAACAACAGAAGTACTCAAATGAAATTTTCAAATGGCAAACCTTCCTAATGAATAATTACGCTTTTTAATTGACTCAATAAATTGTGAATCATATAAATAATACGTTTCCCAGCATTATAGTACTAATAGAATGTAAAAGCATCATCGTATTATAAGTATCTTTACCCCATGCAAGAAACAACCCAAATCTATGGCATAAGGGCCATTATTGAAGCTGTAAACTCAAAAGAGGAGATAGATAAGGTATTCCTCCAAAAAGGGTTGAAAGGGGATTTAATAAGGGAATTGGAAAGCCTCTTGAGAAGGAACGAAATAAATACGGTCTATGTTCCCATTGAAAAACTAAACCGACTCACCAAGAACAACCATCAAGGTGCGGTTGCGAATATTTCCCCTATTAAGTTTTATTCGTTGGAAGAATTGATAGAACGTACCAATGAAAAAAGTACCCCTCCCCTATTCTTGCTTTTGGACCAACTTTCAGATGTTCGAAATTTTGGTGCGATTATTAGAACGGCGGAATGTACCGGAGTAGACGGAATCATCATTCAAAAAAAAGGTGCCGCACCGGTTACTGCAGATACCATCAAAACATCTGCAGGTGCGGCTTTTAAAGTGCCTATTGCCAAAGTGGACCACATTAAGGACGCCATATTCTTTTTGCAAGCTTCAGGGATTAAAGTTGTATCGGCAACTGAAAAAACCAATGATTCAGTTTACGATATTTCCTTTAAGGTACCTATAGCCATCGTTATGGGAGCAGAAGATCAAGGTATATCCCCTTCCCTTCTAAAAGCTTCGGATCATTGTGCTAAACTACCCTTATTAGGGGAAATAGGATCGCTGAACGTTTCCGTTGCCTGTGGTGTTTTCCTATATGAGGCATTAAGGCAAAGAACTAGAAACTAAGTATCCTCCTTATCTTTCGTTTTGGAAGATGGTTTATAGACATATCGTATCTCAATTACTTTATTATCTTCCAACTCCCCCTCTGAGGGCTGGGGGGCTTCTATAAAATTACCATCTGCATCAAAATGCTTTAAAAAAGGATCATCGGCTTCGTTATAATCCTCCCGTTCCCAATCATACTTTTTAGGCTTTGGGACTTTAGCGTCGAAAACAAACGCGAAAATCAATCCCGTCAAAAAGCCTCCCAAATGTCCCTCCCAAGAAATTCCTTCCTTGACCGGAAAAATATACCATAACAAGCTCCCGTAGATAAAAACAACGATTAGTGAAAGTGCGACCAGCCGAAAATATTTGGTGAAAATTCCCTTGAAAAATATAAAACTAGCCAAGACATAAATAAGTCCGCTGGCACCTATGTGAAAGGAAGGTCTACCAATACTCCACGTAATAAAACCTGATAAGACTATACCCAATAGAACAACTCGCAAGGCTATACTTTTGTAGAAATAGAAGATAGCGGCCAATAATATCGCCAAAGGAATGGTGTTATTATACAAATGCTCCAAAGAACCATGTATGAAAGGACTAAAAACGATTCCCTTTAATCCAGCCAAACTTCTGGGATAAATACCAAATTCGTTAAAATTGGTGGTATTCAACAATTCCATCCAATAAACGGACCAAACAGCCAATACTCCTAAAAGCGGCGCTAAAAGGACAGCATTGGAAAATTTAAAATGTTCTGAATCGGACATGGAAACAATTTAACAATTAATCGGCCAAAAATGGGAATCGGTAAAAATGTCATTCCAATTTGTTACAAGTATTGTTAATCATCTTTGCCAGACCTAACAGGTTTTTAAAACCCGTCAGGTCTACCCAATCATATGGAGTTAAGAAACTTCCTCAACTTTAGCCTATTTTTACATCATGAACGAGCCATTAGCGGAGCGGGTACGCCCACAAAACCTGGAAGAATATATCAGCCAGAACCATCTGGTTGGTGAAAACGGTTCATTGACCCACCAGATAAAAAAAGGTGTTATTCCATCCTTGATTTTATGGGGTCCGCCGGGTACGGGAAAAACGACATTGGCCAACATAATTGCCAAAGAAAGTCAGAGACCGTTCTATGTACTGAGTGCCATCAATAGTGGTGTCAAGGACATCAGGGAAGTAATTGATAAGGCAAAACAAGCCGGAGGCTTGTTCACTGCCAAAAACCCAATATTGTTCATAGACGAAATCCATCGGTTTAGCAAATCGCAACAAGATTCACTGTTAGCCGCCGTTGAAAAAGGTTGGGTAACGTTGATAGGTGCCACGACCGAAAATCCCAGTTTTGAAGTCATTCCCGCCCTATTATCCAGATGTCAGGTCTACATCCTGAACCCCTTTGGGAAAGAAGACCTGGAACTTCTTCTAGAAAGGGCGATGAAAAACGACCCGGTCCTTCAAAAGAAGAAAATCACCCTAAAGGAAACTGAGGCACTACTTCGACTCTCCGGTGGGGACGGCCGAAAATTATTGAACGTATTTGAGCTGGTCATCAATTCGGAACCATCGGAAGAAATCATTATTACGGACGACTTGGTCCTGTCCAAGGCCCAAAAAAATACCGTTTTGTACGACAAAACGGGTGAGCAGCATTATGACATTGTATCGGCATTCATTAAATCGATACGAGGCAGCGACCCAAACGGCGCGGTCTACTGGCTGGCGCGAATGATAGAAGGTGGTGAGGACGTAAAATTCATTGCCAGAAGAATGCTGATTTCCGCGTCAGAGGATATAGGACTAGCCAATCCCACCGCATTGGTCATTGCAAATACGACCTTCCAGGCCGTAACGACTATTGGTTATCCAGAAGCCCGAATTATTCTAAGCCAATGTGCGGTCTATTTGGCCACCTCGCCAAAAAGCAACGCCAGTTACATGGCTATTGGCAAAGCGCAACAAACGGTACGCCAAACAGGAAACCTTTCCGTACCCCTGCATTTGAGGAATGCCCCTACCAAACTAATGAAGGATTTGGGTTATGGAGCCGATTATAAGTACGCCCATGATTACGAAAACAATTTTGTAAACGAAGAGTTCCTGCCAGATGAATTATCTGGGACATCGTTTTACCAACCGGGTAAAAATCAACGGGAAAACGCACTAAGCGATTTTTTAAAAAAACGCTGGAAGGATAAGTACGACTTTTAGAACTTAATGTTCAAAGGTTCTTGAATCAATTTTTCGCCCTCATAATATTCAAAAATCCATTGGCCCTCCTTTTGATAGACCATTCCGCTTTTATCTTCGGATTGGGCCATAAACATATTTTCATTGGAACTTTTGAACAATTTCATTCGAACCTTTGGGGTATTGTCCACCAGTTGATAGCCATTAGCAATTTCTTGGGCGTACCAAATTTCCCCGTTTACTGAAATTTGAGATTCATTCTTCGAGCCGATGTTGGACGCAACAGGCTCAAAATTTTTATAGGATTGATTCTCCATAGTAGCTTCCTGCATCACCATTGGATTCTGGTTCTTGGGAGCCTTTTGTTGCACCTTATCTGTATTAATACCCTTTGGTTCCATTCTTTCACTAATTTCCTTGTTCTTTAGGGTTCTAACATCATTCTTAAAATTTAACGTTACTGTCTCCTTGGGAGCCTGATCACCAGTGTACTGGTATTCAACCCCTTTAAAACTTTGCATGGCCTCCCTAATGGCCTCATTGTAGGCCGACCTGTATTCCTTAATCTTGCTCTTACCCTGCTGGGTTTCAAAAATGTCCGCCCCATTACAATCTTTAAGCACCAAGGTTGTTTTAGTGGTAAACATGGAGGAATCATCTAAAAGGTATACCCATAGGCCCAGACACCTATCGGAAGCGAGGTCCTTAGGTAGTGTATCTTCATAGACCGTATTGAATCCTCTTTCAGAAAGCAGGTATTTGACCAGAGTACTTGTTTGATACTGATTCGCTTCCCTAAAAGCATCAAAACGTTTTGGAACGACAATATACTTGTAATCGTTCAAGTTTGCCTGAGCTGAAATTAGATTTCCACATGAAATAGCTAGGATTAGTATAAAGGTTCTCAAAATCATAAATTTTTTAGTTTATCAAAGTAAGTGAAAAAAGCATGCCAAAAAGCTACCTACTTACTTTCGGCCCCAAGATATAATATTTAAACCTAACTGAAAAGATGCATAATTACTAGCCGCAATGTTCCCATAGGATAACAGGTTATCGGCCATGGCGTAGAGATTGATCGGGCCGGCTTGCAGATTGATTCCAAAACCAAGGTTGGTATAGCTGAATTTATCCGCAGTATAGGTTGCCTTTAGCGCCAAAACATTTCCAAACCTACGCATGTAAAACCCGGTAATGGCCGCTTGCGGCCCTCTTGGTCTATTGATTAAAAATAGGTGCCCACCAACGGAATTCCTAAAGGCCATTCGAGGCTCGTTGCTTCCGGATACCTGAATGGTACAATCACAGTCTTCAGACGACCCCGTGGGCTTTCCAAAATCATAGCGCAAAGAAGCGTTAACTTTGGTGGGCCTAAAGGTCAAATAGGCCGAATTACTTTCTTCAAAAGGTACAAGTTCCTCGATTTCATCCACCAGATCTTGCCAATAATCCCGATTCAAATTCGATAGCTCGCGCAATACATTGATCTGGATTCCTTCCGAACTCGCAGTACCGCTAAGCGAATAATTATAGGTATCCCCGCTATGGTATATAAATCCCAAATCCAAAACACTGGCCGTGAATACCGTTTGGTCATTTAGCCGATATGAAAATCCCAGATCCATACCCAGACCCAAATCCCCTCCAAAAAGGGCCCGTTTCATTATTGTATTCCCTGTTGTACCATTATCCGATGCCTCGTCCAATTGTCCAAAACCGGATGTACTCCAACTTAAATCCGCACTCAGCGTTGTATTTAGAATATTATTCTGGCCTTCCGTATTGACTAAATAGCCACTGTTTCTGGTGGAATTGTAATCCACAATACCCGAATACAGTTTCCCCCTGGCACCAATTGTCAGGTTCTTGTTCACCTTTTTATTAACGCCCAAATGATAGACGGCCACCAAGGAACCCCTTGTTTTTAGGTCCCCCAGGTCGAACCTTCTATTCAATTGATCGGCATTGCCATCAAAGACCAACCGGGCATAATCCCTGGGCCAATAGGTAATATTATCCAACTCCAAATAGGCTCCACCGGAATAAAATAGATTGGGATTGCCACTTCTAAAACCAATGTTGACCAATTCCAATTGCACGTTGCCGCTAAATTCATCCCTACGACCCATACCGTATACCATTCTATCCCGCACCTTATCATTAATATCCAGGCCATCCTCGGCAAAAATATCATTGACGGAAACCCCATTGGAACCCGCATAGGCTGAAACACCAGATATCATAGGAATTCCTGAATACCACTTAAAATCGCTCTCCACTCCTGGGTTCACCATCAAGGATTGGGGAATTTCATTAAAATCGTAAAGAATCTGCTTGTTCTGGCCCTCCAGAAAATTGCATAGCAAGACCGTAAAAACGAATATGGATAGTATTCGCCTCATTTTACCCTGACCGTAAATTTTGCACTGGAACGAAGTTCTATGGCAGGATCCGGCAAACTGGAGGTACTGGTATTGTCACCTAGATTTCGGGCACTTAGCCTTATTTGGGAAGTATTTCTAAGAATATCTAGGTTCTTGTCGGTTCCACCATAGGATACAATCCGTGTCAAAAGGGCTGCGGGAGCGGGATCCATTTGGAAGAACTCGGAATCCAGGACATCCCCATTTTCATTCAAAAACTCTATAGTAATCTCGATGTCCTTACTGGTGGTGTTTTCCAATTCATAAGTTATGGAACCTTCCAACACCCTTTCGGCAAAAATATCCTCTTCAAAGGCGTCAAAATTAAAATCCTGGGAGAAGAAACTTATACCTGTCACCCTATTTATTATCGATTCTTGGGTCTTTACATAGAAAATACTGGTCTCGAAAGTTGGGGTAATGGTCAGGTCGTCATATTGACCAAAGTCCTGTTTATCGGAACAAGATAACAGGAGCGCAATGCCTAAAAATAGTAGAACAACATTTCTTTTTACTGACATCCTCTGGAAATAATTACCGGGCAGTTAAATCCCGTCCTATCTAAAGGATATAACTCTATAAATAGGTTTTTATTTCCCTAAGTTGGGTGATAATGGGGGCATGGTCATGAACTGGGTCGCCATGGGCATTGAAGTGTAAGGTATGCAGACCAACGGATTTGGCTCCAAGAATATCCGCTTCCAAACTATCCCCTATCATCAAGGATTTCTGCGGATTGACTTTCGCCCTTTCCAGTGCCAGCTCAAAAATGATAGGGTTGGGCTTCTTCACCCCCGCCATTTCAGAATCCACAATGTGCTCAAAAAAATGGTGAATACCGGAATTTTTCAACTTTTTTTCCTGAATTTCCTGAAATCCGTTCGTAATGATATGGAGCCGATATCTAGGTCTTAGGTACTTAAGGACCTCCATAGTATCTGGAAACAAGTGGGTATAGGAGGATAAATGATTGATGTATTCCCTGGACAAACTGTGGATGACCTCATCTTCAATGCTTAGCCCTAATTGGTCGAACACCGTTTTTAAACGTTGATATCTTAGATTCTCCTTGGTTATTTTCTCCTCCCGATACAATTTCCAAAAAGCCAGATTTGTAGGAACATATACATCCAAAAAATCCTTAAGCGAAATATCGATGGCCTGTTCCGCCAATATCTTTTCAAAAGTCAGCGAAGAGTTTCTCTCAAAGTCCCACAGGGTATGGTCCAAATCAAAAAATACGTCGGTCACCAGATTCTTAAACATGGTACTTACTTATTAATTGATGGTATACTTCCTTCCAATCGAAGGTATGGTCTGATCCCAACAATTCGTTCGAAAAAATTGAAATGAACGTACCCTTCACCAGTTTTATTTCATTGTAAATGGCGTCCATTCGTCGTTCCAATTCCCTTTTCTTCCCAATTTCCCTAAGGGCATAATCATGCAGCACAAAAGGAAAAACCTTTATTGGTTGCTGCACTTCCAGTGGAATATCATAAAATTGGAAGGGCGTACAGGTACCTGCCCTAAACCCAATTTGATGGCTATACCCCATGGTGAAATCATCCGTGAATTCCGCTGCGATGAGATTTCTATAGGTTTCAGGAACGTCCACTCGATTGTAACGCATCCTGGAATAGTTTACAGGTCTATTGACCACATCCTCCAGGTTTTGCTTTTCGTCTTTCAATAGCTCAATATTGTTGAAAGAGCTATAGGAGGCGGCCAAAGCCACTGTGGAATAATCTCCTATGTACTTTATCAAGGACCTAAAATTATTGCTGTTGGTGGATACGTTTTTATCGTATTTGGAATAGTTGGCAAACTGAAAAAAGAAGATACTATTGATTTTCAGCTTTTTGTGCCACTCTATTAAGGTGGCGAAATTGTCATACGGATCTTTTTTAATGTTCAGTCCCACCGCAATTCTTTCTATCAGCCTTTTTATCCTGAAAGTTCCCAGATCCAGTAAAAAACCGGCAGCCCCCCGTATGACTCCCCTATTCGCATAACAATGGGAAGTGGTCACATCGATAAGCGATAAATATTTGTATTTTCTTGGGCCCTGTACCAAACTAGGGAACCTTTCCTTTAAAATCACAAAAAGTTTCATAGCCCAGATATCTACCACAGGACGTTCCAAAAACTTGTGCTCATAGGCCAAACTACCTTTGGACGGAAAACGTCCATGTGCATCCTTTACATGAGGCAAATATTCCTCATACCTACTGATCAGATAAAAGGAAGCGGCAAAAATATCAAAGGGCAAATTACTACGTTCCCCGGCGAAAAAAAAACACGGAACATTGTCCCAGCTCATTACGTTGATCTCCACATCGTTGATACCTTGTTCGAACAACAGCTCGTGACTACGCACAAAGAACTCGTTCTGTAGGGGCTGTTTGGTGTAGGTTATCTTTTCGTTCTTGTGTTTTATGAAATCCTCGACTTTGGTGGTAAAACCTATTTCTATACCCAATATTTTGGTAAATACCTGCTTCATGGTATAGGTTAAGCGAGGCGTAATTTTATGGGTATAGATCAATAACATTTACAACAACTGATTATCGGCAAAACTAAAATATTCCTTTTGTGTGATGATAAGGTGGTCCAGAACACGAATGTCCAAGGACTCCGAAGCATTTTTGATCTTATGGGTGATTTCTTTATCGGCCTGACTGGGTTTTAACGTCCCCGAAGGATGGTTGTGCGCCAAAATCAGGGCCACGGCCCCCAATTCCAAAGACTGTTTCATGAGCAAACGCACATCCACCAAAGTTCCTGTTATACCTCCTTTACTCAACTGGGCCTTATGCATAATCTTATTGGAATTGTTCAAGTATAAAATCCAAAATTCCTCGTGTTGCAGTTCACCCATGATGGGCTGTAGGACTTCAAAGGCGTCCTGGCTACTGCCTATTTTCTCGATTTTTAGGAAATCCTCCCCCCTACGCCGCCGGCCCATTTCCAAAGCTGCGGCAATACTTATCGCCTTGGCCTCACCAATGCCCTTGAACTTCATTAATTGTTGAATGGAAAGTTTCCCAAGTTCGTTCAGGTTGTTGTCCACGGAAGCCAATATACGTTTGGAAAGTTCCACGGCGCTTTCCTCCCTGTTTCCCGACCCTATCAAAATGGCGATAAGTTCCGCATCGGAAAGGGCGGAACGGCCTTTATGAAGTAGTTTCTCCCTAGGCTTGTCGTCATCGGACCAATTTTTTATTGAAAAAGAAATAGGTTTTTCTCCCATATCCCAAATATACAGAACTAAATATTTCAACATTCGGTTATTGGCAATAGGGTTCAATCAATTTACCCATCTAATTCTCTTCCTCCGTTTGGTCCTGTTGTTTTTCTATTTTAAATCGGGTGTCATGGATAGTTCTATCCTCTTGATTAATAACATTCGATACGCCCAACATAAAAGCAACCAAAAAAGTATAAAGCAATTTAAACAGTATTTGTTTGTATTGGACAACCCTTACCAACCAAGTTGATTTCTTCCGCATGAAAAAGAGAAAATCAATAGTTATGCCCAATAAGACCATACTGCCAAAAGGTCATTAACCAATTGCATTTCAATGCTCTACAATTTGCTTTACTTCGTTCAAATCCAATCCACCATAATTACCGGAACTCATCAATAGAAGTGTCGTATTGGAATAATCCATATGTTGGATGAACGAATGAAAAGATTCCGCATCTCTAAAAACCTTAAGATCGTTTTGAGCAAAAGCCTCCATAATCTGTTCCGGGGTAACTTCCTTCAATTTTTTAATGGCCACGGATTCCGGCAAAAAGAAAATAACGGCCTCGTCCGCTGCATCTAAGGCTCCCTTGTATTGTTTCAAAAACTCCGGGTTAAAGCTACTATACGTATGCAGTTCCAAACAGGCAATCAATTTTCTGTCCGGGAATTGTTCCTTCACGGCCGTGGTAGTAGCCATGACCTTACTGGGCGCATGGGCAAAATCCTTAAAGGCTATGCAATTCTTGCCCTCCGCTATTTTTTCCAATCTTTTGGAAGCCCCTTTAAAAGATGCTATCGCTTCATAAAAGTCTTCCTCGTCCACGCCCATATTCTGACAGATCCATTTGGCTCCCGCCAAATTGCCCAGGTTGTGCTTGCCAAATACCGCAATGGGCATAGGCCCTTCAGGCGTTGACAACAGAGTTTCCCCATTCATTACTTCATAATCGGGCGTGCTATACGGGAGTTTTCTTATTTGGTTTTCCGAAGCTTCCACAACTTCCTTTACGACCGAGTCCTCTTCATTGAATGTGATACTGCCACCTTCAACGATGCTATCCACAAAAATGCGAAACTGTTCAACATAATTTTCAAAAGTTGGAAACACATTGATGTGATCCCAGGCGATTCCGCTCAATAGAGCAATATTCGGTCGATATAAATGGAATTTTGGCCTCCTATCTATGGGCGAGGATAAATATTCGTCCCCTTCCAAAACGATAAAATCGTTCTCCTCTGTCAAATGCACCATTCTGTCAAAACCTTCCAATTGGGCTCCTACCATATAGTCTACAGAAATCTGATGATAGTTGAGCACATGCAAGATCATGGACGTAATGGTCGTTTTGCCGTGGCTACCGCCTATAACAACCCTGGTTTTGTTTTTGGAATGTTCGTATAGAAATTCGGGATAGGAATAAATCGTCAAACCAAGCTCTTGAGCCCTTAGCAATTCTGGATTGTCGGCTTTCGCATGCATTCCAAGTACCACAGCGTCCAAGTCCCTTTGGACTTTTTCCGGAAACCACCCAAATTGTTCCGGTAAAAGCCCCTTGGCTTCCAATCTGGATTTTGACGGTTCAAAAATAACATCGTCACTCCCGGTTATGTGATATCCCTTGTGGGCAAGGGCCAAGGCCAGGTTGTGCATGGCACTGCCCCCAATGGCAATAAAATGTATTCGCATATTCCTTAATTATAGGGTAAAGATACAGATTGAGGTTAGCTGAACAAACCATTTTAGGCCCTGTGATATTCTTTTTATCTTAGGAGGAAAATCAAAAAAATGGACTTAAGCCTTGAAACCATCTCATCTAAAGAAATTATGCCCGGATATCACGGAAAAATGGTGCATGCAGAAACCATGAGCATCGCCTATTGGACGGTCAATGAAAACGCCGAAGTCCCGGAACATTCGCACATGCATGAACAGGTCATGCACGTGCTAGAGGGCACCTTTGAGTTTACCTTGGATGGAATTACCAAGGTTTATAAACCTGGCGACATCGTAATCATAGCTCCACATAAAAAACATAGCGGAAAGGCATTAACACCCTGCAAGCTCATGGATGTATTTTGTCCGGTAAGGGAGGAGTATCGATAAGCCCCCTTGCCCCCAAAGGGGGGAACTAAATTCAAGTTCAAATTCAAATATCAAGTTCAAAAATGATATAATTTACTGATATAGAATGTAGGACTTGATGTTCAAATTGATTTTCCTTATCACTATAGACTTTTAACTTATAACTATTAACTAAGAATGAACATATCTATCATAGGAAAAAAGGCCTTGGTTGGCGGAAGTAGCAGAGGAATTGGGAAGGCTATCGCCATACAATTGGCGGTAAGCGGCGCCAGCGTGACCCTGATGTCCCGAAGCGAGGAAAAATTAAAAAATATAGTCGCCAAATTACCCACCGACCATGGCCAGGTACATCAATATTTGACAGTGGACTTCTCCGATTTTCAATCGTTCCAAAAAATAATCACGGAGTATTTTAGCGAAAATTCCGTGGATATCCTCGTAAACAATACCCAAGGACCTCCTGCGGGTGGTGCCTTGGAAAAGAAGGTGCCGGATTACCAGGAAGCCTTTGACCTGCTCTTTAAAACCGTCGTTCTCACCACGGAATTGGCCCTGAAAGGGATGATGGAAAAAAATTGGGGAAGGATCATCAATGTGGCGTCCGTTTCGGTGAAGGAACCGTTGTCCTATTTGGCATTGTCCAACTCTATTCGCGCCGCGGTGGTCACTTGGGCCAAGTCCCTGGCCACGGATGTGGGCAAATACCAAATTATCGTTAACAATGTACTTACGGGGTACTTTGATACGGACCGTATCGCCCAGCTCAATGCGAAAAAAGCGGAACAAATGGGCGTTCCAGAAAGTCAGGTGCGCAGAGAAATGGAACAGAAAGTTCCCCTACAGCGTATTGGCGACCCAAAGGAATACGGCTATTTGGCTACATTTCTAGCGTCGGACAAAGCCGCATTCATTACCGGAACGAACATCCCTATTGATGGCGGACTCCTAAAATCACTATAGTAATATCTGTTAAAGAGGACAAATCGATCACAGACTAACCCAAAAGGCCTGTTCGCTCATTTTTCATTGATAGCTCAATCAGTTTGGCACACTTTTGTTGTGTAAATTTAGCATGATGAAAAAAATTTCTATAATCCTAAGTATACTTCTGTTCTCACAACTAATGAACGGTCAAGAAGCCAATATGTCCTATAATGAACTCTGGAACCAGGTACTGAAACTTGAAAAGGATCAACTTACCCGTAGTGCCTATGATTTGGTTCAAAAAATCTATCAAAAAGCGGAGGGTGATGGAAGCGAAGTCCAACGAATAAAGGCTCTGTTGTTCACTTCAAAGTACCTATTGATTCTGGAGGAAGATGCGCAACTTTCCATTATAAACAAGTTTAAAACCGAAATTGCAAAGACGGCTTTTCCCACAAAGAACATTCTGGAAAGCTACCTGGCCAATCTCTATTGGCAGTATTTCCAGCAAAACCGCTATCAATTCTACAATAGAACGGCCACCGAAACCAAGGTCGATACGGTCGATTTTAGGACGTGGGACCTTAGCACTCTGTTCAAGGAAATCGATATGCACTTTCAAAACGCTTTGTCGGATTCAAAAGCGCTCCAAAAAACCTACCTTAAGGAATATACCGAATTGTTGGAGACCGAAGAAGGTTCTGAAGTATATAGACCGACATTGTACGACCTTCTGGCACATGACGCGCTGAATTTCTATACTTCTAATGAAAACAGCATCACCAGACCTGCCGATACATTTGAAATCGATGCTCCAGACTACCTGTGTGATGCCTATTCTTTCACACAACTGGATATCCCCACTCAGGATGACACTTCCTTGCAGTCAAAGGCCCTTCAACTATATCAGGAACTGGTTTCCTTTCACTTTTCGGATGCCAAGTTAGAGTCCCTGACCTTGGTCGATATTGATCGATTAAATTTTATCCATGCCAATGCGGTTTTCTCCAATAAGGATGACGTTCTGGAGAAAGTACTCATAGAAAGTGCCGAAAATATTCGGCATCATGAGACATCGGGACTTTACACCTACGAATTGGCCAAATTGTACAAAAACCAAGGCGATAGGTTTACCCCAGATGAACCCCAACACCGATGGAAATTAAAAGAGGCCATCGGCCTTTGTGATCAGGTCATAAGCCGATATCCAGGTACAAGGGGCGCACAACAATGCGAATATCTCGAATCACAGATCCGAACCCCGTCCCTGCAGCTGCAAACGGAGAAATACATTCCCATAGAAAAGCCCGCGAAGCTTTTGGTGAATTACAAAAATAAAGCGTCACTGGATTTGCGAGCCTACCCAATTTCGGACAAACAGTGGGAAGACCTGAACAACCTGTATCCGGAATCCGAAAAACTGGAATTCATTAAAAAGCTAAAACCATCCAAGGAATGGTCCGTCAACTTGATAGATGAGGGCGATTATCAACTTCACAGCATCGAAATTCCCATGCCGGAACTTCCAAATGGCCAGTATTTGATTTTAGCCCTTTCTAAAGAGAATGACCTTGACAGTTTTGCCTACAGCGAGGTTCAGGTTACCAATTTGGCACTGCTACAAACAACGAGTGAAAACCAACATCTTTTTCAGGTGGTGGACCGAAACAACGGTGCCGCCAAACCCGGAGCCAAAGTGACCCTATACCACCGCGGTAACCTGATTTTGTCCAATAGCAAAAGTTATACTGCCGATAAAAACGGATTTGTTCGTATCCCGTTAGGTGGAAAAAGTTTGTCCGTTGAGCAAATAAAAGTGGTTTACAAGGACGACCGGGCGAATTTCGGCAATACCTACATCCGTCAAAAAAATAGGCAAAACAACAGGCCAGAGGTGGTTCTTAACAGCTTTTTGTTCAAGGACCGAAGCATTTATAGACCGGGCCAACCGCTCTATTTCAAAGGGGTGCTGATCAAACTAAACGAAAATAAATCTACCCTGGTAACCGAGCAAAAGGTAACAGTTGAACTATACGACGCCAATGGCCAGAAGGCATTGGAACTGGAAGCCAAAACCAATGATTTCGGTTCGTTTCAAGGTAGTTTTACCATACCAAATACGGGGCTTACCGGACAGTATTACCTATCGGTTACCGGACCCACCGGCCTTGTTCGGGAATACAGTTACTTTTCGGTCGAAGAATACAAAAGACCCAAATTTGAGGTCGGTTTCGAACCCGTCACCGAGGTATTCAAAGTAAACGACTCCGCCACCGTAAAGGGCAATGCCAAATCCTTTGCCGGTAGCAACATCACAGATGCCAAGGTTAGTTATCGGGTAACGCGAAGCGTCAATTACCCCATTTGGTTTTCGTGGCGAAGGGGACCCGGCTATTGGAGAGAAAGTCAGGAAATAGCCCATGGGGAGCTACAAACGGATAACGCAGGAAATTTCAGTATCGATTTTAAGTCCCTACCAGATCTCAAGGCATCCAAAGAAAATCTTCCCGTATTTTCTTATGTAATCACTGCCGATGTAACCGATGTCAACGGCGAAACGAGAACGGCTAGCACCACGGTCAACGTAGGCTATCACGCCATGACGGCCATTATTCTTTTGAACGAGCCCCTTAACAAGGCAAACACAGAAAATACGATCACCGTTACTACCCAAAACCTCAACGGACAAAAAGTATCCGCCAAAGGAATACTGAAAATGTACAAATTGCAAGCTCCCGAACATGTACTCAGGCCTAGACCTTGGGAAGCGCCGGATTATCAGTATTGGAATAAATCCGATTTTAAGAAACTTTTCCCCCATGAAGCCTATAGGCAGGAACATTCGGTCGAATCTTGGGAGAAAGGCACGTTGGTCTTTGAAACCGAATTTGATACCGGAAAAAGTGAATCCATCGGACTACCAAATCTTAAAAAATGGGAAACCGGAAGTTACCTCATTGAAGTGGAAAGTACCGATGTCTTTGGTCAGGAAGTCACCGCCAAAACGACTACAAAACTGATAGATCCCAAGGAAAAATCCCTACCTGACAATCAACTATTCCATGTAGAAACCGATAAGCAGAGCTATCAAACCGGCGACGCGGCAGAAATCACCTTTTTTAGCAATGCAAGGGATTTGAACATCACCTATTGGGTGGAAAAGGACGGTGAGCGCATCAAGACCGATATCCTAACCGTGAAAAAAAATTGTGAATCTATCAGTGTTCCCGTAACTAAAGAGGATTTGGGAGGTTTCGCCGTTGGTTACAGTTTTACGGCCTACAATTCCTTCCATTCGGGAACCGTTCAGGTATCTGTGCCCTACCCGGACGACGAGCTAGAAATTGAGATTGGAACCTTTCGGGATAAAATGGAACCTGGAACAGATGAAACCTGGAGCTTTAAAATAAAAGGCCCCAAGGGCGAAAAGGTTACGGCGGAATTGTTGGCCAGCATGTACGACGCCTCCTTGGATCAGTTCGTGTCCCATGATTGGTACTTTAATCCGTTGTATAGACCCACATACTACTCACGGTCATATGTAAATGCCTATTTAAGCTTTGGCACCGAAAATTTTAGGGATTATTTCAATACAAATAGGTTATATAAGATATATCCCGGCCTACAATTCGACCAACTGGAGTGGTTTGGATTGAATTTTTGGAATAATAATATAAGAATTAGAGGTTATGCCTCGGGGGTAATGAGGAAAAGTAAAATGGAAGCTCCCATGGCGATGAGCGATGCTTTGGATGCCGATACGAGTTTTGAAGGAGAGGCTCTAGAAGAAAGTGTAGCATTTTCCCAAAACAACCCTGAAACCTCAAAACCCAGGGAGGTAAACAACGCTGACACTGATTTTAGCGAGGTAATAATCCGCAAAAACCTTCAAGAAATGGCCTTTTTCTTTCCGCAATTGACCACGGATACCGAGGGGAATGTTTCCTTCAATTTTACCACACCCGAAGCCTTGACGCGCTGGAACCTTCAATTATTGGCGTATACAAAGGATTTGAAATCGGCGACCAAAACCCTATCCACCGTCACCCAAAAGGACTTGATGGTACTCCCTAATCCCCCACGATTTCTACGAGAGGGCGATACCGTTACCATAAGTACTAAAATTGCCAACCTGTCCGAGAATACGTTGGAAGGGATGGGGCAATTGGAACTCACCGATGTCCTCACGGGAAAATCCATAGATGCGGCACTTGGAAATATGGAAAACCAAAAGCCCTTTAGTGTGGGGGCCAAGGGAAACACGCAGATTTCCTGGACCTTGACCATACCCAAAGGCATTCAAGGGGTACAATACAAAATCGTTGCAAAGTCGGGTACTTATAGTGATGGCGAGCAAGGTGCCTTACCTGTGCTTACCAATCGCATGTTGGTTACGGAAACCCTACCCATGTGGGTGCGAAGTAATGAGGACAAGACCTTTGTTTTGGATAAGCTGAAAAATGTTTCCTCGAAAACCCTTGACCACCAGAAATTGACCTTGGAAATAACTTCCAACCCGGCTTGGTATGCCGTACAAGCGCTGCCCTACCTCATGGAATATCCGTATGACTGCAATGAACAGACCTTTTCTAAATACTATGCGAATACCTTGGCGAGCCATATCGCGAATTCCAATCCACGAATCAAGGAAGTGTTCGACCAATGGGCCAACTCCGATGCCCTTTTGAGCAACTTGGAGAAAAATCAGGAACTCAAGTCGCTTTTGATCCAGGAAACACCGTGGTTGCGGGATGCGCAGTCGGAAACCGAGCAGAAGAAACGTATCGGACTTTTGTTCAACCTGAACAAAATGAAAAACGAACAGGAAATGGCCTTACGAAAATTGGAAGAAGCCCAATTGCCTTCGGGTGGATGGCCTTGGTTTAATGGTGGTAGGGAAAATAGGTTCATTACCCAACATATCGCCATTGGTTTTGGGCATTTGGAGAAACTCACCGGTTCAAGCCCAAACTCAAATTCAAATGCAAGCTCCATGTTGGAATCCGCTATTTCCTATTTGGATGACGAATTTGTTACCGAATACGAGCGTATGAAAAAGTATTCCAAAGATCTTTCTAAGGACCATTTAAGTCCAAACCAACTAAATTTCCTATACATGCGTAGCTTTTTTAAGGACATAAAAACCTCCAAAAAAGTATCGGAAATCATGGAATACTATTTAGGCCAAGCTCGGAAATATTGGGCCGATAGAAATTTATACTCCAAAGGTTTGATCGCGTTGACATTGTATCGGGCCGGAGATGAAGCATCGGCCCAGAAAATCCTTCGTGCCTTGGAGGAAAACAGTGTACGATCCAAGGAATTGGGCATGTACTGGAAGGAAAACACGCCCTCTTGGTATTGGCATCAGGCACCCATCGAAACCCATTCCTTATTAATTGAAGCTTTTTCGGAAATCGGGAACGATACCAAGACCATTGACGAGCTAAAAGTCTGGCTATTGAAAAATAAACAGACCAATCAATGGGAGACAACAAAGGCCACGAGCAATGCGGTCTATGCACTTTTATTACAAGGGAGCGATTGGCTGTCCGTCACTGATGCCGTTGATGTAAAAGTAGGCTCCATAGAAATTGACCCAAAAAAGCTTGAGAGCGTTCAGGTAGAAGCTGGCACTGGTTATTTCAAAACATCCTGGAACCCCCATGAAATAACCCCTGAAATGGCAACGATCCGTATTCAGAAGAAAGGCGAAGGAATTGCTTGGGGTGCGATGTATTGGCAGTATTTTGAGGATTTGGACCGAATCACCCCGGCAGGAAAGGAGGCCGGCAAGGCCTTGGAAGTAAGGAAAAAACTCTTCCTTAAAAAGAATACGAACAATGGGGAACTCCTGTCCGAAATCAAGCAAGGCACACAACTGATCGTTGGAGATCTGGTACGGGTACGAATCGAACTGCAATCGGACCGGGATATGGAGTTTATCCACCTAAAGGATATGCGGGCCGCGGGTTTTGAGCCGGTAAATGTGCTATCCAGATACAAATGGCAGGACGGACTTGGGTATTACGAAAGCACCAAAGATGCCAGTACGAACTTTTTCTTTGACTTCATGCCCAAAGGTGTGTATGTTTTTGAATATGACCTTAGGGTCAACAATTCGGGGAATTTCAGTAATGGCATCACCACCATACAAAGCATGTACGCCCCAGAATTTACCAGTCATAGCGAAGGAATTCGGGTTATTGTAGAATGATTATGCTATTTCCCTCGATCAAAAGTAGGTTTGCCTAAAGGGTGGTTTTACATGTTTTGAAATGAATATAGTTTAGGGACAAACCTTTAAACGTATTTAACATGAAAAAGTCATTACAAATCTCTGTCAAGAATCCTTGTTCCGAAAATTTTGCTAATTTTAGAAGTACTGAACAAGGAGGTTTTTGCGACCAATGTCAAAAAGAAGTCATCGATTTTACAAGACTATCGGATTTGGAAGTCGTACAGCATTTTAAAAAGGACAATGGTAGCACCTGTGGCCGATTCAGGATCTCCCAACTCAAAATCTATGAATTTGAATCCGTTGGCATCATGAACATGAATATCTTCCCAAAAAGTTTTGGCATTGCCAGTTTTTCGCTTTTGGCGCTGTGCGCGACCGCTCCCGTACAATCCCAGGAAGTTGCCCAAGCCACTCCAAAAATGGAAATGGTAATTTCCCAAAGAGTAGGCAGCAACTCTCTTGTGGCTGAGAGTTATACCGTACGGGGAACCGTTTTGGACGAAACCGATTTACCCTTGCCGGGTGTTAATGTAATACTCAAAGGAACTTCCATAGGCACGACGACCGATTATGATGGAAAGTTTGAGTTTCCTCAAAAGTTGGAAATCAACGACGTTTTGGTCTTTAGCTATATTGGGTACGACACCAAAGAATATAAAGTTGCCGCAAGTCAAAACGATACCATCGATATTACCATCGTTTTCGATGCCACTGATATTGAGCTCATGGGCGATGTAGTAGTAGGTGACGCTTACAAATCCAAGAGAAACATTTTCCAAAAATTCATCGCACTCTTTAAATAATGCGATTGGCATTCCTATTCCTGTTTTTATCCTGTGCTATCGGTTTTGGACAGTTTGTCAATTTAAATGAATCCGACTTTTCCAAGGCCGATAGCATCGCTTTTTCATATAAAGGACATAGCCTGAAAAACCCGCCTTTATTGACCTATGAGCTAACCAAGGACCTAACCACGGATGTAGAAAAATTCAGGGCCATTTTCACATGGGTATGCACTAATATTGAGAACGATTACCAATCCTATCTGAAAACCCGGAAAAAAAGGAAGAAAATACAAAAGGACAGAGCCCGATTTTTAGCATGGAACGAAAGCTTTACCCCCAAAGTGTTTGAAAAATTGGTTGCCGAAAAAAGAACGGCCTGTACGGGATATGCCTACCTCATCAAGGAAATGGCAAACTTGGCCGGATTCCAAAGCGAAATCGTAAACGGATACGGCAGAACGCCCACCTTGCTTTTAGAGGAAAATGACCCGCCAAACCATTCCTGGAATACTGTAAAACTGGATGGAAAATGGTATCTGTGCGATGCCACATGGTCGGCGGGAAGGATTATGCTCGATGATTCCGGCCCAAGATTTGAACCGGATTATGATGATGTCTACTTCCTGCCAAATCCCGAATTATTCACAAAGAACCACTACCCTTTGGAATTGGAACTGTCGCTACTTGAAGAGTTACCATCCCTGACCGATTTCATAGTAGCACCCGTGATTTACAAAGAGGCTTTTAGATTTGGTATTGCACCAATCTTACCAGAAAAAATGCACTTGGAGGTTTTACGGGATGTAAACACTTCTTTTGAACTCAAAATACCTGAGGGTTTGGACGTAAAAAAATTTAGGCTTGCCCTGAATAAAGGCGGTAAGGATGTGGAAGTTCAGCCAAAAATAACCCTGCTGAAACCTGGGAAAATTCGAATGGAATATACCTTTAATAGGACCGGACTTTATGACGCCCATATTGTATTTGATGGTGACAAAATTGCTACGTATGTTGTGAAAGTCCGTAGGAATTAAAGACTCATTTTGTCCTTGAAAAGGTAGGATTGTCTTCTAGATACTTCAATTTCTTCGCCGTTGGCCATGGTCAATTTTAGTTTCCCATTAAACCAAGGTACCACATTGGCGATAAAATTTGTGTTGATAATCTGTTGCCGATTGGCCCTGAAAAAATACTTCTCCGGAAGCTTTTCCTCTACCTGGTTCAAAGATTTGTAGAGCATAGGTTTTTCATCTTGGAAAAAGACACGGGTATAATTCCCAACAATCTCAAAGTGGGAAATATCCCCCACCTTTATAAGCCAGCATTTTTCACCGTCCTTGATGAAAATTTGACTGTTACCCGTCAATCGTTCCGTGTTTTCCTTGGTAGTAGCTTCCCTATTTTTGCTGAGTTTTTCCTCCACCTTTTCCATGGCCTGCGCGAAACGTTTTTCATTGATGGGTTTTAGCAAATAGTCCAAAGCGTTGTACTCAAAGGATTTTATGGCATATTCATCAAAGGCGGTCGTGAAGATGGTAATTGGAACCTCATCTAACATCTCCAAAAGTTCAAAACCGTCTTTTTCGGGCATGTTGATATCCAAAAAAAGTAAATCAGGATTGTGCTCCTCAATAAGTGCAAAACCTTTATCCACATTTTCGGCCTCCCCTATGACTTCTATGTTTGGATAGCTTTTGATCAGTTCCTTCAACTCGTTTCTGGCAAGCCGCGAATCCTCTACGATGACTGCTTTAATTTGGCTCATGTTAGTGGGATATTTATGGTCGCTACAACTTCACCATTTATTTCCTCAATGGAGAAATTGGCTTGGTCTCCGTATAAAAGTCGTAACCTTTGTTTGATGTTCTTGAGCCCCAATTGCGTAGAATCTTCCGCAATTTGCAAGGTTCCTGTATTTAGGACCTTTATAATCAAATCCTGATTCTCAATGCCAGTAACGAGTTTTATGGTGCCACCCGCTTTGAGTTTGGATATACCATGCTTGGTGGCATTTTCGACCAACAACTGAATAATCATGGGCGGTATTTTAATTTCCAACGTTTCGCTTTGGACCTCTTTTAAAAATTGCAGTCTATCCTCAAATTGAATCTTGGATAGTGCTATATAGTTATCCACCATTTCCAACTCCTCTACAAGTTTGATCGAGTTGATATTGTTCTTGGTAAGGGAGTATCGAAGCATTTCTGAGAGCTTGGTCAACATATCCCTTGACTTCTCAACATCCTCCAACATTAACCCACGGATGTTATTCAGGCTATTGAACATAAAATGTGGATTAATCTGTCCTTTTAAAGTGTTCAGTTGGGCCTGTCTAAGGCTAGCATTTAGTTCGGCGCGTTCTACCCTATTTGCGTTGAGCTTTGCTGCTATCTTTACGGATAAATAAAAAATGGTCCAGCCAAAAATCGTAATAAAGGAATTGATCAACATCAATCCCAAACCAAATTCCTTGTACATTTCCGGTACCTTAACATCTTCTTCCCCACATTTACCCATATAGTAGCCTGTACCATATGAAAGTCCAAAATAAATAAGGGAAACCACGGAAATCCCAATTAGAATTTTTAGTATTTGACTGGTCTCAAATGCATCAAAATTGAGTATCCGCTTTAAATAAAATCGTAAAAGACTCGTGGAAAAGACGCCTATTAAAAAGGTGGACAAAAGACCGTATTTGAACAGGTTGGTGGCTTTGTACCCGTCAGCATCCGGTGTAAAGGCATAAGCGATAAATACCAGACCACCCCAGGAAAGGAGCTGGACCAACCAAAATGAAATTGCCCATCTATGTTTTTTTATAAAGGAAGCCATACGGGAATGTAAAGGTAATTATAGGGGGAACAAAAAAATAGTTTCAGCCAAATAGGCTGAAACTAAAATAAGATTTGAATTACCAATACCATAATAAATTTTACAATTGCAATCATGCTATTTGTTTTTGTGATTAATGGATTCGGTCGATAACACTCTTTTGCTACTTGATGATTTTCTTACTGGAGATTTCTTCTTTGTTTTCTTTGTGCAATAGAGAAACTCCAACTAGGATCAACCCGGCATACAGCGGAAAAAAGTAGTTCATTAAGTTTAAATCATTTAAAGCTCCTAAAAGGGATACCAATACGGTTAAGGTCCCTATGGCTAATACAGTTACTTTAGTTTTGTCGATTGTTTTCATGATGTTGTTTTTTAATTGTTAATACTACGATGTAAAACTATAGAGCCATCTCGAGAAAACTAAAAGGTTTATGACGAACGGTAGAAAGTCGTCACCGAACGGAAGTTTTTCCTAGATAAATTGTAATATATTGAAAATCAATTATTTAAAACCTATAAATTGAGGCTACCATTCCTCAAAAACCCTATATACTAGAGCTTGGCGAAGAAAAATAGGGTATTTAAAAAAGTCTTTTGGAAACTATTATTTTCTGGTTTTGGGCGGGTACTTTTCAAATATTTCAGCAACTAGTTCTTGCATTTTTTCTTCTTTTATGGTAGGTGGGGCACCCTCTTTATATGGCTGTGTACCGATCGCCTGCCAAACCAATACATCCTTTCTGGCATCGATGAAGTTAATTTCAATTTCCCGGGTAAGATTGGGACTCCCAACAGGAATCCCCACGGATACGCCACCACCGAGGCCCCCATTGCCACCACCAAGTCCAACGCCCATGGTGTTACCTGATTGGCTTTCAAAAATCAAGCTTTTTACATCTATTAGGAGGTCTGGTTCTTCAGAAAATTTTAAGCCCTTGGATTGGAGTGTTATATCCATGGCCCTAAAGAAGCGTTTCTCGTCTAGTTCAGGAATACCGGTCTGCATGTCCTCTAAATAATTATAGGTATTATAGGCGGAAAAATCCGATTCCCGCTCATAATCGTAGTTTACTTTTATGGTGCTGCACGATACAAAAAGTAGCATCAGCACTAGTATATATAAATATTTCATCCTGAATATTTTACTCGATAGTCGAGATTTAAATGCTCCAAAACTTACCTCTAATTCAAACTTTTTTTGCTTTGAATGCTTTGTGTGCTTGCTCCGAGGTTACCTTAAGATAGTAAAAAAATCAATCCTCCTCTTTCTTGTCCACACTTTTTGTAAGCGCAGAGGAAATAATCCCGGTTGGAATAGCCACGATACCTAAACCGATCATCAGAATAAAAAAAGTAAAAATCCTACCGCCTACCGTTATTGGGTACACATCCCCATAGCCAACCGTAGTAAGTGTTATGATAGCCCACCAAAGGCTATCAAAGACCGAAGAAAAATGCTCCGGCTGGGCTTTATTTTCAAAATAATAGATTCCCACCGCGGAAAAGTAGATCAAGATCAAAGTGACAAACAGAAATAGAAAAATTTCCTCCTTGGCCATTACAAGGGCCCTGGTGAAATGTTTTATGGCCCTATTATAGCGCATTAATTTTAACATTCTGAAAAGGCGAAGGAACCTCAAAGCCCTTAGAGACCTAAGGTCGACACCCAGGGCAAGGTAAAAAGGCAAAATCGCCAAGAAATCTATAATACCAAAAAAACTGAAAATAAACTTGGTTTTTTTATCGGCTACATAAATACGCAACAGATATTCCAAAGTGAAGACTATCACACAAACAATCTCGATGCCCCGCAGTAAACTCCTCGTTTTGGGTTCCAAATCAGGAACGGTCTCAAAGGAAAAGGAGACAATGGAAACAAAGATTAAAATCTGGATAAAATAAGCGAAAAACCGACTCTTAGGATTATCATTCAACTCAACAATATTTTTTAGATACCGTTTCATCTGTGAAAATTTATTGTTTATTAAAGGTCATATGTAATTCGCTGACAATTATTCTAGTAGAAATCAGCAAAAATTGGCCCATTTCATCAAAAAAGTTTTTAATCATTCAGCATTTGCCAAAGTTTGTCCTTTAGTTCCGTAATGCCAATTTGTGCTACGGATGATATAAACATGTAAGGGATTCCCTTAAAATCCACATCCAACTCCTTTTTCATTTCGTCCATCAATTCGGCATCCAACATGTCACATTTTGAAATGGCTATGAGTCGTTCCTTGTGCAACAATTCTGGATTATATCTTCTTAGTTCGTCCAATAAAATGGCATACTCCTGACTAATGTCCTTGCTATCGGCAGGAATCAAAAATAATAAGGTAGCATTTCGCTCAATATGGCGTAAGAAATAATGGCCAAGACCCTTTCCCTCCGCGGCTCCTTCTATGATACCCGGAATATCGGCCATGACGAAACTTTGAAAATCTCGGTATTCCACAATCCCCAAATTGGGTTTAAGCGTGGTGAACTCATAATCGGCGATTTTGGGCTTTGCCGAAGTTATCACGGAAAGTAAAGTAGACTTTCCAGCGTTTGGAAAACCTACTAGCCCCACATCTGCCAAAATCTTCAGTTCCAATAGAAAATATCCCTCTTGACCGGGAATACCGGGCTGGGCATATCTTGGCGTTTGGTTGGTGGATGTCTTGAAATGCCAGTTTCCGAGTCCGCCCATACCGCCTTCCAAGGCAATTTTCTCCTCGCCATGTTCCGTTATCTCGAACAGGACCTCATCGGTATCAGGGTCTTTTACAACGGTTCCTAGGGGTACGTCCAAATATACATCTGCACCATCTGCACCGGTACTTCTGTTTTTACTTCCATGCTCCCCATGACCGGCCTTAAAATGTTTTTTGAACTTGAAATTCACCAAGGTCCAAAGATTCTGGTTGCCCCTGATGATTACATGACCTCCACGTCCACCGTCCCCTCCATCTGGACCACCTTTGGCAACATATTTCTCGCGATGAAGGTGCATGGATCCCTTACCTCCGTTGCCTGATGCCAAGTGCACTTTTACATAGTCTACAAAATTACCTTCGGTCATCTTGAATGGATTAATTTAAATTGAGTACAAAGCTACACAATTAAGAAGGAAGGAAGGACAAAGGATTTTATGACAAGGGATCATAAAAATAAAACAGATATACCAAATAGCCTATTGCGATTAATATCATGGCAAGCATGGAACCGCAACCAATAAAAAAACAGCTCTTTAGCGCGTCTTTTGGTCTTATGACCTCCTCTGCCATTAGGTATCTATATTTATTCCCGATTTAATTACGAGAAATCTGAAAAAACGGTAGCTATAATGAATCAATGACCTTTGTCAAACGTTGGGTAATCTCATCGATGCTTCCAATTCCATTGACACTATGAAATTTATGTTGCTCCTCATAGTAATCCTTTAAAGGTGCCGTCTTTGAATTATATTCCTCAAACCTGTTCCTAATCTTGGATACATCCTGATCATCAGACCTACCGCTATTCTTCCCTCTTTCCAAAAGGCGCTCTATAAGGATATCATCGTTTGCTTCCAGCGCTATGGTGGCATCCACTTTCATATCCTTGGATTCCAAAAAATTGTCCAAGGCCTCTGCCTGGGCGGTCGTCCTAGGAAAACCGTCGAAAATAAATCCATCGGCATCCGGATTTTTATCCACTTCGTCCTCCAACATTTTTATTGTCACCTCATCAGGCACCAATTCGCCTTTATCAATATAGGATTTTGCCAAGGTTCCCAATTCCGTACCATTTTTAATATTATAACGGAACACATCTCCCGTAGAAATATGTTTTAAGTTATACTTCTCCTTTAAAAATTGGGCTTGTGTGCCCTTGCCCGCCCCTGGTTTTCCAAACAGTACAAGATTGATCATATATTTTTGGTTTAATTGGTAAACTTCCCTAAGATTCCTTCCTAATTCCTTGTAATCCAGCCCATACCCTACTATAAATTTATCCGGAATCTCAAGCCCTACATAATCGATGGCATATTCGCCATTATAGACTTCCGCTTTATAAAAAAGGCTCGCAATCTTAAATTCCTTCACCTTGGTATTGCTGAACAAGTGCACCAATTTCTGCAAGGTGCGTCCTGTATCGATGATATCCTCTAGAATGATGATACTTCGCCCTTCAATATTGTCCGGCACATCCAACAAGGTTTCCACGATACCCGTAGAGGTAAGCCCTTGGTAGGAGCTTAACTTAACGAACGAGACTTCGCATGAATAGGGGTATTCCTTTAGAAAATCAGATACAAACATAAAGGCCCCATTGAGAACCCCTACAAAAATGGGCGTATCATCCTTGTAGTCCACGGCAATTTCCTGTGCCATCCGCTGAATGGCCCCCAAGATTTGCTTTTCACTAAGAAAAGGTTTGAAATATTTGTCGTGTAACCGTATCAATTTTAAAAAATTAGTAAGGTTGGCAAATATAGGGTTTTGAGGTGTGTTTTTGAATATCGGGGAAACAGATTCTAAGATTTAAGCGTATTTTTGCGGTACGTATGAACTATTTTTCTTCTGATTTTAAATTAGGAATCCTTGGCGGGGGCCAACTGGGTAAAATGATGCTCTATGAGACCCGAAAGTGGGATGTCTGGACCAAGGTTTTGGATGCCTCACCAGAGGCTCCCTGTAAAATCTCATGTGACCAATTTGTCCAAGGCGAATTACTTGACTTTGAAACAGTCTATAATTTTGGCCAAGGCTTGGACGTCCTTACCATAGAAATCGAAAATGTAAACCTAGATGCTTTGGAGCGTTTGGAAAAGGAGGGTTTAAAAGTATTTCCACAGCCCAGAGCGTTACGTATAATTCAAAATAAGGCCAAACAGAAGCTTTTTTATGTGGACCATGATATCCCCACCGCAGAATTTCAACGTTTTGCCTATTTGAGCGAAATTGAGGACAGCATCAATAATGGCGGATTGAAACTGCCCTTTGTATGGAAAGTCGCTCAATTTGGCTATGATGGCCAGGGCGTAAAAGTGGTTAGGTCGCTTGCCGACCTGCAAGGCCTGCCCAAAGGAGAGTGTATCGCTGAAACGATGATTCCCTTCAAAAACGAACTGGCGGTCATTGTTGCTCGGAATTCAAAGGGTGAAACAAAGACCTACCCTGTCGTAGAAATGGAATTTCACCCCGAAGCCAACCAAGTGGAATACGTAATCTGCCCGGCAAGGATCGATGATAAAGTTGCGACAAAGGCACGGGAACTTGCATTACATGTTGCCGAAAAAATTGGTCTTACAGGTTTATTGGCCGTGGAGATGTTCCAGACCCAAGACGATCAAATACTAGTCAACGAGGTAGCCCCAAGACCCCACAATAGCGGACATTACAGTATTGAAGCAAGCTATACGAATCAGTTTGAACAACACATTCGCTGCATCCTGAACTTACCTTTGGGCGCTACCGAAAGTAAAGTTGCAGGAATTATGGTGAATCTGGTAGGTGCCGAAGGCCATACCGGCGATGTGGTGTATGAAAACATGGAAGAGATTTTAAAACTTGAGGGTGTTACGCCCCACATCTATGGAAAAAAACAAACGAGGCCTTTCCGAAAAATGGGCCATGTCACCATAGTGAACCCAGATATTGACCAAGCCAGAAAAACAGCGCAACAGGTAAAGGAAACAATTAAAGTAATCAGTAAATAAGTTATGAGTAAAGTAGCCGTAGTAATGGGAAGTACCAGCGACCTTCCGGTAATGCAGGACGCCATAGATATACTGAATGGTTTTGACATTGAAGTGGATGTGGATATCGTTTCCGCCCACAGAACTCCGGAAAAACTGTTCGACTTCAGTAAAAACGCCCACAAAAATGGTTACACAGTGATAATTGCGGGCGCAGGTGGCGCGGCGCACTTGCCGGGTATGGTCGCTTCCATGTCCCCTTTACCTGTCATAGGTGTGCCCGTAAAAAGCAGCAACTCAATAGATGGTTGGGATTCGATTTTATCAATTCTTCAAATGCCGGGTGGCGTGCCCGTTGCCACTGTAGCCCTGAATGGTGCCAAAAATGCCGGAATCCTCGCAGCCCAGATTATAGGTAGTTCAGATAAATGCGTTCTGGACAAAATCATCCTTTACAAAGAAGGCCTGAAACAAAAGGTAATCGAGGGAGCGAAATCTGTGAATAGTAAATAGTTGTTAGTTGTTAGTTGTTAGTTGTTAGTTGTTAGTTGTTAGTAAAAAACAAACTTTCTGTTAGTGAAATCCGGAAAACTGAAAAAATAGTAAAACGAGGAATGAATCCACTCTTAGAACCTTTTGACACCGCCCCTTTCTCCAAAATAAAAAACGAACATTTTAAACCGGCCTTTCTTCAAGCGATTGAGGATGCACGGGCCGAAATAGATGCTATTACCAATAATCCAGAGGAACCAACCTTTGAAAATACCATTGAGATCTTGGAATTTGCCGGCCAACAATTGGACAGGATTTCATGTACTTTTTTTAATCTAAATTCTGCCGAAACAAACGATACCATTCAGAAAATCGCACAAGAGGTATCGCCCTTAATGTCCGAGTTCGGTAACGACATCACCCTAAACGAAGCCTTGTTCAAAAGAATAAAGGATGTATATCAAAAAATGGATTCCTTGGACCTGGATGTGGAACAAAGGACCTTATTGGAAAAAAAATACAAGAATTTTAGTAGGAATGGCGCCAATCTACCAGAGGAAAAGAAAAAAAGACTACGGCAAATCGATGCCGAGCTTTCCAAGCTTACACTAAAATTTGGGGAAAATGTCCTTGCGGAAACCAACAAATATCAAAAGTACCTAACGGATGAAAAGGATTTGGACGGACTTCCCAAAGGCGAAAAGGAAGCCGCGGCCCAGTTAGCACTGACAAAAGGAAAAGAGGAAGGTTGGATGATTACCCTGGATTACCCAAGCTATATTCCTTTTATGAAATATGCGAAAAATAGGGAGTTGCGAAAAGAGCTTTCCATTGCCTTTGGCAGTAAGGCCTTTCATGATGATCCACTGGACAACAAGGAAAACGTATTAAAGATAGCATCCCTGCGATTTGAAAGGGCACAGTTGTTAGGTTATAAGACCCATGCCCATTTTGTACTCGAGGAACGAATGGCAGAAAGTCCTGAAAAAGTGCATGATTTTCTAAACGAAATTCTGGAAAAGGCTAAACCCGCCGCGGAAAGGGAGTTCAAGCAATTGGCAGATTTCGCCATGAATCTTGATGGTATAGCCGTTTTGGAAAAATGGGACGGCAGTTATTATTCCGAAAAACTGAAGCAAAAGTTGTTCGATTTGGACGACGAAAAGCTAAAGCCTTATTTCAAACTGGAGAATGTCATTGACGGTGTTTTCAAGGTCGCAGAAAAGTTGTTCGACCTAAATTTTGAAGAGGTATTCGATATCGATAAATACCATGACGATGTAAAAACGTATAACGTGTATGATGGGGACGGAAATTTCGTATCCCTTTTCTATGCCGATTTCCACCCGCGACCCGGTAAACGTGGTGGTGCCTGGATGACCTCCTTTAAATCGCAATGGAAAAGAAACGGTGAAAATGTCCGTCCACATATAAGTAATGTGTGCAACTTTACACCTTCCACCAAAAGCAAACCTTCCCTATTGACTTTCAATGAGGTGACGACCTTGTTCCATGAATTTGGCCATGGACTGCATGGGATGTTGGCAGATACTAAATATCCAAGCCTATCGGGCACTTCGGTCTATTGGGACTTTGTAGAGCTTCCAAGTCAGGTCATGGAAAATTGGTGCTACGAAAGAGAAGCCTTGGAGCTATTTGCAAAACATTACGAAACGGGGGAGGTAATTCCCATGGAACTGATTACCAAAATAAAGGAATCCGCAACATTTCAGGAGGGTATGCAGACCTTGAGACAACTAAGTTTCGGTATGTTGGATATGTCCTGGCATGGAGTAGACCCTAGCAATATCACCGATGTAAAAAAACACGAAGACGAGGCTTTTGAAGGCACAAAACTATATCCAGATACGCCTGAGACCTGCATGAGCACATCGTTCTCCCATATCTTTCAAGGCGGATATTCCTCCGGTTACTACAGTTACAAATGGGCCGAAGTCTTGGATGCCGATGCCTTTGCCTACTTTAAGGAACAAGGAATTTTCAATAAAGAAGTGGCCCATAAATTCAGGGAGCACGTTCTATCAAAAGGCGGAACGGAAAACCCGATGGTCCTGTATAAGCGTTTCCGGGGAGCGGAGCCCAAGGTAGAGGCCCTTCTGGAAAGGGCCGGCCTTTTGAATTAATTTATTAAAAGTAGGCAATGAAAAAATTTAGTTTTACTTATGATAAAAACCGGGTCACTTCCTTTTGTGATGCAGTTTTTTCAATTGCCATGACTTTACTTATATTGGAAATAGATGTACCAAATAGTGAGACACTTGCAGCAACAAATTTTTCGTCCATTCTTACCAATAGGATTCCCAGTTTTATTGGGTTTTTCGTCAGTTTTATGGTAATCGCGATTTACTGGATTTCCCATTTGAGGATTTTTAAATATGTAGGGGACGTAGACGAAAAACTAATATGGATCAATATTTTTTTGCTTCTTTTTGTGATTTTTTTGCCTTTTACCACGGCCATGTACGTAGGTGATTTTTATGGCACTGCTTCCTTTATTTTCTACTGTTTTAATTTAATATTACTTGGACTACTCAATTTTTTATTAATTCGCTATATCTCGCAAAAAGAACTCAACAAAAACGGGATGACGCGTACAATTGGTAATTGGTTAAAATTTAGATCTTTAAACGCCGTGATTATTTGGTCTTTAGCGGCGTTATTAGCATTATTTTTACCATGGATCTCCCGTATTATTTTCATCTTGATCTTCGTTTTTCAAGCCTTTGGCGACAAGTTTTACAAAAAACGCTTATAGACACGTTAATCATTATCGATTGCTTGTATATTCCTGCGGAAAGGTTGCAAGGAAATACATTTACAAAAGAAAATAAGATTGGACATATATGATATCAAAGTTTTTACAACAGCATATCCAACATTGACCACATATAATTTTATGAACGGGACGTTGGAGCTAATTTGTGGGCTTAAACCGCAAACCATTGGTCACAGATGAAAAAAATCAGCTTTGTTTTTTCCATTTTACTTTTAGCTTCCTGTAGTAAGGATTCCTCTACCACACCAGAAGAAAACGGCAACAGTTTGCCATCAATCACTTTAAAATCCTTTAGCGTTGATGAACATGCTCCTGCCGGAACTTCCATAGGGTCCGTATCTTCAACGGACGCGGATGGCGATACGCTAACCTTTACCATGGAATCCCTAAATGGCCTGGAAATTAACGAGGTAACCGGCGAAATTACTATTGGGGCCGGGATTGTTTTGGACTTTGAAGAAATTCAAAGCCTTCCGTTCACCGTATCGGTATTCGATGGAAAATCTATTGTTGAGCAGTCCTTTGATCTTACCATAAACAATATTGACGAATATACACTGCTTACCGCCGCAGAAAAGGAATTCATTGACTATTTTCAATATTTGACCCTTTGGAAGGCGCCTACCCATGGAGCACCTTTGGAATTTTCAAGTCGGTGGAACGAACCCATCAAACTCTATCTGGACGGAAATTTCAATAATGAATTTAAATCCAATGTGGAAGCGGCCTTAGAAGAATACAATGAAATATTCCAAAATAGTGATTTTAATGTATCCTTGGTGGAAACCTTGGAGGAGTCGAATGCACATCTGTTCTATGGACAAACCTCTGAGGTTGAGGCAGTTTGGCCTGATATGTTCGAGATCATCAATGGAGGAACCTATTCAGGGTATGCAATGACATCCAACAATGCATCGGTCCTTAGCAATGCCAGATTGTGGATATCCAACCCTGCAACGGTCCTTTTCAAGCATGAGTTAGGACACGTTCTCGGCTTTGGACATTCCGATAAATGTGTGGCTGAAAAAAGCTTTTTATGTTCCAGCATCGCCTTGGATAACGACTTTTTGGAGGATGAAAAAGTTATCATGGAATTTGTATACGACAATGAATTCCCTGCTGGGTTAGCTGCAGAAGATATCCAGCTCTATGTGGCCAATTTAATTTACCTGTCTAAATAGGAATGCATCTCATTTGGACATTAACAATCCTTTCGCCATAAGTCATTGGCCAGCCTTGGAAAATATGGGATAAATGGCTTTGAAGAGACGAAAATTTAATAATGCCAAGTATTGGAATTATAGCATCTCCCCTGCAAAGCCCCTTTATTTTTTTTGTTTGTAAGCATCATACCCACCTTCAAGGTTGACTACATTTTTATATCCCAAGGATTGTAATTTTTGTTGGGCCTTGGCACTCCTGCCACCAACCTTACAATACACATAAATGGTTTCGTCCTTGTCAATCCCCTCCACCTGTTGGGCAAAATCAGTATCGAACCAATTAATGTTCAAAGAGTTGTCTAGATGGCCTTCGGCATATTCCTCTGGAGTGCGTACATCCAACAAGACTACGTTATTTAACTCATCCGCAGACACACTGGTAATGGGCCTTGAGGTAGGTGTCTGTGTTTGGGCACAGGATATGTTCAAGAGTATGGAAAGGAGTAAAATCATTGGATACTTCATGACGTTTTATTTAATGAACTGGCAACAAACCCTAGAAATTACTTTTAAATACGGATTTGTCAGCTAAGATGCCTTGCGCCAAAAATACATTAATTTCCATTTTAAGTAAAATATATACTGGATATAAGCCGTAATGGAAAATTCTATTACTTTTACAACAACGATCAACAATGGCAGAAAATCAACTACATCCTAATTCCTGGGTAGACCAGTATGCCGATTACCTATTCAACTACGCCATAGGCAAGGTAAGTGATGTAGAAATCGCCAAAGACTTAGTTTCGGAGACCTTTTTGGCAGGTTTAAAATCGGCCAAGAACTACAAAGGCGAAGCAGCTGAACGTACCTGGTTGATAGCGATTCTCAAACGTAAGGTCATAGACTACTATCGAAAATCCAACTCCAAAAAGGGAAAGGCAGAAGTCCGCATGAATTTTAGCTACCATGATGAAAACGAAGGGGATTGGCTGGAAGAAAAAGTGGCGGACCCCAATGGCAATTTGGGAAGCGAAACCATAGAAAACGAAGAACTGGGCCTTGCCCTACAGCTGTGTATTGATAGGCTTCCCCAAAAACAATCACAGGTATTTACCATGAAGACCATTCAAGGCATTCCTACGGAAGAAATTTGTAATGAATTAGGAATAAACCCGTCTAACCTTTGGGTAATGATCCATAGAGCCAGAACGGCCTTAATGGAATGTTTAAATCAAAAATGGTTCAACGCATGATTTCTTGTGAAAAAGCGGCGGATATTTGTACAAAGGCTCAATACAATGAGGCTACCTTTGTGGAACGGCTTAAATTAAAATTCCATCTTATCTATTGTAAGGTATGCGCTGCTTACGCAAAGCAGAATACAAAACTCACCTCCCTTTGCAGCAAGGCAAATCTTCATTCCCTTTCCGAGACTGAAAAAGAAAAAATGAAGGAATATATAAGGAGGCAGGGCTAGAACCAAATAAGGCAAAGCACTAAAAGAAAGTACCACGCTATTGGAATTCCTTCCACCCAAAAAGAAGCAAAATATTTACGCTGATCTTTCCCAAACGAAAACATCAAAACAGCAAGTCCCAAGAAAAGTACCGTCTTTACGATGATTTCGACTTCTTGAACATCGTCCTTTAAGAAGGTCAACACGTAAAACAGCAGTACGAAAATCACACCGATTTTTTTTGTCCAAAGCACCCCAAATCGCTGTGGAAGAGTCCTGAGACCAGGATCATCATACGCGAGGTCCCTTATCTCAAAGGGAACCAACAAAGCCAGAACGAAAAAAAATCGTTGAATGGTTTCCACCCAAATATCCCAAGAAATGGATTTGAATGAACCCAATGCCGGAAGCACGACCGTTGCCCCGGCCCAGACCAAGGCTACCATAAAAATTTTTAGTCCTCCTAAATTCCGAAGGTTTCTAGCATTGGGCAATACGGGTAATGCATAGATTCCTGTTAAAAAAATCAGTATAAAGATTCCCAACCAAATATCACTAGTAAGAAAATAAGCATGGTAACAACCAATTAGGGCGGCTAAAAAGCTAACTATTTGAATGTTCTTTTGATAAGGGGACGCCACTATAATATATTTTTTGGCTTCCACCCCATATTTTATAAAATTGTAACAAGCAATAGTGCCAAAAAAAAGAAACCAGGCCAAATGTTCGTCCTTTTGAAAATCGAAAGTTTTGATGGTAACATGGGTCAATGCAAAGACACTCAACGAAACATGGATACTTGCATTGATATAGAAATCAAAAAGGCGTTGAAGTTTCCCCATAAAACAAATGTACCCAAACTGTTTATAACCCGGGTTTTCGGTTAAAAACTTTCCTAAGGAAGCCAGTACACACCTGTTTTTTGATATAATTAATCCCTAATTTTGCAAGACTAATTTTTTCAAATCATGAAGACTGACGTGTTTGCATCCCGCCATATTGGTATACGAGAAGAGGACCTTGACCATATGCTCAAAACTATTTCTGTAGATAGTTTGGATCAACTGATATTTGAAACCATTCCCGATGATATTCGGCTTAAAAATACATTGGATTTGGGTGCTCCGATGAGTGAGCATAAATTTTTGGCCCATTTGGAGGAACTTTCAAAAAAGAACAAGGTTTTTCGTTCCTATATAGGTTTGGGGTATCATGAGAGCCTAACACCTTCCGTTATTAAACGGAATATCCTTGAAAACCCTGGTTGGTATACCGCCTATACGCCCTATCAAGCGGAAATTGCCCAAGGCAGATTGGAAGCCCTTTTGAACTTTCAAACGGTTATTTCAGACCTAACTGGTATGGAACTCGCCAATGCGTCCCTTTTGGATGAAAGTACGGCAGCGGCAGAAGCCATGACAATGCTTTTTGAAGTTAGAACCAGGGATCAGAAAAAAAACGAGATCAAAAAGTTCTTTGTTTCAGAAGAGGTTTTGCCGCAAACAATGGCTTTATTGGAAACCCGGGCCAATCCTTTGGGCATAGAATTGGTAATTGGAAATCATGAGGAATTTACTTTTGACGATACATTTTATGGTGCATTGCTTCAATATCCGGGTAAATTCGGCCAGGTTCATGACTACAAGGACTTTGTGCTCAAGGCCAAGGAAAAGGATATTAAAATAGCGGTTGCCGCGGATATTTTAAGCTTGGTCCTTTTGACCCCTCCTGGTGAATTTGGGGCGGATGTGGTCGTTGGCACCACGCAAAGATTCGGTATCCCCCTAGGATATGGTGGACCCCATGCCGCGTTTTTCGCCACCCGCGAAGAATACAAACGAAATATTCCTGGAAGAATCATTGGGGTAACCAAGGATCGGGACAATAGACCTGCATTAAGGATGGCCCTACAAACTAGGGAGCAACATATAAAAAGGGACAAAGCGACCTCCAATATTTGCACGGCACAAGTACTATTGGCTGTTATGGCAGGAATGTACGCAGTTTATCATGGTCCAAAAGGTCTAAAATATATCGCACAAAAAATACATACCACTGCATGTACTTTGGCCGATTCCCTTGAAAATCTCGGGTATTATCAAAGCAATACTGCCTACTTCGATACCGTTCAAGTAAAGGCAAGCGCCAACATAATACGCCCTATTGCGGAACGCGAAGAGGTGAACTTTTTGTACCCTAGTTCTGATTCCGTTGTTATTGCAGTAAACGAGGCGACCTCCATAAAGGACCTGAACCAAATCATTGGTATCTTCTCAGAGGCCATGGATAAGGAAGCGATCGAAGTCACAAAACTTTTGGGCCATTCGTCCATTCCCCAAAATATCCAAAGAACGTCTTCCTATCTTGAAAACAAGGTGTTCAATAGCTATCATTCCGAAACGGAACTAATGCGATATATCAAGAAATTGGAACGCAAGGATCTGTCCCTTAACCATAGCATGATATCCTTGGGAAGTTGTACCATGAAATTGAACGCCGCCTCTGAAATGTTGCCCCTAAGCAATGGCAACTGGGGAAATATACATCCGTTTGTACCTGTGGAACAGGCGGAAGGCTACCAAATTGTATTGAGGGAATTGGCGAAGGATTTAACGACTATTACAGGCTTTGCGGGTACTTCCCTACAGCCGAATTCCGGCGCCCAGGGGGAATATGCAGGTTTAATGGTCATACGGGCCTATCACGAGGCCAATGGTGAAGGACATAGGGATATTTGCCTGATTCCTGCCTCCGCCCATGGAACCAACCCTGCCTCCGCCGTAATGGCGGGAATGAAGGTGGTTGTGACCAAAACGGATGATAAAGGTAATATTGACGTGGAGGACTTGGAAGAAAAGGTAAAAATGCATGCCGATAATCTTTCCGCCTTAATGGTAACATATCCTTCCACCCATGGGGTTTTCGAATCCTCCATAAGAAAAATAACGAAATTGATTCATGACCATGGCGGCCAAGTGTATATGGACGGGGCAAATATGAACGCGCAAGTGGGCTTGACAAATCCAGCTACTATAGGTGCGGATGTCTGTCATCTTAATCTACACAAGACCTTTGCAATTCCCCATGGAGGTGGAGGTCCAGGGGTTGGTCCTATATGCGTCGCACCTCAATTGGTGCCATTTTTACCCGGCAACCCCGTCATCAAAACAGGTGGTGTAAAAGCCATTTCGGCGATTTCGGCAGCTCCTTGGGGCAGTTCCTTGGCCTGTCTTATTTCCTACGGCTACATCAAAATGTTGGGACAAGAAGGATTGACGAATTCCACAAAAATTGCCATTCTCAATGCCAACTATATCAAACATCGGTTAAATGGAAAATATGATGTTCTTTATACGGGGGAAAAAGGAAGGGCCGCCCATGAGATGATTATCGATTGCAGACCCTTTAAACAGCATGGTATCGAAGTAACGGATATTGCAAAAAGGCTTATGGATTATGGTTTCCATGCGCCAACGGTTTCATTCCCGGTGGCAGGTACCTTAATGATAGAACCAACCGAAAGCGAAAGTTTGGAGGAATTAGATCGTTTTTGCGATGCCATGCTCTCCATTCGCAAGGAAATCGATGTTGCCCAGGAGGACAATCCTAACAACGTATTAAAAAATGCGCCACATACGCTGCAGATGGTCACAAGCGATACTTGGGATTTTCCGTATTCAAGACATCAGGCTGCATTTCCGTTGCCCTATGTTAGCGATAACAAATTCTGGCCTGCGGTTCGCAGGGTGGACGATGCTTATGGAGACCGTAATTTAATTTGCACGTGCGCTCCCATTGAAGCATATGTAGAAGCCTAAAAACGCTGCCCAGAACTAGCAAAACGGGACTGGTTTAGGTTTTAACAAAAATTAATACCCCCTCGAGATTTAAAGATTTTTGGGGTCTGAACATCGTAAAGCTTATTATGCGCGCATAATAAGCTTTACGTTTTAAAGTACCTTTTTGGAAATAAATCAAGTAAGGTATATGGGCGTTAATATCATAGGTACAGGGAGTTATATACCTGAAAACCAAGTAAAGAATACAGCATTCTCCAAAAAGAAATTTCTGAACAGTGACGGAAGTCCTTTCCAAGCTACCAATGAAGTCATTATAGAAAAATTTAGAGCCATTACCGGAATTAACGAAAGACGGTATGTTGATAAGGATTTGAATACCTCGGATATCGCGTTTTTCGCCGCTGAAAGTGCAATATTGGATGCAAACATAGATAGGGAGGATATTGATTATATAATTCTTGCCCATAATTTTGGTGATGTTTCCTGGGGCAGTTCTCAAGGCGACACATTACCTAGTCTTGCCTCACGTGTCAAAAACAGACTTAGGATAAAAAATCCAAAATGTGTGGCCTATGATATCCTATTTGGATGCCCCGGCTGGATAGAGGGTGTTATTCAGGGACATGCCTTTATAAAAAGTGGCATTGCAAAAAAATGCTTGGTCATAGGTGCGGAAACCTTGTCCAGAATAGTGGACCCGTATGATAGGGATTCCATGATATATGCCGATGGTGCAGGTGCTGTCATCATTGAGCTCACCAACGACAGTAACGGCATCCTTGCACATAATAGCGCGTCATATACCTATGAGGAGGCCTATTTCCTATTTTACGGAAAAAGCTACCATAAGACGCAAAAGGAAACCAGATACATTAAAATGCTTGGGAGAAAGATTTATGAATTTGCCGTAACCCATGTTCCCAAAGCAATGGCAGACTGTTTGGAGAAGAGCGGCATAGACATTACGGAGGTAAAAAAAGTCCTTATCCATCAAGCCAATGAAAAGATGGACGAGGCCATCATCTCAAGGTTTTATGCACTTTACCATATGGATGTTCCCAAACATTGCATGCCCATGACGATTGGAGAGTTTGGAAATAGCTCGGTTGCAACCATTCCAACATTATTGGATTGCCTGTTAAATGGAAAAATTGAGAATCATAACTTGACAAAAGGCGATGTTGTTATCTTTGCAAGTGTTGGTGCAGGAATGAACATCAACGCCATGGTATATAAACTTTGAAATGTACGAGAACACCTTTCCAAACAAACGTTTTAGATACACCCTAGAATTTTTAAAAAAGCATGTACCTACCAACGAATCCATTTTAGACCTTGGTGTGGAAAATCCCTTTTCCAAGATTATGACAAAGGAAGGCTATCAAGTAGAAAACACCAAGGGCGAAGATTTGGATTTGGATTTCTCCTCCATTCTAAACTCCAATGCAAAGGTAGCAACCGCCTTTGAAATTTTTGAACACCTTTTGGCCCCCTTGAACGCGCTTTCCAAAATAAAGGCCGATACCTTGGTTGCCAGTGTTCCACTCCGACTTTGGTTTTCCCCGGCATACAGAAGTAAGAACGACCCTTGGGACCGACATTATCACGAGTTTGAGGATTGGCAGTTCGATTGGCTTTTGGAGAAATCCGGTTGGGAAATTCAGGATTCAAAAAAATGGGCCCACCCCGTTAAAAAAATAGGTCTTAGGCCCATTTTAAGACTGTTCACACCGCGATACTACATAGTTTACGCCGTTCGAAAAAAAAGTTCTTAAAACCTACTCGTGGAATATTGTGTCATCATACCGGCCCATAACGAAGAAGCCTTTATTTCTTTGACCTTGGAGTCCATTATACTACAAACCCTTCTCCCCAAGAAAGTGGTTGTGGTAAATGATCATTCCAACGATAGGACCGAAGCTATTGTTGCAGAGTTCGTAACAACCGTACCCTATGTTGAACTTCTCAACACCAGATCCTCTGACAGTCATATGCCAGGCAGCAAGGTCATAAATGCCTTCAATAAGGGACTCAGGTCATTGGATAGCAATTTTGACTTTATTGTAAAGCTCGATGCCGATATTGTTTTGCCAAAAAACTATTTCCAATCCATAGCAACGATTTTTTCCCAATCGTCTGAAATTGGTATTGCCGGAGGATTTGCATACGAGCAGGACGAACAAGGAAACTGGCAATTGAACCACCCTATGGACAAAAAACATGTCAGGGGCGCATTTAAAACCTATTCAAAAAAATGCTTCGAAGCAATTGGCGGACTCAAAAACGCCATGGGATGGGACACAGTGGACGAATTATTGGCGCAATACCATGGATTCAAAATATATACGGATGAAAACCTACATGTAAAACATTTACGACCCACAGGAAAGGCTTATAACAAAAAAGCCAGGTCGCTGCAAGGCAAAGCCATGTATACCATGCGGTATGGCGTCTGGATTACACTAATCGCCTCCCTAAAAATGGCCCTCAAAACAAAAAGACCCAATGCTTTTTTTGAAAATTTAAGAGGATATCTACAAGCGAGCGCAAAAAGGGAATCCTTTTTAGTAACGGAGGAAGAAGGGAAATTCATTCGTCAGCTTCGATGGAAGCTTATTAAATCAAAATTGATTCCATAAAAAAAGCCATTCCAAGTGGAATGGCTTTTTAATCATTTTTGGAAAATCTTAGATTCCCAATTCCTTTTTGACGTCCGCCAATAGATCCTTTCCAGATGCAACGATCAATCCTCCTCCTGGTTGCGCATCGATGACATAGTCGATTCCTTGTGCAGCTGCAACCCTTTCAATGGCCGCCTTGGCCTTTTCAGAGATAGGAGCGAACAATTCAGCCTGCTTCTTCTGGATTTCCTGTTGTGCATTTTGTTGGAACTCACCTACCGTTTTCTCCATACCTTGAAGCTCTACAGCCCTTTTTTCATTCTCTTCCTTGGATTTGGATGCCGCTTCGTTTTGATATTGTGTATACTTGTTACGCAACTCTGTCATGGAAGCTTGGATATCGGCACCATAGGTTTCCTGAAGTTTTTTTAGCTCCGCCTCTGCAGCTTTCATTTCTGGCATGGCAGACAGCAACTGGGTGACATCTATATGAGCTACTTTACTTTGCGCATTTACAAAACTGGTCGCCGCCACGAACAACATTAAGGCAACCGCAATTTTCTTTACTTGTTTCATGAGTTAAAATTTAATTCTTATTTGAGTATTAATTAATGGTTTCTAATTTCTAGTTATTGTCGGAATCGTTTCCCGAATTATCGTTATTTCTCCCTGATTCATTCTCCTTTTTCTTGGCCTCCCGCTCTTCTAAAAGTTTTTTCCTTCTTTCCTCGTAGGCCTTCTTTCGCTCTTCACGCAATTTGAGCTGCTCCTCCCTTTTTTCAGCAGCCGTTTTCTCCCTGGCCGCTTGGGCCTCCTTGGCTCTGTCTATACGCTCCTGAAGCGCATCAGAAACAACTTCTTCCTCATCTTGGGCCTCTATATCATCGTCTCCTTCAAAAGCCTCCAACCTGCTTCTAGTGTCCGTTCCTTCCTTGGGCTTGCTTATCTTTCTGGTCCTGGCAATTCCTCTGAGAACCAAATCGCTAATATCGTGCCTTTTTTCTGAGTACAACATTACAACATCCGCAGATTTATCAAAAATAAAATCATATTTTTTATTCGCCCCCAATTTTTGCACTTCATTAAAGACTTGATCTTGTATTGGCTGTATCAACCTTCTCTTCTGCAACACTAAATCGCCTTGCGGACCAAATCTGTCCTGCTGGTATTCGATCATCTCCTTTTCCAAAATCTGGATTTCTTCTTCACGCTCCTCAATGAGTTCCGGAGTCAACAAGACCTTTTCGGCCATTAAATCCTTCTTCATCTGTTCCACCACACTTTGCTTTTGCTCAATTTCAACCTTCCATTTTTGGACCTTGGTATCAAGCTGTTCACTGGCATCCCTATATTCCTCCACATTTTCCAGAATATATTCCATGTCCACATAGGCGATTCGAACACCTCTTTGGGCCATGGAACCCAATCCCGTAAGAACGGACACAAAAAATAAAAGAACTTTTGTTTTTGACTTCATTATTGATATCGTTTAATCTAATAGAAAATATCGTGCCAAAATTACTAAAACTTTTAAAATGAAAGGTTTAGCATGATGACCGATTCTTGAATTCCAATTTAAATCTAGAACTGTTGACCAATAATGAAGTGCGTCTGCCATCCGCTTGGACCATTGCCTATGGACTGTGGCCTTAAGTCCTCGTCGAACCCATAGCCAAAATCAATCCCCAATAAACCAAACGCTGGCATAAAGATGCGAAGCCCCACACCGGCCGATCGTTTTAATTGAAACGGATTAAACTGCTGAAAATTGTTGAAGGAATTACCTGCTTCTAAAAAGGTAAGTCCGTAAATGGAGGCCGAAGGTTTTAAGGTAAGCGGATACCTTAGCTCCATGGAGAATTTATTGTATATCAATCCACCTTCTTGTTGCCTTGTAACTGGGTCGATTGGAGTCAGGGATTGATTTTCATACCCCCTCAACTGAACAATGTCCCTACCGTCCAAGGTAAAGTTGTTAAGACCGTCACCACCTACGAAAAAACGCTCAAAAGGAACATCTCCCGTATCGCTGTTGTAATTACCCAAGAAACCGAATTCCGCATTGGTCCGTAACACCAAGGATTTGTCCGCACTACCCAACAAGGTAGTATACCAATCTCCCTTGAACTTGACCTTATAATATTCCAATAACCTGAAGCGCTCCTGATCAATTTGTTCCAATTCGGTGGTTTCAGCCGCTGTAAGTCCTTCTTGAGTGGTAAATCTTTTCTCCGTAAGTTCTGTACTTCTTTGTTTTAATGCACCAAAATCCTTATTGCTGAAAAGCGAATAGGGCGGTGTGAATTTGGCGGTAATTTCAAAATTGGATCCACCCCTTGGAAATATGCGCCCACCCTCCATGGCATTTCTATTAATCCCTAAGGTATAGGCAATGGAATTGGCTTTCCCGTTCCCAAAATTGAACAATCCAATATTGTAGTTTCTAAAATCGTACAACTGGTATCCCAAAGAATGCGAAATGGTAAAGAAATCATCTGGCCATTGTACCCTTTTGGCCAATCCAAGACTTACACCTGTAATCGAAAATTGCTGATCCTTGTTTACGTCTATTCCCCTGTTCGTAAAAGATGCAGCAAATTGTTGCGTTCTTGAAACGTTCAAGTTAAATCTCACCGGTTTTTTTCCACCCATCCAGGGTTCAGAAAAGTTTAAGCTGTACACCCTAAAGGTCCGGCTGGCCTGCAATCGCAGGGCAAAGGTTTGCCCGTCGCCCATTGGCACCGGTTTATATGCCTCTCCTTTGAACAGGTTTTGAATGGAGAAATTGTTAAAGGAAAGACCCAAAGTTCCAATAAAGCCACCGCCACCGTAACCACCTTGCAATTCAATTTGACTGGAACCGGATTCGACCAGACTCCAGGCCAGATCCACGGTCCCCTCATTTGGATTGGCATTCAACACATCTGGTTTTATCTGTTCGGCATCAAAAAATCCAAGTTGTCCCAATTCCCTTATACTTCGAATGATATCCGACTTGTTGTATTTTTGTCCGGGCCGTGTGCGCAGTTCCCTGAAAATTACATGGTCATTGGTCCTATCATTACCAGATACGGTTACATGGTCCAAAAAGGTCTCCTTACCTTCGATTATACGAATTTCAAAATTTATAGTATCGTTTGCTGCCGAAACCTCCACCGGATTTATCGTGGAAAACAAGTACCCATTATTTTGATACAGACTGGTAACGTCATAAGGTTCTGGTTTGCTATTGTCCGCAATACGTTCACGTAACAACACCCCGTTATAGGTTTCACCCTTTTTGATGCCAAGAACCTGTTGCAGTTGACGATCTGTATAAACGGTATTTCCCACAAAATCAATATCGCCAAAATAATATTTGTTACCTTCCTCAACCTTTATTTTTAGAAGTATGTTATTCTCGTCCACTTTTTCCAAGGTATCGGAAATTACCCTGGCATCCCGGTATCCATTTTCGGCATATTTATCCACCAATAAGTCCAAATCCTCCTCATAATCGTCCTTGATATATTTGGATTTCTTCCAAAAACGACCCAATCGCTTTCTTTTCGTACTTTTTAAGGCCTTTCTCAATTTTTTATCCGAAAGCTCTTCGTTTCCTTCAAAAATGATGTCCTTGATTTTTACCTTATCGCCTTTATTGACGTTCACCACCATTTTTCTGGCATTGGTCTCAGATGTATCCACGGCGGTAATGATATTTACTTTGGTGTTTAAATACCCTTGTTTTTTATATTTATTTGTGAGATAATTTTTGGTGTTGGATATTAAACTCTCCGTAATCTTCTTACCCTTTTTGAGATCCGTATCGGTCCTGAGTTCGTCTACCTTTCTTGGTTTTACACCGTTAAAAGTAACATCTGTCAATGTAGGTCGCTCAATGATATTCAGTTCAAGAAATATGTTGTTATCCTCAATGTTGGTAATATAGAAGTCTATGGAAGTAAAAAGCTCAAGTCCCCACAGTTTATTGATGACCTCGCTGATCTCTTCACCAGGAACCGTGATTGGCTGACCCACTCGAAGCCCTGTATAGGTTTTAACGGTCTGTTCATTGTAACTTTCCAATCCAGTAACCTCCAATCCACCAAGGATATAGGTTTGACCATTTTCATAGGACAAGTCTTGTGAAAAGGCATTTGTGAGGGTAAAAAGGAGTAGGATGGTCAGTAAGTGGTTCATGGATATGAACCTTGTCATATCCCTAGATGAGTTGTTCGCTAGTTTTTCCAAATCTTCGTTCTCTGTTCTGGTAATTTTTTATGGCCTCTACCAAATGATGCTCATTAAAATCGGGCCAAAATACATCAATAAAATATAATTCGGCATATGCGATCTGCCATAATAAAAAATTGCTGATCCGATGTTCTCCACTCGTTCGGATTAGCAAGTCTACGTCTGGCAAATTTCGCGTGTAAAGATGGTCATTAATAATGGTATCGTCAATATTTTCTGGCGAAATTATATTATTTTTAACTTTGAATGCTATTGATTTTATGGCGGATTGTAGCTCTTCCCTTGAGCCATAACTCAAGGCCAGGGTAAGTGTCATTCCCGTATGTTCCTCGGTCTTTTTCATCACCTCCAAAAGTTCGCCACGGGCTTTATCTGGCAATGCAGAAATGTTACCAATGGTATTCAATCGAATGTTATTCTCTGCAAATGTTGCCAACTCCCTTCGTAAGGAGGACACCAATAATCGCATGAGCGTATCCACCTCTATTTTGGGCCTGTTCCAATTTTCGGTAGAAAAGGTATACAAGGTAAGAAACTCAATGCCCAGCTTAACACAGTTTTCCACAGTGGACCTTACCGTCTTAACGCCGTTTTCATGACCAAACACCCTTAATTTTCCACGCTCCTTGGCCCATCTTCCATTTCCATCCATAATAATGGCCATGTGACGTGGTAGATTCTGTGCATCAATATCCTCTATTTTACTTTCCATCGTTTTTTATTGAAAGCAATCTTGGCAAGGCTTTCTTCCAAAGGTATACGTTAAGGTTACCCCTGAGAATACGTACCAATCATCGCTTAGAATATTTCCAAATTTGAAATCCTCAAAATTAGAACCTTTTGGATTACTGGCATCTAGATTATCCGTAAAAGTGTATCTAGCACCAATTTCCGCCCCAAAAATAAGAAACTGGTTGATACGATACTTAAAACCTACCGTCATAGGTATCGCAAAGGAACCATCGGATTGTGATATATCTTGAAGAACCCCGCCATTAAAATAACCGTAATCGTACCTAAAATAGGTAACTCCCGTATATAGGTACGGTGTAAATGCAGGACCTAATTTATGCAAATTATAATCTACAAAATTAAATTCAAGTCCCACGGAGCCCTCCAATACCGCATTATCCACCACATATCCCCTTTGTTGTCTGGAGGTGTCACTGGATTTATTATCGTCTGCGGTAAACTTTCCGTAGGTAAGACTTCCGCGCCAGGCATATCGCTTGCTAACGTTCCATTTGAACACACCCCCAAAGGCTAGATTGGAAGGCAAAATATAATTGGTTCTCCCTACATCACCTATCATATTGGCACCGCCCGCAAAAACCCCTACCTCATACATCTGCGCGCTAAGGCCAAAGGAAATACAAAAAAATGCAAGTAAGAATACGTTACGTATCATATATAAAATCGTTTACAGCCTTGTTGAGTTCATTTCATTGGAGTACAAGCCCAAGGGGGGCTTTCTCACAAGGTAAACAGTTTTTAGAGGTAAATATTGTTTAAGGGAAAGTTCAATTTCTTCTGTCCTCGCCCCATAATAATTTATTCCTAAGAGTCTTTAGGAAACTTTCTGATGTGTACTCTATCATCTTTATGGTAAAGGGAGCTTTGGTGATGGTAATTTCATGTCCATTTTCCAGGGAAGCGATCCTGGAATCCAAGGAAACCAGATGGTTTTCCTCCCTTCCCGAAACCCGCAGCCTTATTTCCGTATCATCAGAAATTACCAAGGGCCTCGCATTTAGATTATGGGGCGCTATTGGGGTCAAGACCAAGGACTTTGCGGTGGGCACAATCACCGGACCTCCGCAGCTCAAGGAGTAACCCGTAGAACCCGTGGGGGTTGAAATGATTAGTCCGTCTGCCCAATAGGAGGTAAGGAATTCATTGTTTAGATAGGTTTCCACAGTAATCATGGAGGTGGTATCCTTTCTACTTACGGTTATCTCGTTCAAGGCAAAATTCAGGTCACCGAATGCTGACTCCAGGGCATTTGCATGGATTTGCACAAGGCTCCTTTCCACAATCGTGTAGTCCCCCTTTAAAAATTCCTGTACCACTTTCCGTACATCTTCCTTTTTAAACGTGGACAAAAACCCCAACCGACCTGTATTGACGCCTACAATTGGAATCCCAAGGTCCTTAACAAATGTAGTGGCCCGCAAGATGGTTCCATCTCCTCCAAAACTAACGAACATATCAAAGGATGCGTCCAACCCATGCGAAGAGGTGAAGGTCTGAAAGGTAGCGGCACCATTTTTCAATTTATAAAGCTGATAAAAATCTTCCTCAATGCACACTTCAGAAGAACTGTCCTTCGCCAGTTCGTCCAACAGCTCCTCTAAGTATTCAATGGCACTGTCCTGATATGTTTGACCGTAAACAGCGACCTTCATACTAGACGTTTAGGTACCTATCCAAATAGTCCGACCTATTTTTTAAATCTTCTAAAAATTGATCGTCACTATTCCCGAAGATTATTTGGTAGTTGTAACGCCTAAAGGTCTGCAAGACCTTGTCAAAGTTCGCCGTACTGATCTTAATGGTGACCTGCACCACATCATTTTGCATATCGGTAATAAAACCTCCAATAAGTCGGGCATTGTTACTTTCTACTATTTGTGATATTTCACTAAAGGAATAATCCTTTATTCCCGTGGCAACTACCAATATATTGCCAGGATCCGTAAAAAATGGAGTTTCTATAAATTCCGAAACGACATCGGTCAAATCATAATAACCGACCACCCTTTCCACTTCATCCAAAATGGGGACGAGATTCGCCTCGTTTCGGGCAAAAACTTCCAGAACGTCCAACCAACTGGTTTCCTTCCTTACAAAAAAGGCTTGCAGGTCATAACGATGTTCCTCGATTGTGGATTCGGCAGAAACCACATCCATGTCATTTTCTGAAAAAACCCCTAGAAACCTATCCTTTTCAATAATCGCTATATGCGAAAATGTGTTTTCCTTAAAAAACCCCATAAGTTCACCACAAGTAGTTTGAACATCAAATGCGGGAATATTGGAAATAATATATTGTTGAATATTCATAGCCTAATTTATAACGCAAAATAACAATTAATAATATCAAAAGGCGTGCCTTATTCGTATTTTTGGGCTCCTTTTAATATATTATGGAGAATATGACGAAACTAAGTGTCAACGTAAATAAAATTGCCACCCTACGCAACGCCAGGGGCGGTAATGTACCTAACTTATTACGAGTAGCTGCAGATATAGAAATATTTGGAGCACAAGGAATTACCATCCACCCCAGACCGGATGAACGTCATATCCGCTATCAGGATGCGAGGGACCTGAAAAAAATCGTTACGACAGAATTGAATATTGAAGGGAACCCAAATCCAAAGTTTGTCGATCTTGTTCTAGAGGTGAAACCTGACCAGGTGACCCTAGTACCAGATGCCGAAGACGCAATAACCTCAAATGCCGGCTGGGATACCCTAAAACATCGGGTATTTTTAAAAGAAGTGATTGCCAAGTTCAAAGATGCCGGAATCCGTACTTCCATTTTTGTGGACGCGGACCCCAATATGGTAGCAGGTGCCAAAGAAACAGGAACGGATCGGATTGAACTTTATACCGAAAGTTACGCGACAGGCTATTCCCTTAATAAAGAAAAAGCGATACTACCATTTATAGAAGCCGCAAAAAAGGCAAACGAGCTAGACCTTGGCATAAATGCGGGCCATGACCTTAGCTTGGACAACATTCAATATTTTGCACAGAACATTCCTGACCTATTGGAAGTTTCCATTGGCCATGCCTTGATTTGCGAATCCATTTATTTGGGATTGGAAAACGTGGTGAACATGTACTTAAACAAGTTGAAATGAATCCAATTTTATATTCCAACATTATAGGAAAAGGTAAACCCCTCTGCATATTGCATGGTTTTTTGGGCATGTCCGATAATTGGAAAACACTTGGAAACCAATATGCCAACAATGGTTTTGAGGTACACCTCATCGACCAAAGAAACCATGGCCGTAGTTTTTGGTCGGAGGAATTCAACTATGACCTCTTGGCCGAAGATCTGTTGCTCTACCTAAACGAAAAGAACATAGAAAGGACCGCTTTGATAGGACATTCCATGGGCGGGAAAACGGTCATGCAATTCGCCTGCAGTTATCCACAGAAAACTGAAAAGTTGCTGGTAGCGGATATTGCGCCAAGATTCTATCCGCCCCATCACCAAGATATCATAAACGCCCTTACCCAATTGGATTTTGACTTAATAAATACAAGAGGGGACGCGGACGAACAGCTTGAAAAACACCTTAAGAATTTTGGGGTGCGTCAATTTTTACTCAAAAATCTATACAGAACCAAGAACGGCACCTTTGGGTTCCGGATGAACCTGGGTGTGCTTAGCAAAAAGATGGAAGAGATAGGAGAAAATATTTCCAGTTCCGAGAGCTACAATGGCCCCACCCTTTTCCTGAAGGGAAGCAAATCCGAATACGTAACCGATGCCGATACGGCTCAAATTAAAAGTCACTTTCCCAAGGCCCAAATTGAGGTAATCGACGATGCAGGACATTGGCTGCATGCGGAAAACCCAGATCAATTTTTCGAAAAATCATTCCGTTTTTTAAAACAGATGGAATAATTCCCAGCTAGGAGGAACTCCATCCTATCGCATTATTTTTTATCTTTAAAAGAACCTAAACCAAAAATATTATGAAACTTATAATACGTATTTTGTTGAGTGCCCTGGCCGTCATTCTTTTGGCCAATTTACTACCTCATGTAACTGTAGACTCCTATGTTACAGCAATTATTGTGGCCATCGTCCTAAGTCTATTAAACTTTTTGGTAAAACCGATTTTAGTCATACTCACCCTACCCGTTACTATTGTTACATTTGGACTGTTCTTATTAATTATAAATGCCCTCCTGATTCTTTTGGCCGATAATTTAATCGAAGGTTTTAATGTTGACGGACTTTGGTGGGCACTACTATTCAGTCTATTACTCTCGTTTTTGCAGTCCATTTTGTTTTCCTTGCTCAAAGAAGACAAATAGCAGTTATTATTTGAGATTCAGCTCTTTAAAAACTTGGTGGACAGAAGAAAATAGCCTAATTTTGCCTCCCGTTTTATTTAAGTAATTAAGAAGATACTGAAGGAATGAACATTACAAAAGAACAGATAGACGACTTAAACGCTGTCGTTAAGGTAGCTATCACCAAGGAAGACTATCAAGATAAGGTAGACACCATCCTAAAAAATTACAAGAAGCAGGCCAATATACCCGGTTTTAGAAAGGGTCAGGTACCTATGGGGCTTATCAAAAAACAATACGGAAAGGCCGTATTGGTAGATGAAGTGAACAAATTGCTACAGGACAATTTGAACAAATACCTTACGGAGGAAAAACTGGATGTACTTGGAAATCCCTTGCCTAAACAAAAAGATGATTTTGATTGGGACCAGGAAGAACTGGATTTTGAATTTGAACTGGGCCTGGCACCGGAATTTGAAGTTCCCTTAAAAACCAAAAAGGCCATTACCCATTACAAAATTGTTGCCGATAAAAAAATGATTTCCGAACAGGTGGAACGCATCCAGAAACAATACGGAAAACTTGTAAGCAAGGAAGAGGTTGGGAAAAAGGACGAGGTAGCCGGAAAGTTTGAGAATGAAGCCGAAGGAATCGACAATCAGGCACTTTTGGAAATGGACAGACTCAAAAGTAAAAAAGCCATTGAAGGTTTGGTTGGAAAAAAAGTTGGGGATACGGTCACTTTAAAGACCAAAGGACTTTTTACGGAGGATTATTTTCTTTCAAGTGTTTTAGGTATCAGCAAAGATAAGGCGGACAGTCTGGATACGGAGGTTTCCTTCACTATAACGGAAATCAATGAAAGGCAACCCGCCGAATTGAATCAGGAACTCTTCGATAAACTTTTTGGAAAGGATTCGGTTAAATCTGAAAAGGAACTTCGTGAGCGTATCGCCGAGGATTCCGAAAAGCAATTTGAGCAACAATCAGACCAAAAGTTATTGAACGATGTAACGGAGTACTACATAGAGAATACCAAATTTGAACTTCCAACAGGATTTTTGACCAAATGGATTCAAATGACCGGTGATAAGGAACTGACCCCGGAAGAAGCGAATGAAGAATATGAAAAGTCGGAAAAAGGGCTGCGATACCAATTGATAGAAGGAAAAATAATCAAGGACAACAACCTCCAAGTCCAATTTGAGGAGTTGAAGGAATTTGCAAAAGGTTTTATCAAGTCCCAAATGGCACAATTTGGCCAATTGAATCCAATGGAAGAGGAGTTGGACAATATTGCCACTAGGGTTTTGTCAAATCAGGATGAAGTTAGGCGCTTGTCAGAACAGCTAATGAGCCAAAAACTGTTGAACCTTTACAAGGAAAAAGGAAACCTTAAGACCAAGGAGGTTACTTATGAAAACTTTGTCAAGGAAGTTTACGGATAAATCCAAACAATAAATTAAGTATCTTTACGGTGCCGGAAAATTATTTTTCGGCACCTTTTTTTACTACTAAAAAATTGATTAAAAATTTATGGATTACGGAAAAGAGTTTAAAAAATACGCCATAAAGGACCAGGGTATAAGCAGCATGTATTACGATAAGATAATGAGCAGCATGTATCCTGTCGATATGACCCCAAATATAATCGAGGAAAGACAGCTAAACGCCATTGCCATGGATGTTTTCTCTCGATTGATGATGGACAGGATCATCTTTTTGGGAACTGGAATCAATGACCAGGTGGCCAATATAGTACAGGCACAATTATTGTTTCTGGAAAGTGCAGATGCCTCAAAGGACATACAGATTTATATTAATTCACCAGGAGGTAGTGTCTATGCCGGTCTTGGCATTTATGACACCATGCAATTCATAAAACCGGACGTTGCAACCATCTGTACGGGGATGGCAGCCTCTATGGGAGCCGTATTGCTATGTGCCGGCCAGAAGGGCAAACGCAGTGGACTTTCCCATTCTAGGGTCATGATCCACCAACCCATGGGCGGAGCCCAAGGACAGGCGAGCGATATTGAGATTACCGCACGTGAAATCCTTAAATTGAAAGATGAACTTTACCAAATCATAGCAAAACACTCCGGACAACCCTTAGAAAAAATACAAGAGGACAGTGATCGGGATTACTGGATGAAAGCCGATGTTGCCCTTCAATATGGTATGATCGACGAGATTTTAGTAAGGGACAAAGAATAATTTCGTCCAATTAGCTATTATTTTATTTTTTTAGCGCACCAAGGACCGATACTAATCGTTATGTTGTTGGTCAGATAAACTTTAATATGGCAAAGGAAAATTTAGAATGCTCGTTTTGCGGAAGGAAAAAGCCAGAGACCAATTTATTGATCGCCGGTTTGGACGCCCATATTTGTGATAGATGTATCGAGCAGGCCCATGGTATTGTTGCAGAAGAGACAAGACAGACCAAAACCAATGATCTTTCGACTGAGCTCACATTAAAAAAGCCCCAGGAAATAAAGGATTTTTTGGACACATTTATTATTGGCCAGGAACGTACAAAAAAAGTAATGTCCGTAGCGGTATACAACCACTACAAACGACTGCTACAGCCTTCGTCCAAAGAAGATGATATAGAGATACAGAAGAGCAATATAATCATGGTGGGGCAAACAGGAACAGGAAAAACCTTAATGGCAAAAACCATTGCGAAAATGCTAAATGTGCCCTTGGCCATCGTGGATGCCACCGTTCTAACGGAAGCAGGTTACGTTGGTGAGGATGTGGAGAGTATATTGACGAGGTTATTACAGGCGGCTGATTATAATTTGGAAAAGGCGGAACGTGGTATCGTTTTTATTGATGAAATTGACAAAATTGCCCGCAAAAGTGACAACCCATCCATTACTAGGGACGTTTCCGGGGAAGGAGTTCAACAGGGACTTTTGAAATTGTTGGAAGGAACCACGGTCAATGTGCCTCCCAAGGGCGGTAGAAAACACCCCGACCAAAAATTCATCGAAGTCAACACGGAAAATATTTTATTCATTGCCGGAGGAGCCTTTGATGGTATTGAAAGAGCAATAACCAAGCGACTCAATTTACAGGCAGTGGGTTATAGTGCTTCCAAAGCAGAGGAGAATCTCGATGAAACCAATATTCTGCAATATATAATCCCTAAAGATTTAAAGGAATTTGGATTGATTCCGGAAATTATTGGAAGACTTCCGGTTCTCACCCATATGAATCCCTTAGATAAAAAAACACTCAGGGCAATCTTGACGGAACCCAAAAATGCCATTATAAAGCAGTATGAGAAACTGTTCGCCATGGACAACATTTCATTTACAATAACGGAACAGGCTCTTGATTACATTGTGGAGAAAGCCATTGAATATAAACTTGGGGCAAGGGGACTCAGATCTCTATGTGAGGCGATCTTTACGGATGCCATGTTCGAAATGCCAAGTACCGAGGAAACAGAATTCAAGGTAACCAAACCGTACGCAGAACAAAAGCTGTCCTACGAAACAGTTAAAAAATTAAAGGCGGTTTCTTAAACCGCCTTTTTCTTTTCTATTTTTTCGGGAATATTTATCGAAGTGACTTCATTCAACAAGGAAAGACAGACTTTCCGTATTATTTTTTCATCGGTATATAAGGTGTGCCCATAATTTGGAACGACATCCATGTCCACATCCAACTTATTGGCCCAAATATCGTCGGGTCTATTGGCATCCATTTCCCCATAAATAAGATTTAAGGGAACCAAGGGTTTTTCATCCTGTAGTCTAATTCTTGTCGCTGAAATGGAATAGAGCGATTTTACTGGCAATCCGCTTTTTGCGGCATTCCAGACAATGGTACCGCCCGTGCTAAATGCTAAATAGTAGCAAGGTGCATTTTCCTTTTTCAAAAGATGGGCTACCGCGGTATCGATACCTCCATTTACAAAAGCATCATGAATGTTTTGTTCGGTCTGTACTGGCAAATCAATGTTTGCGAGTTGTTGGCTATCATAAAAAGTGATATCAAAATATTGCTGAAGATATCCTAAATATGAAGTAATCCAAAGGCCATTTTTGGTGCCCCACATATCCGAGACAATAACAAGTTTTTCAGCCATAATTTTAGTTTAGTAAATTTATAATTTGGGAACTAGACCCTTAAATTGATTATTTAACGGCCTATTCTATAATTTATTTGGTAATTCGTCCCAAATCCTCGATGTAAGACCATTCCTATACAAGAAACCGTCCTAAATATCCTAACTTTCTTTGGTAAGTTCTTCTCGCACCGAATGGTCAGAAGAGGAATTCATACACAATAATTTTTCAAGGTAATCCCTTCTATTGGAAAGTCTTGGGATTTTGTGCTGTCCTCCCAATTTATCGTTGATTTTTAACCAATCGTAAAAAAGGTTTTCGCGGGCTACATGCACCTTGGGCATTTCTAAGGTAATATTATTGTAGCGTTTGGCCTCATAGTCGGAGTTCAGGGCTTTCAAGGCATTGTCAAGTAATTCCGTAAAGTAGTTGAGATCTTTTGGTGACTTCCTAAACTCGATGATCCACTCATGGGATCCCTTCTTTTTTCCATGCATGAAAATGGGCCCTGCAGTATAATCCTTGATTTCCGTTTTTGTTTTTAGACAAACCATTTTCAGTGCTTCTTCGGCATTTTCAATGATCAGTTCCTCCCCAAAAACGTTTATATGGTGTTTGGTCCTCCCGGTAATACGTATCCTATATGGATTTTTCGAGGTAAAACGAACGGTATCCCCAATCTTGTAGCGCCAAAGGCCAGAGTTGGTAGTAATCACTATGGCATAGTTCTTTCCTGTTTCAACATCCCACAATGGAATACACGCTTGCTCATCCGTACCGTATACATCCATGGGAATGAACTCATAGAAAATACCGTAATCCAGCATCAACAAGAGATCTTCTGCATTGTTACGGTCCTGAATGGCAAAAAATCCTTCTGATGCATTGTAAATCTCATAATACCTGAAATTCTTCCTGGGCAAAAGACTCTTATACTGCTCCCTATAAGGACTAAAACTTACCCCTCCGTGAAAATACACCTCCAGATTTTCCCAAACCTCAAAAAGGTGTTCCTTTCCCGTTTCCTGTAATACATTGTTCAATAAAACCAACATCCAAGAGGGTACCCCTGCCAAGCTAGTCACGTTTTCCTTTACACTCTCCCTTATAATGGCTCCAAGCTTGGTTTCCCATTCGCTCATCAAGGAAACTTTGTTGCTAGGCGTACTGCTAAATTCTGCCCAAAGAGGCATGTTATCAATAAGGATGGCGGAGAGGTCGCCAAAAAAGGAACCATTGTCCTCGTAAAGTTCCTTACTACCTCCAAGGCGTAAACTCTTCCCCGTAAACAATTGCGAGTTTTCATTGTTGTTCAGGTAAAGACAGAGCAAATCCTTTCCTGACTTGTAATGACAATCCTCCAAGGCCTCGGAACTAACAGGTATGAACTTGCTTTTAGCATTTGTGGTTCCACTGCTCTTTGCGAAAAGCTTCACCGTTGTGGGCCAAAACAAGTTCTGCTCCCCTTTACGCGTCCTTTCTATGATGGGCTCCACCTCTTCATAGGAAACCACTGGAAGTCGTTCCTTATAGGTCCCATAGTTGTTTATGGTTTCAAAATCGTAATGCCGTCCAATTTCCGTGTCCTCAGCAAATTCCAACAGGTTCAATAGTACCTCTTCCTGTACTTCCTCTGGATATTTTAAAAAAAGTTCTATCTGATGATAGCGCTTTTTCAACAACCAAGAGGCAATGGAATTAAAAAGTGGAATGGACATTTTTAGGTATCTTTAACGCCTAAAAATAGCGTATATCCCTATCATTTTCAAATTGAAGTTTTAATCGAGATAATAATGCAGTACGAAGGCGTTCTAAAAAAAATGCAGACGGAAATGGCAAGCCCCATTCAATATTATTTGGTTTTTGAATCCGACTTTCTGAATATGAACCAGGTACTGGACTGCCAATTACATATTGAGCTTATAAAACATCAATGTTTGAACTGCGGTAATGACCGACCCATTTACCGCCAAGGCTTTTGCAGGTCCTGTTTTTTTGATATTCCAGCCGCTGGTGATTGGATTATGCGCCCTGAGTTAAGTACCGCTCATTTAGATCAAGAAGACCGGGATTTGGAGTACGAGAAAAAAGTACAACTACAACCCCATATAGTTTATTTAGCAAATTCAAGCAATATCAAGGTAGGCGTTACGAGAAAGACGCAGATTCCCACACGATGGATCGATCAAGGGGCGCACGAGGCCATTGAAATCGTAGAAGTGCCCAACAGGTATTTGGCCGGTATTACGGAGGTTGCCCTAAAGGACCATGTATCGGACAAGACCAATTGGCGTAAGATGCTGACCAATGATATCGAAGATCAGGATTTAGTAGCGTGGCGCAACAAGCTTAGGTCCTATATTCCACAAGAGGCCCTGCCCTATTTCATTGAAAGCAATACGGAAACCAATTTGGAATTCCCTGTATTACAATTTCCGGAGAAGGTCAAGAGCCTAAGCCTGGACAAAACCCCAACATATCAAGGAATCCTAAAAGGAATTAAAGGTCAGTATCTCATTTTTGAAGACAATACCGTTTTCAATATTCGAGGAAGTGAAGGCTATTATGTAGGGCTAACCATCAATTAACGGAATCTTTCTTGGTTTCCGTTTCTGTCTTTTTCTTCCCAAAAAGACCTTTTAACACATCCTTGGCGGCCTCCTTGACGGCTTCCTCCTTTTTAGGTGGTGTAGAGGGTGTATCCGTTTTTATTTTTGTGGAATCCGCTTTATTGGAACCACCCAAAATACCGCTCAATACTTCCTTGGCACCTGTTTTGGTATCCTGACCGGTGGTGTCCTTTTTGGTTGAGCCGGATAAGATATCCCCTATCAAATCCTTGGCCTTATCCTTTCCTTTATTGACCAATTTTTGCTTTTCTATCTCGATTAATTGGTTGGTCAATGTTTTTATGCCCGATGTCAAGTCGGTTGTAATTTCCGGGCTATTGTAAACCCCACCGATATTGGCCGTAACGGGAATGGTTAGGCTATCAAGAGAACGATCATCTATCCTCGCAATCAAGTTATTTATATCCTTGCCCAAATATTTGGATGGAACCTGTAAAGTGGCCTTGTAATTCATTTTTTGGTCAAAAGTGTGGTTTCCGTCCACGTTGATTTCTATATCCTGATATCGAATACTGAAGGGCTTTACCGCGACCAATCCATTTTCAAAGGATAGTTTTGTCTTTAACTCCTTCAAGCTCAGTTTTTCCAAATCGATGAAATCCAACTTAGTATCCAACGCTGATAGCACCGGCGCTTTATCAGTACTGATTTCCCTTGTGATTACATCGGCGAGGATATTACCGGTCAACGAAAGTAGGTCTGGGGTAAAATCATCGGTCAAATTACCTGAAAGGGAAATATCAGAACTGAATTTCCCTTTGAGAATTCTTGCCACTGGTGCCAAGGCCTGAAACAATTCCAATGCCTGAAAGCTTTCTTGCAATTCCAATTGGTCCAAAGCCAGCTGCATGGCAAAAGTGGGGGTTTCCTGTTTTGTGGAAACCTCTCCGTTAAAGGCGACCTTACCATCGAACAAAGAGGATGTCATATTGCTCAAGGTCGCTTTTTCGTCCTTTATACTCAGGTTTCCGGAAACGTCCCGGAGTGTAATATTATCATAGATAACGGTATTGGCCCTTGCATTAAAGTTGGCATCCAAAAAGGAAGGTATTTTGATTCTTTCTTCCGATGCCGTATTCTGGGAGGAAGTATTTCCCGAAGCCTCCCCTGATTCCTCCACCATAAAATCGTTCAACGCAAAAGTGTTGGAAACCAAATCAAAGGTGCCCTCCACGTTTTCATTATTGAACAAATACCCCAGAAAATTGTTTATGGTACCTGTAATTCGGAAATCTGTTTGTCCCGTGGAGCCCTTCAATTCGCGCAAGGTAACCGATTTAGGATTAAATGAAACCGATGTAGAGTTAAGCACAACCGGATTGGGAATTTCCTCGGATTTATATTCAAAATCGGTAAGGGTCATTTGCCCTTCCGTCTTTGTATTCTCGTACTGTTTCCTTTCAATGGTTGCCATATCAAAAGCCGTGGAAATATCGGCATTCAACAGCCCCTTTAAACTAAGTCCCGCCGGTACGGGGTATGCCTTTTCAAGATTGGCCAAGTTCATTTTTCCGTCCAAATGGGCATCGACTTTGGTATTGCCCATCAATTCGGAAATTTTTGAGGTCATATTGAACCGATCCTCATCGATCATGAAGGATGCACGATTGATATCCACGTACGTATCTTCGGCCAAACCACTATTATTGTTTATCGCTACATCAATGAATATATTTTTTACCGTTTTGGGCAGATCCGGGTATTTGAACGAAGCATTGTTCGAATTTATCTTGATATTGAACTTTGGAATATGTTCTTCGTCTACGATTCCATTAAAGCGGCCTTCTACAACGAAATCCCCCGTTGTTGTAACGTTTTCAATATTTTTGGAATACGTTTCAGGAATGACCGCCAAGAAATTTTTAAAATCGGACGAGGGAGTCTTAAAACTGATATCCACTTCCTGATTGTCGTCGTTCAATTTTACGAAGCCTTCAAAAACCAACGGAAGTTGATTGACCAGCGCCTCGTTCCTTAAAAAGGAATATTTGTTTTCGTTCAAATCGATTCCGATCAGCGCATCCAATTGCACCTTGTTCTTGTTTAAATAATTGGTGCTGTCCATTTCAAAGGAAACAAGGGCATCCGTGTGGGTATCCAGTTCCGAGGTTGCTAAGGAAAGGTCTCCGGTTCCCTTATGGTTCATTTCATCGATTTCCAAATGAATGCCGGTGGAAAAATCATCGTACAAAATCCTCGAATTGTTTATTTCGTAGGATTCCATGTTGAAGGCAAAACCTTCGGTATCCGATGAAGTTTCCGCACCCGTTGTTTCGGACTCCAAGGCAATATCGTAATTGGCATTTTCGGCCTCGTCCAACTTTATATGTAACAGCGCATCGCTCACCTGTAATTTTGAAATGGAAATAGGTTCGCCGCTTGATTTCAACAACTGCATGACCCCCATGGACAATGAGACTTCCTTGGAGGCAAACAAAGTGTCGCCCTCAAAAGGGGCCTTGTTCACCAAGCTTACGTCCTTTAAGCTAACCTCGGCATTGGGAAAACTACGGATGAGACTCAATTTGGCATCGGTAAAGTCCAAAGTGGCGTTAACGGAACTATTTACATTGTTCCTAATGATGTCCCCAATTTTGGCTTCCAGAAAAAAGGGGATGGAAACCAATAGGCCCATTATCAGCAAAAGGATTATGCCTACTATCTTTAATATCTTCTTCATATGTTAATTTAAAAAGCAATTTCTTCTAACAATCTATTGAAAATCCATTGGAATCATTGATGCTTTTCTACCAATTGTTGATGCTACCGATAGAACTCAAAAACCAACACGATTATTATGCATCAAGGTCGATTTCCTCACCTATGGCAAGGTTAAATCGTTTCCGCATCATATATACGAAGAAATACAGGAAAGGGGTGTCAATCAATGCTATAAAAATCTTAAAAAGGAAGCCGCTTATCACAAGGCCGAAAAACAGGTCCCATGGCAAGACCTTAAAGAGGCAGAGCAGTCCTACGACGGTGAACGTATCCACAAATTGTGACAGAAAAGTGGAAAAGTTGTTCCGAAGCCACAAGTATTTCCCCTTGGTCACTCTCTTCCAGAAATGGTAAATGGCAATGTCAATGTACTGGGCCGCCAAATAAGCAAGCATAGAAGCCAATACCGCTATGGGCGAGAGCGCGAATACCCTACTGAAGATTTCATCATTCAATGGGGACGATTCAATGGCAGGGGCCACATTGGCCAATAACACGATACCCAAAGAGAAAAAAGAAGCAAAAATGCCCGCTGTAACGATTTGGTTGGCCTTTTTTCGCCCAAAAATCTCGGAAATAAGGTCGGTAATCAAAAAAGTAATCGGATATGGTAGAATTCCCACGGAAATCTCGAACAACGAAACCCCAAAAACGGTAACATCACCAAAGGGCTTCCAATAAAAAAACTTCTGGAAAATAAGGTTGGACACCACCAAAGAGGTGATGAACAGTGCCCCAAGATATAAATAGATGCTTCTGGCCAGCAATTTATCCTTTTGTAACATTTTAATCGATGTTCAGGATAAAGGGCATTCTGGCCTGAATACCTTTTTGGTTCATATAGGATTTTATATCCTTTAAAATGTGGTACGTCTCCTCCCCTATTTCCTCTTTGATTATATTTTCCTTCATTTTGGCTCCGGCACCGGAAATATCTTCGATAAAACGCTCAAAGCCAGATTTGTATTTGGGGTACTTGCGTATGCCATAACTTTCGATTTCGGCCATCCTGGCGGCCTCGGCAATGGCATCTTCCAAAGTTCCTAGTTCATCCACAAGACCCAATCGCTTGGCGTCCACTCCGCTCCAAACCCTGCCCTGGGCAATGCTATCGGCCTGGGCCATGGAAATGTTCCTACCATTGGACACTCGTGTCAGGAAGGTTTCATAGGTATCCTCGATACTCTCCTGCACCTGGTTCCTAAAGGCCTCTCCCATGGGTTCAAATAGGGAATACTCGACCGAGTTCTTATTGGTACCCACTTGCTCCGCATTGATGCCGATGTCCTTGGCCAGGCCTTCGATATTGGGAATCGTTCCAAAAACCCCGATCGATCCCGTAATGGTAGTTGGTTCGGCAAAAATTTTATCGGCCCCGGCCGCAATATAATAACCGCCGGAGGCGGCCACATTGCCCATGGACACCACTACGGGCTTTACTTCTTTGGCCAGTTCCACTTCCCGCCATATGATATCAGAAGTAAGGGCACTACCCCCGGGTGAATTTACCCGTAGCACTATGGCCTTTACCTTTTCATCCTCACGGGCCTTGATCAAGGCTTCGTTTATAATGCCTTGACCGATTACATCCGGTCCGCCCTCACCATAAAATATTTCCCCTTGGGCAAAAATGACCGCAATTTTATCGTTCCCTACTTTTAATTCCTTTTTGGTAGAGAACCGAGTATAATCATCCAATGAAATGTAATTGATATCCTCTTTTTCTTCTTCTGAAAGAGCACGGGCGATTACACTCTCGTATTCATCATAGAAGAGAACCTCGTCGATCAAACGGTTCTGCTTGGCATATTTGGGCATCCTTCCACCTAGAGTATCTGCAATGATATTTAAGTCGTGAGGGCTTATATCCCTGGCCATGGAAATGTCATCGATCATTGAATTCCAAAGCGACTGCAGCAATTCTCCAATTTGTTTCCTGTTTGCCTCGCTCATCTCATTTTCCAGAAAAGGCTCCACAGCACTTTTATACTTCCCGTGACGGATGACCTCCATTTTCACACCTGTTTTTTCCTGTAGGTCCTTAAAGTACAGCACTTCTGAAGAAAGACCCCTAAAGTCCATTACCCCTACTGGATTCAAGAAAACCGAATCCGCCACACTGGCCAAATAATAATCCTTCTGGGAATAGAAATCGCCGTAGGCGTATATGAACTTCCCGGATTCCTTGAAGTCGTCCAAGGCCTTTCGCAGGGTCTGTGTCTGGGCCAATCCGGCCAACAAAAAATTGTTGTTGATACTAATACCCTTTATTCTCTCATCACCTTTTGCAACGGTTATCGCTTGAAGAATATCGTCCAATCCTTGGGATTCCTCGAACAAACCGGAGAACGGATTCATTTCACTGCTACCGGTATAATCTGCTATAGGCCTTTGTAGCTGAATTTCCAAAACAGAGTTGCTCTTAACACTTACGGTATCCTCACCGCTTCCCAAAAGCGCAATGAATACAAAGAACATCACAAAGATGATTCCCAAGGCAATTAAGGTGCCCAGAATGGCCGCTAAAAGGTTTCCCAAAAACTTCATTAAAACGCAATTTTTATTAGCTTCCAAAGATAACCAATGTGAATTTGTTTTAGTTAATTTGCCTTCATATTATGTTAGAATCGAACACCGTTTATTTTTCCATTGGCAGTAATCTGGGCCAAAAGCGCAACAACCTACAAAAAGCAATCTTTCTCATTGGGGAACGTATTGGCGAGGTCACCGCTATTTCCCATGTTTACAACACCCCTGCCCTAGGATTTGATTCGGATGATTTTTTCAACGCCTGTCTCGAAGTAAAGACCGACTCGCCTCCTGAGGATGTTTTGGAGCATCTATTGGCCATTGAAAAACACTTAGGCAGGGAAAGAACCTCGGAATCAGGATACCAAAGCCGGGTTATTGATCTGGACATCATTTATTTTGATACGCACGTGGTGCATACGGAAAAGTTGACCGTACCCCATTCCAGAATGACGGAACGCAGGTTTGTTTTAAAGCCCTTGGCCGATATCGCCCCACAATTTTATCACCCCATCGTCAATAAGGACACTCGTAATCTATTACAGGAAACCAAGGACAAGAGCGAAATAACGAAACTGCCGATAAAACTCTTTAAAAATAGAATGGAATTGTTTTCCGATGTACAGTTTCTTGCCATCGAAGGAAATATTGGCGCCGGAAAAACCAGTTTGGCCGCCAAAATATCGGAGAATTTTAATGCCAAATTGATTTTGGAACGTTTTGCGGAAAACCCCTTCCTACCAAATTTTTATAAAGATAAAGCGCGGTATGCCTTTCCCTTAGAAATGTCCTTTTTAGCCGATAGGTATCAGCAATATATGGACGATACCAATCAATTCGATCTTTTTACAAATTTTATGGTCAGTGACTACGACATATTCAAGTCGCTGATATTTGCCAAGGTAACACTACAAAAAGATGAATTTGAACTGTACAGGAAGATTTTCAATTTTATGTACAAGGAGGTCAAAAAACCTAAAATCTACGTCTATCTGTATCAGACCACGGAGCGACTTTTGGAGCAGATCAAAATGCGAGGCAGGGACTACGAAAAGGGCATAGATGCCAACTATCTTGAGAAGATAAATCGCGGTTACCTTGATTTTTTAAGGACGTATCCCCAACAAAACCAGTTGATTATAGATGTTTCCGAGCTTGACTTTGTAAATAAAGAACCTGATTACAAAACCCTCTTAGAAAGTATTTCCAGCTTTGCCCTTCAACAGCGGGATTAACACAATTTTGGCAAATTTCTTGCACAATAGAAATGAATTTACTTTCTTGGCATCCTCTTTCGAGAAACTAACTAACTCAAACTATACGTAAAGCCCGGTTATGCCGGGCTTTTATTTTTGTAGTTTACTCCAGAAATCCCAAACCACCACCCCCACACTAACAGAAATATTCAAGGAGTGTTTGGTCCCAAATTGGGGTATTTCCAACACGGAATCGCACCCATCCACTACTTTTTGCTGCACCCCTTTTACTTCGTTTCCAAAAATCAGCGCGTACTTTCCAGATGTATTTGGCAAAAAAGTATGGAGCATCTGAGCCCCCACGGCCTGCTCTATAGCCAAATTCATATACCCACTGGATTTAAGCTTTGGCAACAAGTCCATAATATCTTCCACATACTCCCATTCCACACTTTCCGTGGCACCAAGGGCGGTCTTATGGATATCCTTATGTGGTGGTTTTGCCGTAATTCCGCAGAGGTATATTTTCTCCACCAAAAACGCATCGGAGGTTCTAAAAACAGATCCAATATTATTCAGACTACGTATGTTGTCCAATATGATACTTACGGGAATTTTTTCACTTTTCTTAAACTGGTCTACGTCCAATCGGTCCAGCTCCTCGTTCTTTAGTTTTCTCATAGGGATACTTTTCAACTATCATGGGTAAATATCAACAAAAATTCCAATCGCCTTGGGAATGCCATATATTCGTGTTGAATGGACAAAAATAGGTAGAGAACAAGTGGCAACGAAAGGAAATATGAAAAAGGTGACCCCATTGATGAAACAATACAATACCATCAAGACCAAATATCCTGATGCCCTGTTGTTGTTTCGTGTGGGCGACTTTTACGAGACTTTTGGGGAAGATGCCGTCAAGGCCTCCAAAATTCTGGGCATTATCCTTACACATCGAAACAATGGCGGTGACCGAACGGAACTGGCCGGTTTTCCCCACCATTCCTTGAATACCTATCTGCCCAAATTGGTAAAGGCCGGGCAACGAGTGGCCATTTGTGACCAGTTGGAGGACCCCAAACAGACCAAGACCATCGTAAAACGCGGGGTCACTGAATTGGTGACTCCGGGCGTAGCATTAAATGATGATATCCTAAATGCAAAGAGCAATAATTTTCTTTGTGCCGTCCATTTTGGGAGAAAGAAGATCGGGGTTGCCTTTGCGGATATCTCAACAGGGGAATTCTTGACTTCTGAAGGAAGCGAAGAGCAGGTGGACAAGCTTTTACAAAATTTCTCGCCCAATGAAATCCTCATCTCCAAATCGCACCGCAAGGAATTCGCCGACATTTTTGGAAATCAGTTCCACACCTTTTTTGTGGAGGATTGGGTTTACCAAGAGGACTATGCCCTGGAGAACCTCACCAACCATTTTAAGACCAAATCCTTAAAGGGATTTGGGGTGGACCATTTAGGACATGGGATTATCGCATCCGGCGTAATCCTGCACTATCTATCAGAAACCCAGCACAGGCAGCTGCAACACATCAACACCCTTCAGCGCGTTGCCGAGGACGAATATATTTGGATGGACCGTTTCACCATTAAAAACCTGGAACTGTACCACTCCAATAACGAAAATGCCGTAACCTTATTGGACGTTATTGACAAAACCATATCCCCAATGGGAGGACGGATGATCAAACGCTGGTTGGCCCTACCGCTTAAAAACGTCCAAAAAATTAGGAGTCGGCATGAGGTTGTAAAACACTTGTACGAAAACGAGGAAATACTTCACAAATTACAGGCGAACATCAAACATATTGGGGATTTGGAACGGCTGATTTCCAAGATTTCCACAGGGAAAGTAAACCCAAAGGAGGTTGTTCTGCTAAAGAATTCCCTGCAGGCCATCATACCTATCAAACAAATTACCTGCAACTCCCAGAACGAGGCTTTGGCCCTCATTGGGGACAAATTACATTCTTGTGACCTGTTGCGAAACAAAATCAAGGAAATGCTCAATGAGGAGGCTCCCGTAAATATCCTAAAGGGCAATGTTATTGCCGATGGATTTTCCGATGAATTGGATGAATTACGTGGACTGGCAACCCGTGGGAAGGATTATTTGGACCAAATGCTGGAACGCGAAACGCAGGCGACCGGTATATCCTCACTTAAAATTGCTTCCAACAACGTTTTTGGCTATTATATAGAAGTTCGAAACACCCACAAAAACAAGGTTCCGGAAACTTGGATCCGTAAACAGACCTTGGTCAACGCAGAGCGCTATATTACAGAAGAGCTAAAAGAATACGAATCTAAAATCTTGGGAGCGGAGGAACGTATCACTTCTTTAGAACAGCAGTTGTTCTCGCAGCTAATCGTGTGGATGCAGGAATATATCCAACCGGTACAGCAAAATGCCCATCTAATAGCTCAACTCGACTGTCTCTGCGGATTTACCCAATTGGCGAAGGAAAACCAGTACGTTGCACCAGAACTCAATGGTTCCACGGATATTATTATTAAAAACGGACGCCATCCGGTCATAGAAAAACAATTGCCATTGGGCGAGGCCTACATTGCCAATGACGTATCCTTGGATCGAAGCGGCCAACAAATTATCATGATTACGGGACCCAATATGAGTGGTAAATCGGCTATTTTACGACAAACGGCGCTCATTGTACTCTTGGCCCAAATGGGAAGTTTTGTTCCCGCTGAAGCTGCGCAAATTGGCTATGTGGATAAAATTTTTACCCGTGTAGGCGCCAGTGACAATATCTCGATGGGAGAATCGACCTTTATGGTTGAAATGAACGAGACCGCCTCTATCCTCAACAATCTTTCAGAACGAAGTTTGGTGCTTTTGGATGAAATTGGCCGGGGAACCAGTACCTACGATGGTATTTCCATCGCCTGGGCCATTTCGGAGTATCTTCACGAACATCCTGCAAGGGCCAAAACCTTGTTTGCCACACACTACCATGAATTGAACGAGATGGCGGCTACCTTTGACCGCATTAAAAACTACAATGTTTCCGTAAAAGAACTCAAGGATAACGTATTGTTCCTTAGAAAATTAACACCTGGTGGCAGCGAGCATAGTTTTGGCATCCATGTGGCCAAAATGGCGGGTATGCCACAACAGGTCATATCTAGGGCCAATAAGATTTTAAAGAAATTGGAGAAATCCCACTCCAACGAAGAACTAACAGAAAAGCTCTCGTCTTCAAGGGAAGAAATGCAGCTAAGCTTCTTTAATTTGGACGATCCCCTCTTGGAAGAGATTAAGGAAGAAATCCTACATTTGGACATTGATACACTTACCCCAGTGGAGGCCTTGATGAAACTCAACGAGATAAAACGCTTGTTGTCAAAAAAGAAGAAAGCTACCTCTTAATAAAAGTCATTCTTTTGCTTTTTTTACTTTGACATTTATAGAATTGTATTAAATTTGCATCCGCATCTTTAGAGATGTACGTTCTTTTTAATTTGCGAAAATAGCTCAGTTGGTAGAGCGCCACCTTGCCAAGGTGGAGGTCGCGGGTTCGAATCCCGTTTTTCGCTCAATTTTTACTCCGCACGGCTACGGCTACGCATAGCCCCGAAAGCGGAGTTTTTTATTTAAAATAACAATAAGTCCTGCTCGAGTGGTGGAATTGGTAGACACGCCGGACTTAAAATCCTGTGGGCATTTGCCCGTGCGGGTTCAAGTCCCGCCTCGAGTACTTATAATTGGAAAAGTCGTGAATTATCACGACTTTTTTGTTTTGAAAGATTGAGCAAATCAAATTTGTGAAAAGCTTGAAAAACAAGAAAGCAATCATAAAATGATTGACTTTTATAATTTCAACAAGTTTGAAGGGGACTCGCCTAAGGAAATTCCCACCTCGAGTACTAAAAAACCCTCTCAATCATTTGATTTTGAGGGTTTTTTAATTGTGAAATTTTTAAACAGGAATGAGCTATTTATAAAAATCTATTCTCTACGTTGAGAGGTTCACCTTTTTTTACTAAACCATTCATATTGCATTAAAAAATAAGCCTTCACCATTAAACCTTTTGCTATTTTAGGCCTCTAAAATTGAATAGACTAAATAACCGATAGTAATATGAGCAGAAAATCAGAGAACACTTTTAGGGAATTTCACCGCTACCTAGGCTTTTTCCTAGCTGGTATTATGGCTGTTTATGCCATTAGTGGAATTGTTTTAACCTTTAGAAACACAGACTTCCTAAAAAGTGAGGTTACCATCACAAAAACAATCCCTAAAGGGTTGAATGAGGAAAAATTGGGTCAAGAACTTCGTATGCGCTTCTTCAAAGTGGATAAGACGGAGGGAGACATGGTTTATTTTGGCAATGGCACTTATAATAAGGTTACAGGCGATGTATCTTACACAGAAAAGCGTCAACCTATCGTCATCGAAAAAATGAACAAACTGCATAAGATGCACCAGGGGAATCCCTTGTTTTGGCTCGCTATACTATTTGGTATAGGTTTACTGTTCTTTTCTGTATCCGCTTTTTTTATGATCAACCCAAAGGCACCCATTTACAAAAAGGGCATCTATTTTGCCGTTGCTGGTTTTTTATTGACGGTGGTCCTTTTAATGGTTTGATACATTATTTGCCTTACAAAAAAAGAACCCGGACGATTGTCGGGGTTCTTTTATAAATCAATGGGTTATTTGAATTTTTATTTATAATTCTTAACACGCTCGTCGGTAATAATCCCGCTCCAATTCAGCCCAAAGGCGAAATCATATACATTTCCATCTGCATCGGTATGAGGCACCATATCCCTTGGCACATCTTCAAATTGTGCTTCCACGGTAAGCATATCCGCGGGCATCTGAAATGGAAGCAATGCCGATGGTTCCACCTTACCGGAAATTATGTCCATCAACGCCTGGTCCTGTACACCCATGTGGATCAAAATACTCGAAGCACTGGGTTCAATTTCTGAAAACACCATAGGCTTTGAAACCTTTACCGATACAATTACTGGTTTATCTCCCATTTTTGCCTTGGTATCGTTCACTAATTGCATATCTGTTGCATTAATGGTGGTTACCGATTTTCCTTTATAACTTCTATTGGTAAAATCCTCTAAAGGACTACCGCCGGCCAAACTAACTTCACGGGCTGTATTGGCCGTGTACGGACCATATTGTAAGTTGATCGGAATGTATCCATTGCCTCCTTTTTCCAAATCTGCATCGTTATAACCTACACCACCATCGGGACTTTGTATCCCCACCAATGCAAAATCTGCCTCTTCTGGAGTTTCCACAACATCAAAGTATTTCGCTACGACTTCCATATTGAAAGCATCTACCGTTTTAGGCTCGGTAGTCACGCCCCACCAATTCGTAGTAGGTGCTATATAGCGCTGTGGTACGTAAACCTTTTGCTTTGTCTCAATTGGAAGTGCCTTGTTACTGTTTTTTAACATTATAATGGAGCGTAGCTGCGCATCGAAACCAGCTTTCATGTACTCACTATTTCCCACAATTTCCTTGGTTTCTTCCACATCCAAATATGGATTTTCAAAAAGGCCAGTTCTAAATATATTGGTCAACAAACGTACCGCCGATTCCTCAAATCGCGCTCGCATGGCCTCTTCACCTTTCTCGGCAACACCCAATTTATAAGCCTCTAAAACAGGCCCCATATCATTGTTGCCACCAAATTGGTCCATTCCAGCCTCTATTGCCTTGTAATGACGTTCCGCAACTGAAAGCCCTTCTACACCAAAAGGTTTTCCTTCAAATTTAGATACGGAAGTTATATCCCTCGTGATACCCCAATCCGTACACAATACGCCATCGTAACCATACGTTCCCCGAAGCACATCCGTAATTAAATACTTATTATAGCCGTTCGCGACTTTCTCGCCCTCCCCTGTGGAAATAGTATAGTACGGCATCACAGCCGCAGCCATTTTTGTGGGACCTTCAAGTTTAAAGGCACCTTCCGTAAAGGGCTGCATATGATCTTTAATATTTTTACCAGGATAGACCGCATAGGCACCATAACCAAAATGTCCGTCACGACCACCTTCCTCCGGTCCACCGCCAGGCCAATGTTTTACCATGGCATTCACGCTTTCCATGCCCCAATCGCCTCCATTGGTTGATTGAAATCCGTCAACATAAGCTCTTGCCAAATCCGTTGCCAAATCAGGATCTTCACCCATTGTACCATCAAAACGGCTCCAACGAGGTTCTGTCGCTAAATCTATTTGTGGAGAAAGAGCCGTGGCGATTCCCAATGCCCTATATTCCTTGGAAGCAATTTCACCAAATTGTTTCATGAGGGCGGGATCAAAAGAGGCTGCTATGCCCAAAGTACCCGGCCACATTGAAATATCCCCACCGGCACCAGCATTGAATTCCGCATAGGAATCACTGCCATGACGAGGATCGGAACTTGTATTGACCGGAATACCCAAATATAAACCTTCTGCAAAAGCCTGAACATTATTGTTCCACTGCGCTGCGACTGCGGGACTCTCCACAGAGGTAATCAACACATGGCGTAAATGGTCATCACTCAAAAATTTCTTTTGCTCATCGGACAAATCACTTGCAAGAGCACCGCTTTCTGAAAAGGTTTTGCCATTGTAGGTGGATGACCCAAAACCACGGCTTCTTCCAGGGAGGGATTGATGCGAGCTGTATAGCATAAGACCTGCGATATCTTCTAAACTCATTTTTTTCGCCAAATCCTTTGCACGTTCTTTGACTGGCAAGCGCCAATCTTCATAAGCATCCAGTTCGCCGTTTTTATTGAGGTCTTTGAAGGCATATCTATCCACGGTAAGGAGTTGTACCCCAGATTCAGGATGATACCCCAAGGTGCTTCCTTCCAAGTTTTTTACCTCTATGTAATCCTCATTCTGTTGGGTAGTGAACTTATCACCACAACTAACCAGTAAAATTGCACATAGGGCAATTATAAAAAAAGTATTCTGTTTATTATGTTTCATTATTTCAATTTTTTTAGTTTCCACTCGTTATTTCAAATAATTCTTTATCCCATTGAGGTTTTACCTCACAGGTTACATCAAAATGCATGGTTGCCGTATTCTCTTCCGAGTAAGCAGGCCATTCCGGTAAACTATCCGTATTTGGATTTCCGGTCGTGGCGAAATTGATCCACGCCTGGCTCATCTTATCGGCCAAGGTATGTGCCTCCGCACCACCACCTGTCATATGGTTTGCTTTGTCCACCGTATTAAAAACAAAGGGTAGTTCCATACAGTGGAGCGATTTGTATTTGCCGTCAAAAACCGGAGACTGCCATGTGAACAAATACATATATACGGGGGCTCCTCCTTCTAAGCTCGATTTTCTATTCGCCTGAGCAACTGCCCCCGGACGGAACATCGTATCCACGTCCAATAGATCCTTAGGGTCCTTGTCATTTGGATAGGCCTTTTTAACCGCAGCGATATAATCATCGGCCTTATCCTTGTAAGTATCCTTGATATGTTTCATGATTTCGGCTTCGGAAGCGTTCAAAAATCGCATGTTGGCAAATGGTGCAAATTCATTTTTTACGGTCCCAATCAACAAAGGAATGTTCCTGGACATTTCAAAAGCTTCGTTTGAATTAACTTGAAAAGGAAGGTCCTCTCCATCCCTGCTGGGCCCCCAGTTCAGTCCAAAACCTATGACCGGCTTACCGGCATCCTTCATTTTTTGGGCGACATTTTGTAAGGCCTTGGCACTGGCATCTGCCAATACTTCGAACGGTATCTTTTGAATGCTATCGATGTTGGAGGCATCCAATCCCAAAATAGAAATGGTTTCCGCCGCTATGGCCTGCGTATCCTCCTTCTCCAATATACCGCTCCTCATGGCCCCACTCTGGTTGATGGCCTTATGAAAAAGTCCTTTTGCCTTGGGCATGGCCATCAAGGTATTCACCTTGGCCCCTCCCCCAGACTGACCGAATACGGTTACATTGTTAGGGTCGCCACCGAAATTCTCAATGTTCGCCTTTACCCATTCCAAGGCCATGACCATATCCAAAATACTGTTGTTGGCGGAGTGCTTGTACTTTTCACCATAGGCCGATAAATCCAAAAAGCCCAATACGTTTAATCTATGATTGATTGAAACCACGACCACATCCCCTTTTTTACTTAGGTTCTCCCCGTCATAGGAAGGAAGCTCATGACTCGATCCGGCCGTAAAACCCCCGCCATGAATCCAAAACATAACGGGTCTTTTTTTGTTGTCCGAAATACTTGGCGTCCAAACATTCAAACTCAGGCAATCTTCGTTGGTATAGCCCCAATCATGATCGAACACGAACTCAGATTCGTCCTGAACCGAGGTGGTGGAAGTCATGAGAGGCGCCACAGGACCATACATGGTGGAACTGCGAACGCCTTCCCAGGCATCGGGCTTTACAGATGCCTCAAAACGTTCCGCCTTGGCATAGGGAATTCCCTTATACGTGAAAATTCCATTTTGGATATATCCGCGTACCTTGCCGCTTTCCGTATTTGTAACGGCTACATCCTTTCCCGTAGTCACTTCTTGGCCCAGCACAGCCAGTGACCCCATAAAGAGCATTACAAAAAAATTAAGTGTTCCTTTTTTCATTTTGTTAATTGTAAGATTATTCAAAACCGAACTTTTTCAAACCCTCATGGCTGATTTTAATAGCTTCCAAAGGTTTAAGACCATCAAAGGTCATATCCTGCTCTACCATATAATACTCCATACCGGAGAGATCTTTTTTGGCTAAAATCCTACCGAAATCAATGGTTCCCTCGCCTACGGGCGCAAATCTGCCCTGATCGTCCATATCCTTTACGTGCCATAGTTTGAATCGGCCCGGATATTTCTCAAAATACGCTACAGGGTCGGCACCCGCTTTGGTCACCCAATACAGGTCCATTTGGAAGTTTACAAATTCCGGGTTACAGTTTTCCAATAAATAGTCAATTACTACAGTATCGTCATCGCCCTTTTTGAACTCAAAGTCATGGTTATGATACAACAGTTTAAGACCGGCCGCATTCGCCTTTTCCCCAAGGGTGTCCAAAATATCGGCCAATTCCCGAGCGGTACCTTTCATACCCATGGTCCTATCTTCCATATTGAACGTAAACATACCCATTGGTGGAACAGGAACTACAAAATACTCGAACCCCGCAGCCTTAACATCGGCCATCATCTGATCCGCATTCTCCAAGGTTACGGAGCCTTGATGTGTACTTAAAGGGGTCAATCCTACTTCGCCTAGATATGTCTTGAAATCTGCAGGGGACATATCGTAAAATTTCCCATCGGCATAGCTAGCTGCCTCGATATTTTTATAGCCTGCATCGGCCACGGACTTGAGGGTCGTTTTGGCATTTGTCCCCATATCTTCCCGAACGGTATAAAGGGCCAATCCACCAAAATCAGTTTCTTCCTCGACCATTGTCTCTGGAGTTTCGGTTGTTTCGTTTACCTTATCGGCCTTGCCCTTACAGGAAAAGACCAAACCGGCCGCAACCAGTACGAATACATTTAAGATTAATTTTCTCATGTTCATGTTGTTTATAATTATAGGTTTACGTTTAAAATTTAAAATCCTATTTGAAACTGTATAGGTAAGGTGCCTTATGGGCTTTTCCTTGAAACAGTTTTTCATGCCTTACCAATAGTTCCAAGGAAAGCATTTTTCTTTGAAAGGTAGTACGACGTAATTTTTCTCCTAAAATAGCCTCGTATACCTGCTGCAGTTGTTTCATAGTAAACTTATGAGGCAAAAGATTCATCCCCACAATTTTTCTATCCAAATTGTTCCGGAGGACTATAAGTGCCTTTTCCACCATTTCCCGATGGTCCATAATTAAATCGGGTAATTCGTCAATGGAATACCAGTTGATACTATCTGAAAGTTCGTCAGGTTTTAAACTTACCTCTTCATAATTAATAAGAGCATAATATCCAATGGATATGAACCTTCCCAACATCCAACCATATTCCACCATATCAAGATTATTCTCGATAAGAATTCTTTCCATGATTTGTGGATTAGACCTTTCCAAACTTCCAAAGGTGCTGAACTGCTCCAGGTAAATATCCCTTAACCCTGTACGTTGGCTAACGCCAATCTTGACTGCATCGTCCAGACTTTCGTCCATTTTGACGAATCCTCCCGGAAGTGCAAAATATCCAGTATTATGGTACTCCAAAACCAATATCTTAAGCTGGCTACCATTAAACCCAAATATGACGGAATCATAGGATACATTCTGAATATAATCCCGATTTTCTTTTGAACTATTCAAATTCAGTACATTAAAAATCCTAAAGTATCAAATAACGAACAATACAAACAGAAAACAAAGCTTTATTGTAACAAAATGAGACAATAGTTGGTAATAATTACTTTTAGTAATTAAGTAGTTTCAACAAAGTAGCCTCTAATAATTATTTAATAGTGATCCACTTAGTTGCCATAACGAATTCAACCCAAGAAGCATATCCCGTGTAAATTTGATCTTGCATAACGCGAACCGTAAATTGCAGGACCAAGTTTTTTGGAACTCCAATTAATTTCAACTACTTTGAAAAATCATGTACCTTTTCTCTCCAAATAAAGCAATATGTCCAAAAATTTTGATTCGAATTATCCATCTGTAGCCGATTTAAGTAACAAGGCAAAGTCCAGGATTCCAAGGTTTGCTTTTGAATATATGGATGGAGGCTGTAACGAGGACGTAAGTTTGGCCAGAAATACTAGTTAAATCAGGGAAGTTCAGTTAGAACCCAGATATTTACAAAATTATGGTACCAGCTCCACCAAGACCAAGGTGTTGGGCATGGAGTTCAATGCTCCTTTCGGGATTGCCCCAGTGGGATTGCAAGGCCTTATGTGGCCCAACGCACCGGCCATTTTGGCAAAAGCGGCCTTCAAACATAACATTCCGTTCATACTTATTACGGTGACCACCATGGACATTGAAAAAACCAGTGAACTTACTGAAGGAAATGCCTGCTTTCAACTGTACGATCCTGTAGATGATGCCATTAGGGACGATATCATCGATAGGGCGCAAGCAGCAGGTTGCCCAGTTTTGGTATTACTATGTGATGTTCCCACCTTTGGGTTCAGGCCCCGTGATTTTAAGAACGGCCTGGCACTACCCCCAAAAATGTCCGTGGCCAACATCCTTGAAATTTTAGGAAAGCCTTCTTAGGCATTAAATACCTTGAAGAATGGGCAACCCACCTTCTAAAAACTTGAAGCCCTATACCCCTGAAGGGCTGAATTTGAAACAGTTGGGGGCCTTTATGGACAAGACCTTTTCCGGCAAGCTCAATGCCGAAAAAATTAAACCGATTCGGGATAAATGGAAAGGTAAACTGGTATTGAAGGGAGTAGCATCCGAGCGAGATACCCAAGATGCCATTAAAATGGGATTCGATGGAATCATCCTCTCCAATCACGGTGGCAGGAAATTGGATGCCGCACAATCGACCATAGGCAACCTGCAGGACGTTGCTGATACATATGGCGACCAAATCGAAATCATGCTCGATAGCGGTTTACGTTCAGGACCGGACATTGCAAGGGTCATGGCCAGTGGCGCAAAATTTACCTTTATGGGCCGTTCCATTATGTACGGGGTAGGTGCACTGGGTCCAAAAGGGGGAGACCATACCATAGGCATGCTGAAGACCCAATTTCAGTAGGTAATGGACCAATTGTTCTGTGAAAAGGTCGAGGCCCTGCCGAATCACTTGATTACACGCTAATCTTTGGCATGTATAATCAGTTTATTCAACATATTTCTCTCCTTTGTAACCTTGCCCGCTTGGATTTAATGTGGTATTTCATTTTTAGTTCTAAGTAGAAGAACACAAAAAATATCTTTATAAATTAAGAAAAGAATTGAGCAATTAAAAGGAAAGAATTGGTCTTTCTTTCCTTTTTATAATTTTAAACACAAATACCCTAGCACAATGATACCTTTAGCCATTATTTTTTACGAATCCCGCAGTATTCTCAAATAAACAATGTATTATTGTATCACACTGAGACAATAGAAAAAAATCCAACCATGCAAAAAAATATCTTGTCACTCCTAGTAGTGTTCGCATCAATGAATTTGATTATGGCCCAAGAAACAAACTCATTTCCCGTACAAGCAAGGATAGAAAACGGAATCATTGAGGGGAATTACAACACCCATTCTGGAATACAAAAGTATTTTGGAATACCCTTTGCCAAACCTCCGGTGGGGGAATTGCGCTGGCAGGCTCCGCAACCCCTTGATAATTGGGACGGTATCAAAGAAACAAAGGCCTTTGGCCCTCGACCCATGCAAACGATGGTCTTTGGAGACATGAAGTCAAGATCAAATGGCGTTAGCGAGGATTGTCTCTATCTAAATGTATGGACACCGGCCAAAAAAGACACCAAAAACCTTCCCGTTCTGGTCTATTTTTTTGGAGGGGGCAATGTAGCCGGGGATGCATCGGAACCAAGATATGACGGAGAGAGCATGGCTAAAAAAGGGATTGTTGTAGTCACCACAAATTACCGCTTGAATGTCTTTGGATTCCTGGCCCATCCGGAACTTAGTGCAGAAGCCGATTACAATGCCTCTGGCAACTACGGCCTTTTGGATCAACATGCCGCCCTCAAATGGGTGCAGAAAAACATTGCGGCTTTTGGAGGAGATCCCAATCAGGTAACGATTGCCGGGGAATCTGCAGGGTCCATAGGCGTTAGCCATCAAATGGCATCACCACTTTCAAAAGATTTGATTCATGGGGCGATTGGTGAAAGCGGGGCAGGGATACATCCCACCATGGCACCCGTTTCCTTAGAAGAGGCGGAAAAAATCGGTTCCGAATTTGCCCAAAAAATTGGTTATCCTACCCTAGCGGAATTAAGAAATTTGAGTACCCGAGAGGTATACGAGTTATACAATGAGAGCCAAAGATTTGGTTTTCCAGCGGTACTTGACGGGTATTTTCTCCCTAAAACATTGCCTGAAATATTCGAAAACAGAGAACAAGCCATGGTTCCCCTACTATTGGGATGGAACTCCGCGGAGATTCCAGGAATGGCATTTACACAAGGGCCGTACACCTCGGAAAACTATGCGAGCAAGGTAAAAGAGGCTTATCCGAAGGAATACAAAAAGGTAATGGAACTTTATCCTGGCGGTTCGGAGAAAGAAATCGAACTTTCGGCCACGGCTTTGGCTTCAGACCGATTTATTGCGTACAGCACATGGAAATGGTTTGATTTACACAGAAAAAACAGCGACCAGCCCGTATATCGTTACTTATACAGCAAATTAAGACCACCCTTGGTGGACAATACAAAGGCAAGTGGTTTGGCAGGTGGTACCGTTGAAAAAGGAGAAAATTCACCACCGGCACCAAAACCTGTAGGGGCGCCACATGCCTGTGAGATAGAATATTGCATGGGTAATCTCCATTTGGTAGATGACTATGCTTGGACGGCCGATGATTTTAAAGTTTCCTCCGATATGCAGAACTATTTTGCCAATTTTATAAAGACCGGAGACCCCAATGGCGAAGGCCTGCCCCAATGGGATGCCGCCAAAGAAAAGGACGACACCCCTCCAGTAATGGTGATTGACACGGAAAGCAAATTAATTGAAGCGCAAACCGATGCACGGTACGAGTTTTTGGATAAGGCCTACGGAAATAATTAAACTATACTCCTTTGATCTAATCCCATTGTGGCCGAATCCCCGGAGCGAAAGGAAATTTTAAGGATTTATAATACTCCAAGCTCTTAGTGGGTTTAGGAACTCCTTCTGGCAATTCCATTCCAGAAAAGGTTTGAAAATATAATAAGGAGGCATCACGCCACCATTTTGCCTCCTTTAACTGAATATCCAATAACATTTTAACCTCGTGATATTGGTCATTGTTTATGAAATTGCGTGCCTTTTCCCATGTTTCGATCATTTCAGAAACTTGGTCCACTCCTTCCTGATATCTCAACGCGAGTCCATCCCAAAGTGAATTTCCATTGTTAAGGGTATAATCCCAAGGTAGATGATGGAACCAAAGCAAATAAGTCTCAGGACATGTCTTAAGGTTCCCAAACGTGTACGAAACTTCATCGGAATATTGCTCAAGGGCATTACTGCCCGATTTTGTTCTATCGAATCCAATACCATTTTCATCAGCCTTGTGATAATAGGTAGGGTTCCAATCCGGCCTACCCAAATTGTCCACCCAAGGTCCGGGTCCGTAATGATGGCCAGTATCGAAAAGATGATGCAAGCCTAGAGGGTTCATGTAGTTCACCACGGCCTCCCTCGAGTTTATCATCATTGGTTTTAATAAGGCTATCAATTCCTTGTTATTTGTGTAAGTAAGCTTGATCCAATCTTCGGCAATATCATTGGCCTTTGTTTCAGGATTCCAAGCCAAACGGCCAAATCCAAACCAATTCGCCTGTGCAAAAGGATGCCCGGTCCAATTCAAGTCAGTCCCTATATTTGAAACTCCGGCCATGCCGGATATTCTTTTATTATGTTGGGAACCATCAATCACTTTGGCGACTGTAGAACCTTTTCCTTTGACATAGGTGTCCGACTGTAAAACCTCCTCAAATAATTTTGGCAAAAAGACCAAATGGGAGCTAAAACCCAAATATTCCTGTGTAATCTGAAATTCCATCATCAATGGCGTCTTGGACATAGCACCGAACAAAGGATGAAAGGGTTCCCTAGATTGAAAATCAATCGGTCCATTTTTGACCTGAACCAATACATTTTCCATGAATTGGCCATCGTAGGGAACAAATTCCGCATATGCTTGTTTGGCCCTGTCGGTTTCGTCATCTTCGGAATACACAAAAGCACGCCAAATCACTACCCCTCCGTGAGGCTGCACGGCCTCTGCCAACATATTGGCACCATCCACATGGGTACGACCATAATTTTGGGGCCCCGGCTGACCTTCTGAATTTGCCTTAACGAGAAATCCTCCAAAATCAGGTATCCATTTATAAATCTCGTTGGTCTTTTGAGCCCACCAATTTCGAACTTCGGTATTTAATGGGTCCGCAGTTTCAAGCCCTCCAATTTCCATGGGTGCCGAAAAACGCGCGGTGAGATAGACCTTGATACCGTATTTTCTAAAAACATCTGCCAATGCGGCCACCTTTTCCAAATACATGGGCGTTAGCACCAAAGCATTGGCATTGACATTCGTTAGCACAGTTCCGTTTATACCGATAGACGCATTGGCCCTGGCATAGTCAATATACCGCTGATCGATATACTCAGGTAATTTTTGCCAATTCCATAGAGAAAATCCGGCATATCCCCGTTCTATCGTCCTATCCAGATTGTCCCAATGGTTGAGCATTCGCAAGTCAACAGATGGTGCATCGAGTAGGCTAAAATCCTCTAAATGATGTCCGGCCTGAATGAACTGCAACAACCTGAAAACCCCGTACAGCAAACCTATATCGGTATTTGCGGTAACCAAAATGCCGCCATCTCTACTTCTGATATAAAAACCTTCATTGCCAAGCTTTTCAGAAGAAACATCCATGCTTTGTGACCAACTTCCCTTTAAACTGGAAACCTTGGAAACCACTAGAGAATTATCATTCTCCATCGTATCCGAAAAATTCAATTTTTCATTTAACAAACCGGAAAGTCCGATTTCAATTTCATTTTGAGCCGATTTAAGAATATCACTACCCGCTTCCATGTAAATGGATTTTGCAAGGAACTTGAGATTTTTTCTGCTTTGGGGATTACTCCCAGCATAGTCCATCCACAAAGTATAGCCCTGTTGAGCATGCAGAACATTGGCAAGACTAAATAGAAAGAATAAGGTAAAAAAAATCTTTTTTGACATCTGAGGGTATATTGCATGTATCCGCATAAAAATACATGCTTTAGTGTTGAATTTTGAACTTCTTCGAGTAAAATAGACTTTTCTAACAATTTTAACCCAAAAGATTTAAATATGAAATCTTGCACCTACTAGCCCCGTTAAAAGATTGACTATTTTTGAACACAGGGAAATCAATCGGTTTTCAACTAAAAATACTAGGGTGGGTAGAAAATTTTTAAAGTTCATAATTGTAATACTTAGCTTGATTCTAATATCACTACTAATAAGTAATGCAGTCATTAACTCATTTGCTACAGATAAAACATTTTCCTCCCTCTCTGAAATTCCAAATAATAAAGTGGGTATGATTTTAGGTACTGCCAAGAAAATACGAGGTGGTGGTTCCAACCCTTATTACGAATACAGATTAAATGCGGTCGTATCCCTCTTCAATGCGGGAAAAATTGAATTTATCTTGGTTAGCGGGGACAATGGAAATATCTATTATAACGAGCCTACCACCATACAAAATGATCTGGTTGCCGCAGGGGTTCCCGCCGATAAAATATTCCTCGACTATGCGGGTTTTCGCACCTTGGATTCCATGATAAGGGCCAAGGAGGTTTTTGGGCTTGAGGAAGTTACCGTAGTCTCACAAAAATTCCACAATGAACGGGCCATTTATTTGGCCCATAAGAATGGTCTAAATGCTATTGGCTTCAATGCACAAGACGTTTCCCTGGAATCCGGATTTAAAATCCAAATACGGGAATACTTTGCCCGCGTAAAGGTTTTTATCGATTTGGTCCTCAACACCCGACCAAAGTTTTCCGGTGATAAAATTAAAATCGAATGATTACATTAGTTACCAAATAATTTAGGGTTTAGTTTACCAATGGGCACATTAAGAGTATTGATCAAGAATCTTGGGCCAGGCCTGCTTTTTGCCAGCATGGCCATAGGCACCTCGCATTTAGTACTTTCCACAAAAGCCGGGGCCCAATATGGTTGGGTCATGATTATCCCCATCGTTTTGGCGAACGTGCTCAAATATCCCTTCTTTGAGTTTGGCGTACGCTATACCAGCATTACCAACAAGACCCTTATAGAAGGTTATTTGAACCGAGGCAAGGGGTATTTATGGTTTTATGCGTTCATAACGCTCTTCTCCACATTTACCATATTGGCGGCACTTTATACGGTAACCGCGGGCCTTTTTATAAATCTTTTTAAAACACCAGGTGTTTCCATTAGCATGGTGGCCCTGGGCCTGTTTGTATTTATAAGTACCCTATTGATAATGGGCAAATATAAATTCTTGGAAATAAGCCTAAAATTTGTGGTCAGTATTCTATTTGTGGCCCTTATCGCTACAACGGCATTGGTATTATTTAATGGAAGGACTGAATCCATCGATGGTTTTGAAGCCACTCCCATTTTTAATGAAGTAGGAATTTTGTTTTTAATAGGCCTAATGGGATGGATGCCTACCACGGTTGAAGCTTCAAGTTGGGTGAGTCTATGGAGTATCGAAAAATGGAAGACCCAAGAGAAGCCCAGCCTGAAGGAATCGCTCCAAGAATTCAATCTCGGATATTTTTTCACGGGCCTGCTTGCCGTTTTTTTTATGCTCATTGGTTGGTTCACCTTGTACGGTACAAATACCCTATTGAGTGATAATTCAGTACAATTTGCCGACCAAGTCGTCCAATTGTTCACCACCCATATTGGACCTTGGGCCTATATTTTCATTGCCGTCTCCGCATTTGCAACGATGTTCAGTACGTGTATGACGGCCCATGATGCCGTAAGCCGTGTTAGTTTGGACATATTGGACCTGTTGTTTCCAAAGGAAACCACCCGCCAGACCAAACGGAATTTTGCGATAACGGTAATTGTCCTTGCCGTTGTAAATTTTATGGTGATTTCGGTATTCTCGGCGAACATGGGGAATTTGGTGGCGCTCGCCACTTTTGTGTCCTTCGTGGTAGCTCCGATCATTGGGTATATGAATTTAAAAAATGTAATGAGCGATGAAATCGATTCCCATTTAAGACCTGGTCAATTTTTGCGATTTCTCACCTATCTGGGAATCCTATTTCTTTCGTTCTTTTCGCTTTTATATTTCTGGGTCATAATTTTTTAAACCTTCTCAATCCCTTTGACCACGAGTTCTCAAAGCTTATTTGCGATTGGCCATTGATTTTTAGACCTTTGTTACCGATAAATGTATAAGAAATCATGAAGTTAATTTCCATCAGACGGAGAACAAAAAAAGAAAGAAGGTACACTAAAAAAATGGGTGTACTGTATACCGATGTAACTTACATCAAAAAATATGCCCTAGGGTTTCCCTTGAAAACCTTGCACAAATATAGGGGTACCTATTACGGTAAAATAAAGGGATGTGACGATTGTGTACTTGCAAATTAGGCCTTAATTACTTACCACCTCGATTAATGTCCGTTCGTTCTGTTTGTGAAGAAAATCCAGGCAATACACCCCATTAGTACAATTGTTCTTAATGTTTTCCTCGCCATAACCAACGGATTCCAAGATAGTTTCTGTGGGCACGCCCTTGCTTACCAAATAATCGCGTATAACGTCAGACCTTTGCTGGGACAGTTTTTGGTTGCTGGCATTGCTGCCCCTGCTGTCCGTATGGGTCTCTATTCGTAACTTTACATCTGGAAAGTTTTGGACCGCTTCCACCACTTTGTCCAATTCCATGGTAATCTCTGAGGTCAAATTGCTATTTCCCTTGGGAAAATAGAACTTTTTAAGTTTTATGACCTTTTTGCCCTCGGTCTCCTCCACCAAGTCTTCCAACTGGAGCAGCCTGATGGTATATGGGCTTTTTTGGATTTCTTCCAATTCCTTACCTGTATACGATCTTGAATATGCGGAAAAAACTCCCTTGCCCGATTGAACAACGATTTCATCATGCCAAGGTATTTCCACAGTAAAACCACCATTATCAGCACTATACAATTCTTTTAACAGGTTTCCCTGATTGTCTAAGAGTCTGATCTGTGCCTTTGCGATGCCCAAGTTGGTGGAAGCATCCACAACACTACCCCGTAAGGCAAAAGTCTTAAGCCCGGGCATACCTTCCATCCTGAACGCATAGATATCGTCACCACCCTTTCCTCCAGGCCTATTGGATGCCAAATAACCAATGTAATTTTCCTGCTCTTGTTTAATTATGAACCCAAAGTCATCTTCCTTAGAATTGATGCCTTCCCCAAGATTTACGGGTATCCCGTACACATCACGGCTTTGGATTCTGGATTTATAGACATCCATGCCTCCCAGCCCATAAAAAACATCGGATGAAAAATAGAGACTTCCTTCAAAAATGAAGGGAGCAATTTCGTTCCCTGGAGAGTTTATTCTTGGACCCAAATTAACGGGTGCGGACATTACCTGCCCATTGTTGGTGGACACATAATAAAGATCGGTACCTCCGTAACTATCATCAAAATTGGCCGCAAAATAGAGTCGGTCCGTCGTCGCATCAAAATAAGGATAATAAAAGGAAGTGCTTAGGTTCTTCAGTAAAAACCTAAATTGTCCTGAATTATAATACATGCCCAAGGCCAAGGAATTTTTTCCATTCTCGTCATAGGTCAACTCTCCCTCTTCAGAATTTGACAGAATATAGAAAAGTCTTTCGTTTTCCTCGGAATAGAAAGGTGTGGATTTATGGAACTTGGAATCGGGCACTTGGTCGAACAACTGTACAACTCCTGTTTTACCGGTATCGCTTATGGCAACTTCATAAATATCCAAATAAGACTCTCCGGAAGGCTCATATAAACCCTTTGACTTAAGGGGCCTACTGCTACTGAACAAAAGCTTGTTTTTGTAAAAGGCCGGTGAGAAATCTGTCTGGGGAGAATTGATGGGTAGGTTAACAAGGTTTACCTTATTGGCATTATTGGCACCCGTTTCCAATATTTGAAAGTTGAACTCGGCATTGTCCATCAATTCATTGGACAACACCGGTGATTTTGAGCGTAAAAAGGTCAGAACGCGCTCCTTGTTGGAAGTTTTTGACAAGCTCTGTAATAGTTGGTTGAATTGAAGCACGGTCATTATGGAGTCCTTTTTATTGACCTCCTGATAGATTTCCGAAGCATTTTTATAATTACCCACCTTAAAATAGGAATCTGCCAAATTCAACAATTGCGAATTGTTCAGGGATCCCTTTTGTTGTTCTTTTTGATACTCCGCTATTGCCTTTTGGTATTGATATCCATAGAAATAATTATCGCCCTTGGAGCTTTTGCCCTGGGCAAACAAAAAGCCGGGCAGGGCCATCAATAACAAGAAAATATATGTTGTAACCTTCATATTCTTCATATTAGAAAAATCTTGGAGAATCAATTTGTTTGGGTTTGCCTTTAGGTCCTTTGGAATCCTTATCGTTGGAACCTCCAGAACCTCTTCCTAGATAGAACTTAAGGACGACTTCGTGCGAACCACTATTGAATTCCCCCAGAGGATTGGTATTGTAATCGTACGAATATCCTATAAATGTACCATTGGATATCTGGAACCCTGCAAGGCCGCTAAAAGCATTGTCAACTCGATACGAGGCACCAACAGTAAAGACATCGCTAATTAGGAAATTAGTGGAAACATTGACATTGACAGGAGCTCCTGATAACATATTGACCAAAAAGGCAGGTTTGAACTTGAGTCCGTCCGAAAGATCAAAAACATAGCCACCAATAAAATTGAACTGGAGTTTGTCCTCCACTATTGAAGCCACGTCGTCATTATAAATGCCCTCCGTTAGAAAATTGGGCACCGATGCTCCCAAATACCATTGATCTGCATACATGAACAGACCGGCCCCTATGGTTGGATAAAATCTGTTTATCTGTTCTTGATTCAAAGGCTCTCCTGGGTTTTCAAAGGTGCCTTTGGAAAAATCCACATTCAGAAAAGAACCGCCCGCATCCATACCAAAGGACAATTTGGTCTCCTCAGATAAATTTACCTGGTAGGAATACGAAATATCCGCATAGGTCTGGGTCACAGGGCCAAGCTGGTCATTGACCACATTGAATCCTAATCCCATGGTTTCGTTGCTCAAGGGTAGGTTCGTACCAATCCTGATCGTTCTTGGTGCCCCGGGAATATCGAGCCATTGTGCCCTGTATAACGCTGCGATTTCAGGCGTTTCCACAGTTCCAACATAGGCAGGGTTAAAGCTTCCAATATTGTACATGTACTGTGTATATTGGGGCTCCTTTTGACCAAAAACCGAATTCGAAACAAAAAATACACCTAGGACAAACCCAAGAATACTACTAATTGTTGCTTTGTTCTTTAGATATTCCATTGCAATCTATCTAATTAATTGGATCCAACCTTTATCGATCTGACTATCCATAGAGCCTTGTGCATCCATCAAAGTATAACTGAGTACATAGAAGTACGTACCTTTTGGCACTTCTTTGCCCTTGAAAGTACCGTCCCATACATCTGTAACGGCTTGCGTACCATAAGGCACGGTATCCGATCCTTCAAAAACCGTATTCCCGTAGCGATCCACAATGGAAATGGTATATTCAATTCCTATTAGGTTGTTCTCAGCATCCTCCAGATTTAGACGCAAAACATCGTTGGTTCCATCACCATTGGGTGAAAACTGATTGAAGAGAAAACCGGGGTCAGCGGATGTCCGTTCGTTTATGTTGATCTCTATCGTACTTTGATTGTTGGTGGCATCTTTACTGTCCCTGGGCGACGAACGGTCAATGATGGCCGTATTCCTGAAACTACCCACTGCGGTAACCCTACCCGTAATTTGAAGCTCCACCGCGTTTTGCTCACCGGCCATTAATGAAGGTATTGTCCAAATACCCGTGGCATCATCATAGTCGCCTCCAGAATCATCGGATTCATATTCAAAAAGGGACTCTTTCCCTACCTCGATACTATCGCGCACTATGATATTTTCAATCGCTTCCGCAAAGTCCGATGCATTGGTAAGATTGGTTACCCTGATGGTAAAAGTAATCTGTTCTCCCACCAAAGGGGTTGCCTTGTCCACTGTTTTCTCCACAACCAACTCAATACCTTCCGGTACCTCTGTTTCAATGGTGACCGTGGCCGTATCATTTTCCGGGTTTTCATCTAAGGGCTGCGAAGTAATTAATTCTGCCGTATTCGTATAGGTCCCCTCTTCTAAGACAACCACCGTAATTTCCAAAGTGACAGTTTCAAGTGCCGGCAGATTGGTTATCGTCCATGCCCATGTTTCGTTATTTGGATTATATTCCCCCAAAGATGCACTATGCGATACATAGTCAAAACCTGTATTTGTCAAATCATCAACTATGACCACCTCATCTACTTGTTTATCCGTTTTATTTTCAACGGTCACTGTAAAGGTAATCTCATCTCCAGGAGCGGCCTGTTCAGTGTCGGCAGTTTTGGTAATTTCCAAATCAACTGGGCAGTCCGGGCTAGAATTATCGGGAATACAGGCATTCTCATTGGCCGGATCTTGTTGGTCGTTGACTCCATCACCATCAGAATCCAAGATATTTGAATCCAAGGCATCGATAATACCATCGCCGTCCTCATCCAAAGGGTTTTGAACATTGGGACCTACTTCCTCCCCGTCCAAGATTCCATCACCATCGGTATCAGGATTGTTTGGATCCAAGTTCAAGGCATTTTCCTCGCCGGTCAACAATCCGTCGTTATCGTCATCCACGTTACAGTCGCTGACGGTAATCACTATATCCACAGAAATATCGGTACATGGTGCCGTGGCTACATTGGTGGTATAGGTAAAGGTATAGGGTCCGTTAGGAACCCCTACAAAATCTACTTCGTTATCGGCATTTATGACCAAGGTATTTCCATTGGCCGTCCAAGTCCCAGCACTTGCGCCCACCAAGCGGCTGTCCAAATCAACGACCGTATTTCCATAAGCGGCGATACTACAGGCGCCTCCATTGGTCACCGTACCCGTGGTAGGTTCGATTCCGATTGTTGCAATAACCTCTACGCGTTCAGAAACACATCCATTGGAAGTTGCTTCAACATAAAAACTTGTGGTAGTGGATATATTTGGAGTGGTGAAATTTTCACCTGCTCCTATAGAGGAACCTCCTGTGGGAGAAGTATACCAATTTAAAGATGCACCTGCACTGGCCTCGGCCGAAAGTACAACGGTACCAGGACCGCAAGCTTCCCCATTGGTAACTTCCACAATTTCGGGAATTATATTTAGAGTAAGTTGTACTTCAATCGTTCCACTGGCACAGTCATCGGCAAAATTGTTGGGGGTACCGTTATCGTCCAAAAAGAAACCAAAATAAGAACCTTCCAAGGTGGGGTTGTCAACCTCGGCCTGGAGCAAATAGGCATTCTCGTTCAACGGATTATTACTGGTACTCCAGACCAATCTAGTGGGGCCAACACGCCCGGCCGGAGGTGTTGTACTGGTATAATCGTTTAAACTTGTAATTGTGGTGTTCTGAAAAATGGGTGTAGGACCTGAATCAGATTCCACCCCGCAGAAGGTGGTTTCTTTTGTAATATCTAGTTCAGGTGCGGCCACACAATTGTCGTCATCGTTTATGGTTCCTATAGCGGTACCTCCATTTGCTCGCTGTACACCATTGGAAGGTAATTCCAATTGAACCGTAAAGGTTTCACTATCCTCCAATAGTTGATCATTTACCAAATCCACGGTAATCGTTTCAACCTCTCCAACTGTTCCTGAAAACGTAAGACTACCGCCCGAGGCCGTGTAATCGACTCCACCCCCTGTTGCCGAACCATCAGAAATAGTATATGGGACAGTGGTTCCCCCAGCTACTGCAATATCCAGCACCACAATAAATACCATCTCACCAGATGGAACATTTTCATTGGCGGTAACATCAGAAATGGTAAGGGTCGCCTGATCATTATCGGCAATATTGACCGTTGCCGCTGCAGTTCCCAAATTATATGCTCCGCTGGGCTGAAGTGTTAGTACAACCGTTTCCGTTCCTTCCTGGACAGCATCATTGATGGGCGTTATAACCACTGTGGCCGATGGTTGGTTATTTGGAATGGTAACACTATTTGTAATCGTGGAATAGTCCGTTCCCCCTGTGGCAGTTCCTCCAACCGTATAGTTAACCACTATTCCTGCGCCAGAGTTGTTTACTTGATTTAAGCTAATGGTAAATAACCCTCCGTTAGTCCCTGTATTTGTTTCGGCAGCCGCATTGTCCGTAGCGGCTATGGAGGCGGTAAAGGTATCGTCATCCAAAATAGTAACGGTATCCGAACCAGGAGTTCCGATTTCAAAAGCTGGACTACTAACGCTATTTAAGGTTAAAACCACAGTTTCATTACCTTCCACTAAAATATCATCCACAGGCGTTATAAGAATGTTCTCCGTATCATCATTTACGGGAAAAGTTATTACACCACTGGTGCCACTTACAGAATAATCTTGTCCGGCACCTGTAGCAGTTGCACTGCCCGATAAGGTATAGTTTACGGTTATGGGTGCCCCCGTATTGTTGGGGGAACTTAAGGAAATTACGAATCGGCCCCTATTACCTCCCGCTCCTCCATCTTCTTCCGTAGTTGGTCTATCCGCGTCAATCGTAACTTGTCCTACATCATCGTTCAAAATTGTTCCAACTGCTGTATCAGAATCATCAACCAAGCCCGTTGATGCTGTCAACTCAACCGTGAAAGTTTCATCGCCTTCCAATATATTATCATTTAAGGATGAGACGTTAAACTGCCTTATCTCACCTGCGGTACCATTGAAATTTAGGGTTTGCTGGGCATTATTATAGTCTTCTGGAGCGACCAACGGAGGACCTCCTCCTTGGGCGGTACCATCCGCGAAATCAACATCCACCGTAAAGGGGTTTGGGACAGCCGTATTCAATGTAACCGTAAATTGCATTGACAATCCTTCGTCTGCAGAAACATCTTCAATACTCAATATGGCAACATCATCGTCTACAATGTTGACCGTAGCACTTCCAGTTCCTACGGCCAGACCAGGGCTACTGATGATGTTGACAATCACACTCTCAGTAACTTCAACAACAATGTCATCAATAACCTCCAAATCAACAGTGGCGAATCCAGTGCCAAAAATATTGGTAGTTATTCCTACCTGTGCGGGTATGGGATTGAAGTCAGCTCCCGATGTCGCCGTACTGGCTCCACCTAAACCCAATCCAATAATATAACTGTTCCCAATTCCTCCACCAACAATACTTATTGTAAACAGCCCATCCACAGGACCATCTTCATCAGCATTTGGCTGTGTGGCAGTTATGGAAACGGTTTGCCCGTATACATCCCCACCAAAAAGCCCGAAAGCTAAAAAAAGTACTAAAAGAAAAACCGACTTCTGAAAAGTAAGACTTTGGACTTTATTTAATATGCGGAAGTTATTATTCAATTTCATAGCGTTTCTTTTAAACACTAGGCAATGTTCCAAAAATGCCCAGTACAACATAAAACAGAAGCCAATATTACCAAAAAAATGACCCTAAACCATTAATTAACAGATTAAACAGCTATTTTCTTGATAAACTACCCTTTTATAAGAAATATACGGCTACTCCAATTCTGGACTTTGGGTTTCAACCGAACCATCTATTTTTTTGACCAATCCCTGAAGTACCTTTCCCGGACCTATTTCCTTAAAGACCGTCGCACCATCGGTGATCATCTGTTGTACGCTTTGCGTCCACTTTACGGGAGCCGTCAACTGGAAAATTAGGTTTTTCTTGATTTCATCAGCATTGGTTACCGCAGTGGTCGTTACGTTTTGATAGATAGGACAACTTGGGGCGGCAAAATGGGTTTCTTCTATGGCACTGGCCAATTCTTCCCTGGCAGGTTCCATCAAAGGGGAGTGGAAAGCCCCACCAACAGGCAGAACAAGCGCTCTTCTAGCACCGGCCTCCTTTAATTTTTCACAGGCCAAATTTACAGCGGCCACTTCTCCTGAAATTACCAATTGTCCTGGACAATTATAATTTGCAGCAACCACAATACCTGGCGTTTCGGAACATATTTTTTCTACGATAAGGTCTTCCAGGCCTAATACAGCAGCCATGGTACTTTGTTGCATTTCACATGCCTTTTGCATGGCCAAAGCCCGCTTGGATACCAATTGAAGCCCATCCTCAAAATTCAACGTACCATTGGCAACAAGCGCACTGAACTCTCCAAGGGAATGACCCGCTACCATATTGGGCTTGAAACTATCGCCCAATACCTGGCTTAAAATAACGGAATGTAAAAAAATGGCCGGTTGGGTAATTTTGGTTTCCTTCAAACCCTCCGCGGTTCCATGGAACATGGTTTCGGTAATGGAAAAACCAAGAATTTCGTTGGCTTGCTCGAACAGTTTTTTGGCAACGGGATACTTTTCGTACAAATCCAATCCCATACCCACAAACTGCGCACCCTGTCCGGGGAAAATGTAAGCGTTCATCGTTTTAAATTTAGGTTGGGCAAAAGTAATGATAATCGTTGAAAGGTACTCTCAGTTGGTCAATCAAGTCAATTATTTTCCTTAAACCAACCGGAATATAGAATGTAGGCATCGGCAATCCTATTGATTTCCCCAGCGCTCAACTCCGGACTGATATCTTTTATCTTCTTTGCGGGCATACCGGCAAAAACACTACCAGCTGGCACATGTGTCCCCTTCGTCACCACGGCCCCAGCGGCAATGATGCTGTTGCTTTCAACAACGCAATCGTCCATTACTATGCTTCCCATGCCAATAAGGACGTTATCCTTAATGGTACACCCATGTACAATGGCATTGTGTCCAATGGAAACATTATTTCCGATAGTTGTAGGCGATTTTTGATAGGTACAATGGATTACCGCTCCATCCTGGATGTTGACCTTGTTTCCAATTTTGATGTAATGTACATCGCCCCGGATAACGGCATTGAACCAAACGCTGCATTCATTCCCTAGAGTGACATCGCCCACAATGGTCGCGTTTTCGGCAACGAAACAGTCCTCCCCTATTTGTGGGTGTTTTCCATTTACTTCTTTGATCATAGTCTTCTTTTTATTTTAGTCAAAATAGGACAATAAATCCTTCTTTTTGGAGGCCGAAACCAATAATTCCTTTCCATTGGACAATACCACACTACCGCCCTTTCCCTTCCTGTATTTCACCACTTCGTTTACATTGACCAAATAGGACTTGTGGATCCTTGCAAAATAGAATTCGACCAAGGCATCCTCAAAATATTTGAGGGTTTTGCTCACCAAGATCTTTTTGTTTTCCAAATAGATCTCCGTGTAGTTATCATCGGCCTTACAATATAGGATTTCTTCCACATTGAGTACTTGAAAACCATCCTGTTGGGGAAGTGTCAGTTTTCCTTGGATACTTTTGGTATTGGTATTCAACACCTTTTCCTGCAAACGATTTTCCTTGGTTTTTACTTCCTTCACAAATTCCACCGCCTTTACAAGTTCATCGATGTTGATGGGCTTGGTCAGGTAATACGCCGCATGATGGTTCAAGGCATCCTTGGCATAATGGTCATAGGCGGTCACGAAAACGGTTTCAAAATTTCGGTCCGGAACTTGGTCCAACAAATCAAAGGCATTGCCAAAGGGCATTTCAACATCCAAAAAGACCAGGTCCAAATCATTGTTTTCGATCAGCTCCAAACCTTCTTTTATGGAGGCGGCCATGCCCACAAGGTTGACATCCGGACAATATTTATTTATATAGTTACTAAGGATTTCCCTACTATTGGCCTCGTCCTCCACTAAAATTGCGTTTAAAGTCATTTGTCTTTCTTTAAGGTAAAGAGTACTTGGGTACCCTCACCGTTTGTTTTTAAATTGGAAATGGAAACCGACACCTTATCGCCATACATATCGTTTAAAATGGCGATACGCTGTTTTATATTACCCATTCCCTTGGACTTTTGTTTTCGTTGATTGACTGTTTTAAGTTCGGCGGATTTTTTCCTGCCGATACCATCATCGGTCACCAAAATTTCCAGTTCAATATCATTTTTAGCCCGGACCTTCACTTCCAGGCGCCCTTTTTCTTCCTTGTACCTGAGTCCGTGCCAAATTGCATTTTCTATATAGGGTTGGAGTAACATAGGCGGAATCTGAAAAGTGGAGACATCCAAGTTTTCATCTATCTGAAGTACATAATCGAATTTATCCGGAAAACGGGAATGTTCCAATTTTATATACAGTTCCAAAAGTTCCAACTCCTTGGTCAAGGGTATAAAATCCTCCTCCGAATTTTCCAGCACGGACCGCATAAGTCTAGAGAAATCGCTTAAATACCGATTCGCACTTCGCTCATCGCTCTTGGAAATATAATTGTTGACAGAATTAAGGGCGTTGAAAATAAAATGCGGATTCATCTGGGACCGTAAGGATTTCAAGGCCAGTAGATTGTTGGCTAACTTTTGTTGTTGGTTGCTCCGGTAAAAAAAGAACGCCGCCAAGCCTGTAAGCAATAACCCGAATATGAGGGAATAAATAATGTATCGTTGCCGCTTGTAACTTTCCTCGGCCAATTCCTGTTCCGTCAAGGCCAATTCATATTTGCTTTGTGACAGTTCCCGCTCCTGTTCCAAGCCGGTAATCCTACTCTGGGTAACGGCAATCTCCCTATTGAAACGTGCCGCCCTGGAAATTTCCTGTTCCTTCCTAATGTACAAAGTATCGACCAGGGCTACATAGTCCTGATAGGTTTCCAATGCACGGTTGTACTCGCCTTTGAATTCATAAACTTCGGACAGTTTCCTAGTTGCATCCTTTTGTACGACCAGGTCGTTATCCGAATCCGCCTGAACGATACTCTTCTGTAGATAGGGTATCGCCTCTTCATATTTGTCCTGCGCGATGTAGGCGTTCGCAATCTTATAATTGATGCGCTGGCTTGTGATGGTATCGCCCAGATCCATTGTTCCATCTGCTTCAGGAATGTTCAGCTTGCCCAAGGCCTCCAAACTATTCTTTCTGATGGCTATTTCCTCTTTATATTCGTTCCTTTTGTTGTAGAAATCGGCCACTTTTTCACGCTCCTGCAACACCCTTTTTGGCGCCATTTTACTGGCCAGCTCGACGGAGTTACCATAATAGACCTCGGCCTCCATTACCTTATTATCCTGCGCATAGGCATCGGCAATCTTAGAATTTAGATCGGTCATCTTAGGGGTGATCTGGTTCTGGGAGGCAACTTTCAAACCCTCGTTGTAATAGTCGACCGACAAAGAAATATCGCCGGTTCCTTTCTTGATATCCCCAAAGATCTCATAGAGTTCAACTCGTTGGTAAGGCACCATATTTTTGAGTCTCTCAAGCGGTTTCAACACTTTTTCGGCCGCATCAAATTGATCCGTAATTTCATAGGTCCTTGCCAACATCAAGGATGTTGCTATGGTTTTATTGGCCTTTAAGGCGTCCTCAAAATTATCGATGGCCAAATCATATTGTTTGTGATGTAAATAGATTTCCCCCAACTTGGTCAGGGATTTTGCCAGTTGGCCCTTATCGCCATCGGGGCCCAAAACCTCCAAGCTCTGGGCCACAAAATCGATGCTTCTGGCGATATCCGTTTTTTTATAGTATTCCGCGGAATCCAAAAAGGACTGGTTGCTCAGGACCCTATTTCTGGACATTGAGGACATACTTAGGGCATCATCCTTTTTACTTTCTTCAACCACCTGTAGTTTGATATCATCCCTGCTGGTCACTTGATGCCTAACAGTCTCAAAGCTGGGGTGTTCCAAAATCAACCGCTCACCAATGGATACGGAAATCCTGAATTCCCCCAGACCATTGGTATACGCAAACTGCCCGGAGCTTGTGGATACGGATACACCCTGAATGGGTTTATGGGAATTTTGGGATTCCACCAAGCCCTTGAGCACAAATTTTGGGGTTCCGTTGTTTTGGGCCAAGCCCAAAACGCTCACGAAAAGAAATGGAATTATTATATGTAAAAGGGATGACCGCATCTATTTTTTTTGATCACATGACTGTAAACTTAGATGATTCTTAGCACACTAAAAAATGTGGATTTTAGGTAATTACCTGAATTTCCAACCTGCTTTTCTACCTTACTAGAAGAAAGGATTGGTTACCTCATCCAAATGGCACCTTCCCTAAAAACGGTTATGAATCCAAAAAGTTTCATTCTAGGTTTACAGCGTAATCAAATAAATAAAACGATGAAACCCCCATTGAGGGATTTGACATAGTAGGTTAGTACCTATCCAAATGTAAATGTTTAAAAATCAATCTTTTAATTTAATTCAAAACGTATGAAAAAATATCAAAAAATAATGGCCCTAGGTTTTACGGTACTATCCATGACGGTAAGCTATGGATGTAAAAACGAACCGAAAAAGAAGAAACAAATCCTCTTGGCAGAAAGGGTGGAACCTCCCAAAAAAGCAAACAAGCGTACAGTCAAAATTGCCCTGTTATTGGATACCAGTAACAGTATGGACGGACTTATAAATCAGGCAAAATCCCAATTATGGGATATCGTCAACGAATTCACAAGAGCCAAGTGCGGCAATGAAACCCGACCGGAACTCGAAATTGCCCTGTACCAATATGGCAATGATGCGCTTTCTTATAGGGAGGGTTATATTCAGCAAGTCTTGAATTTTAGTAGTGACCTTGACCAGATTTCAGAAAAATTATTTTCATTGACCACCAACGGAGGCGAGGAGTATTGCGGTGAGGTTATCCAAACTTCCCTGAAGCAATTGAAATGGGGCAATGACCCAGATAATTTAAGGATGATATTTATTGCCGGCAACGAACCTTTTACGCAAGGAAGATTAAACTACAAGGATGCGGTGACCAATGCCAAAGAAAACGATGTTATCGTAAATACCATTTTTTGTGGAAACTATGAACAAGGCATAGAAACGGAGTGGAAAAGAGGGGCACAGCTAACAGGAGGTGAATATATGGCCATAGACCATAATAGGGAAATTGTTCATTTAAACACTCCTTACGACGACATCATTATCAATCTGAATTCAAAGTTGAACAAAACGTATATTTCGTACGGTGCCATGGCAAGCGAATATGAGGAAAACCAAGCCTCACAGGATGAAAACGCCATGAGTGTGGGATATGGTGTAGCGATCAAACGAGCCGTGAGCAAAAGCTCCCGTCTTTATAACAATAAATCATGGGATTTGGTGGATGCATCGGCCGATGCAAATTTTGAGTTAAAGGAGCTGGATCGAAAAAGTCTGCCCGAAGAACTAAAAGGAAAATCAAACCAAGAAATTGAAAAATACATTGATAGTAAACGTATAGAAAGGGAACGTATTCAGGCGGAAATCGCCGAAATAAATGAGAAACGGGAAATCTACATTGCCCAAAACCAGAAAGAAAATACCCAAGGGGAATTGGAAGGTGCCCTATTAGGTGCTATAAAAAAGCAGGCAGCCCTAAAAAACTATACGTGGGATTAGGCAAAAAGGTAGCAAGCATATTTTGGGTCTTTTACGAACGTAAAAGGCCCTTATTAATTCGCGGCAGGACAGTAACAATCATACCTTTTTTCTGGTTTGCAAAAATCGAAACCTAAGGTTATCTGGTGAAAGCCCCCATTATCAAAACGAATATCACCCATTTGGTATGAGTAATTATAGGAGATCATGAATTGCTTAAAATTTGCCCCTACAATTGGCGTAATCAATTGAAGGCGTTGTTCCCCAAAACTTGTTGCCGTTTGGAACTGTGCACCATCAAAACTCCTTCTGTAGGAAACACCGCCCCAAATGCGGCCAAAATCCACATCCTTGTAAAGCTTCGCATTAATGTCCACGGTCTTTTCCTTGGTGAAATCCGTCAATTGAAAAAGTACGGAAGGTTCAAATTGCCATTCGCTTCTGCCAAATACATATCCCGCCGAAATGAGATATCTCCTAAGATTATCCACCCTGGGAACCGTCAAGTTGTCCGGGTCATCAGCTCTATTTATCCTATATAAGTTTCGCCGCGTAGAAAGTGCATTCAATACGGCAAAATGTGTATAAAACTCCTGATAGGCATAGGACATTCCAAAATCCACATTGAAATAGGTCTCATTGAGCTTAATCCCTGAAATAGCAGGATCAAATGCTACGGAACGAAATTCCGTTTCATCCAAACTACTTTGAAGTACCGTTCCACTCAAACCAAAGGAAAGCTGGTTCAATACCCGCACATCGTCACCACCCATGCGCAAATGATGGGCGTAGGTTCCTTTGAATCCGGTTTGGGAATGGTAGCCATTGGCATCGTTAAAAATAATGGCCCCTAAACCGCTTGGGGAGTCTCCCAACCTAAAATGCCCGTTGATCGTCTGTAAGTTTGGGGCGTCTTCCACATCAAACCACTGCTGTCTCGCAGTTGCCCTAATTTGGCCACACTCTGTAAAACCCGCCATAGATGGAAATACCAAATAGTAATTATCGGCCAAATAATCAAAATATACAGGTATTCCCTCTTGTGCTTTGGCTTTTAAACCAAAAAATAGAAGGAAGGACAATAGAAACAGCTTACATCTCATGTCAAGAATTTGGGGTAAAAGTGCACATAACACCAAATATAAAGGATAACGGTGCAAACAGTACATTATTATGTAGGGACAAACTTAGAATTCCTTTGTATTTTTGAAAAAAATTGAAACCAAATGAAGGAGTATAATATCACCGTTATAAAAACAAAGAACCCGGCCATCTTGAAGTTTGAATCCAACCACATTTTGGTCAAACGGCAAAACTATGAATTTAAAAATATAGACGAGGCCAAAAATTCTCCATTGGCACAACAACTTTTTTACCTACCCTTTATCAAAACCGTATACATTTCAGGAAATTTCGTTGGTATGGAACGGTACGATATTGTCGATTGGGAGGATGTTAAGGACGAAGTGGCACAGCAGTTAGTGGAATACCTAAACGCCGGGGAGCCCGTGTTAATTGAAGAGGAAACCGATAAGCCCATTGCCGTGACCGTGTACGCTGAGGTTACTCCGAATCCCGCAACCATGAAATTTGTGGCCAGTAAAAAGATTGTAGGTTCTATGTTCGAGTTCAAGAATATTGATGAAGCCAAAGACTCCCCTTTGGCCACACAGTTGTTTCAATTTCCCTTTGTGAAGCAGGTCTTTATTGATGACAACTATGTATCGGTTACCAAATACGAAGTTGCCGAATGGGACGATATTACAATGGAGCTAAGGGAACTTATTAGAAACTTTATAGCAGAGGGCAGGGATATTGTAACGACGAATGCGGAACCCATACAAGGGAACCAAGCAGCGGACTCCACCCAAAATATCATCAAAGATGAATTGGACGATACCTCTTTAGAAATCATCGATATTTTAGAGGAATATATAAAGCCCGCGGTGGCGAGTGACGGTGGGAATATTCTGTTCAAGTCCTATGAGCCCAACAGCCGTACCGTAAACGTTATTCTTCAAGGTGCCTGTAGTGGATGTCCTTCGTCAACATTTACCTTGAAAAATGGGATCGAAACCATGTTAAAAAACATGATGGGTGACCGAGTCAACGAAGTTGTTGCCCTAAACGGATAAAAAACAGACCTAAGGGTGGACTTTCTTACCAAGAATCCTTAAATTTAAGGGAAACATAAAAAACACTAATTATGGCAGTTTTAAAAGTAATAGAAGTATTGGCCAATTCCGATAAAAGTTGGGAAGATGCCGCAAAAAATGCAGTGGCACAAGCCGCAAAATCAGTAAAGAACATTCGTTCGGTATATATCAATGAACAAAGTGCCACCGTAGAAGACGGTCAAATGGTAAACTATCGTGTAAATGTGAAGATTACCTTCGAAGTACAGTAATTGTTACATTTGAATCAGAAATATAAAGCGCCCATGTGGCGCTTTTTTTTATGGTGTCCCTTATATAACCGTCGCTAAACAGTACTAAAAATCGAAATAAGTTAATTCTTAGCGAACCTTGTGCCAACTTATCACCATATAATTATATTAAAGGAGCGTTATACCAACAAGCCTTTTGACTCAAAAAAAACAAGCTTTGACTCATCCACGTTCGAAGAGTGTTCCTTAACATTAGTTTAAATGAAAAAACTTGATTTACACTATTCATTTCTATATGTTGGCCAACAAAAGTATAAAAGGACTATGGAACAATTTACCAATTATCAGGAACATATAGATAACGCCATAAAATGGTTTTGGGAGGCGCTACCAAATTTGGTAGCGGCCATAATTTTATTATTTGTGGGAATTTATGTAATTAGGTTTATAAACAAAATGATTCGCAAGTTCTTTTCCAAGAAGGATTACGACGAATCTTTGGAATCCTTTCTGCAAAGCCTGATTTCCATAGCCCTTAAAATACTCCTTTTCGTACTGGTGATAACCCAATTGGGCGTACAATCCTCTTCCCTTGTAGCTATTATAGGGGCCGCAGGTTTGGCAATTGGCCTAGCACTGCAAGGCTCTCTATCCAATTTTGCAGGTGGGGTACTCATTCTTTTATTTAAACCTTTTAAAGTGGGCGATTTTATCTCGGCTCAGGGGGTTGATGGCACCGTAAAGGAAATATCTATTTTCACTACCAAACTAAAAACCTTTGGAAACCAAATTGCCATTATACCCAATGGACAATTGTCCAACAACAATATAATAAATTACAATGCGGAAGACACTCGAAGGGATAAAATAGACGTGGGCATTGGATACGGTTCCAACATTAAAAAGGCAAAGGATATCCTACTGGCTATATGCGCGGAAAATGAAAACATTTTAAAAGACCCAATCCCGGAAGTGTATGTTGGGGAATTGGCAGACAGCTCCGTAAATCTTACGCTACGTTTTTGGGCCAATAATGAGGTTTTTTGGAAAGCACACTTTCACGTAATGGAAGAGATAAAAACTAGATTTGACGCAGAAGGTATCGAAATACCATTCCCACAAAGGGTGATTCACCAAGAACTTGTAGAAAGCAAATAGCATTTAAAGGACCTTGCACCTATGCTAGGTATAATTTTAATTTAGGATTTTTTCTGGGTGATTAGGAAATCCTTCAAGTAATACGGTTCAAAATAAGCGACGTTTTCAAAATTGGTCTTTGTAAACTTTTCAAAGGAAAGGGATGCCATTTCTTTAGCTGACGGCACAGCTTCTGTATAATACTCAGCATTAGAATTTGTTAGTGTCTCCTTTATTTTTTCCGCACCGGACCCCAGAAAATGTACCTTACTACCTTGTAAATATTCTTGAAAAGAAGATTCTCCTATTATTTGTGCCTGAGTTTCCCTTATCTCATTCAAATGGGCATCAAATACTGCCGAGTATACCTCCATACGTCTTGCATCCAAAACAGGTATTATAAAATCACCTTCCGCTATTTTTAGCTGGCTAGCCAAACTTTTTAAGGTAGCGATGGATATGAGAGGAACATCCAATGCAAAACACAAACCCTTGGCTGCCGATACCCCTATTCTTAAACCAGTATACGAACCCGGCCCTTTGCTAACGGCAATAGCATCCAAATCCGTCATGGAAAAACCGGACTCATCCATACACTCTTTAATGAACACATGCAGCTGTTCCGCGTGGGAATAATTTGGTGTATTGTTCTCCCTAATTGAAACCACTTCTCCTTTTAAGGACAAACATACGGAGCAGTTGGTGGTAGCTGTTTCAAGATTCAGTATTAAAGCCATTTTTCAAAGGTAGAGCATATACACAAAAAAACCTGCAATCAATGATTGCAGGTTTTTTAATATTTATTTGTGTAATCAATTTAATGTTATTGGAATTCCAAAAAAGAATTCCAGGATTTTCAATCTAAATATATATTCATATTTTGCCCTAATAACATTTGCAGCGGCATCATCTACCCTAGCTTGTGCCTGGCCAAAATCAAATGAATTCATCAAGCCAACATCAAAACGCTCCTTGGCGTATTGATAAGCCAAAGTCCTCGCTTCCAATGTTTTTTCAGCAGCCTCATAAGACTTTCTAAATGTAGTAACATCCACATAAGCTTGATTTACTGTAGATTCCAAAGCTAATTTATCCTGATCTAGTTGAACCTTTGCCTTTTCTAAACTAATTTGAGAGCGTTTTACACTGTTCCTGGTGCTCCACCCATTGAAGATGGGAATGTTCATCTGTGCTCCATAAGATATACCATCATTAATCCACAATTGATTTGTAAAGCTTTCCGCAGGAACTAAAGTTCCGGTAGCAGGATCAAAACCTCCCTGATCGGAGTATCGCGTATTATAATTAAAGAAGGCTCCTAAAGTTGGATAATAAGCTCCTTTGGCAAGTTCAACATCTTTTTCCGCAAGCTCCATCAATGATTCTGAAAATTTAATATCATTCCTAAATTCCAAGGCCTTTGCAAAAATGGTCTTTGCTGAATTATTTAGTATTTCGGAGGGAGGTATTTCAAAAGATTCATCAACAATATCAAAATTATCATAGTCCGTAATCTGTAAAAGCTGCGCCAAATTGATTCTAGAAATTAAAACCAAGCCCTCATTGTTAACTATCTGTTGTTCCTGATTTGCAGCGGTTGCCTCAAGTTCCAAAAGGTCGCCTCGAGGTACCACACCCGACTCTACTAATTCTTTTGTTCTCTTTAAATCCTGTTCTGTAACGGCATATTGTGCTTTGGAAACTTTTAGAGCCTCTTTATTGGAAATGATTTGTAAATAGGCCTGTGCCACATTCAAGCGGATATCATCTTTTAGATTTTCTAACCTATACTGGTTGGCCATATCGTTTAATTTGGCCCTATTTAGTCTATTAATATTACGGAGACCGTCAAATAGTGTTAAGGAAGAAGTTACTCCACCATTAGCCGTTAAAATAGTCGTGGTCACTGGCTGATTAGTCGTTGGATCAAAGGAGAGTCCTGTGTTTCCAGCCACACTTATATTACTATTTATTCTTGGCAACAAACCACCAATAGCATCGGATTTATCAACTCTTGCATTCTCAAGGTCCAATTCAAACTGCTCTACGGATAGGTTGTTTTCCACAGCATAGGTGACACATTCCTCCAAGGTCCATTTTTTATTTTGGGCCCATGTAGTCCCCACTACCAAGAACAGTAGTATTGTGGTTATCGTGTACTTCATTTTTTTTGATTATTTATTGTGATTGATGATGATTATTCAGTCTCTGTTTCGTCTTCACCTTTCTTAATAGGCTCCGTTTTATTCCAGTGTTTCACCTTGTCATCTTTTGTCAATCCGGATACAACCTCCACATTAACTCCATCTGAAATACCGGTTTCAATATCTCTTCTTTCGAATTTTTGTTCCTCGGCAGAACCTATAGCTATTTCTACATAAGGTTTATCCGTTTCCTTGTCAAATTGTAAAACCGCCTCTGGAATTACCAAAATGCTATCCTTTTTCTCCAATACGATGGAAGCATTGGCACTATACCCTGCTCTGATAAAAACATCGTCCTTTTCCTCTACATCACCTTCTATCTTAAATTGTACGGCACCTGTTTCCTCGATTCCTTTTGGTGCTATAAACTTTAACTTCGCATCCAATTCAACATCTTCTACTGCACCCAAACTGATTTTAAGGGGTGTTCCAACTTTCAACTTCCCAACTTCACCTTCATCCACCTTTCCTTCGAAAATCATTTTTCCCAAATCCGCAATGGATGCTATTGTAGTACCATCGTTAAAGTTGTTACTTTGAATTACCTGATCTCCCTCTTCCACAGGAATCTCCAAAATTGTACCATCAACTGTGGCCCTAATATTCGTATTGGCCGTGGAAGAACCCCCGGCCGAACCGCGAAGTATGATCTGATAGTCATTTTGAGCATTTTCGAGTTCCAGTTTAGCTTGATTATAAGCTAATTGGATGTTCTGAAAGTCTTGGGCAGAAACAACTCCTTTATCGAACAAGGTCTTGTTTCTATTAAAATCAAGTTCCGCGTTGCTCAAAGCTACTTTGGCATTGTTTACTCGTCCACGAGCCTGGAACAAAGACTGTTCATTGGGAACCACTTTAATTAAGGCAATCAAATCCCCGGCCTTGACCTTGGCACCTTCTTCCAAGTAAATCTTTTCTATAATACCCGATATTTGAGGCTTTATTTCAATCTCTTCTTCTGGAATGACCTTCCCTGTAGCCACCGTTTTTTTCTCGATACTTGAAATAAAAGGTTGGCTGGTATCATAGGTAATAGCAGATTTGCTGTTCGATTTAATAAAGAACACAGCGGCCCAAAGTGCTCCTATCACCAAAACTCCTATTAAAATATATTTTACGATTTTATTCATTTTAAGTGTTTATTTAAATGGTTGTTATTCTTCTCTTAATGCGTCTATTGGTTTTATACTAACTGCGCGTTGCGCTGGAATCAATCCTATTAAAGTTCCAAGGATAACCATAATCAACAAAGCGCCAAGCACATAAGGTATGGGCACTGTAGGATTGGTATATGGAAAATCCAAATCCTTCGTGAGACTGTTTATGATGGACAAAACTCCCGCTCCTAGAATTATTCCCATGACACCTGCAATCATTGTTAGGAAAACGGATTCCAATATAATTTGGTTCCTTACTTCGGCGGGCGTAGCACCCAAGGCCCGTCTAACACCCAACTCCTTTGTACGTTCCTTTACAGATATCAATAAAATATTTCCGATGCCGATGACCCCGGCAAGGATCGTTGCCAACCCAACAACCAAGCTCAAAAATGTCATACCCTTGGCAAAGCCCGATACCCTTGCAAATGCTTCGCCTAAATTAAAGGAACCAAAGGCTCTCTCATCCTCAGGATTCACCCGATGTATATTTCTAAGTAAGGCCTTGACATCCTTTTCCACCTGGACCACGTCCACATCATCGTAGGCCGCTATGCAGAAATAATCCACGTTTTCCCCCGTATTGTACAGTTTTCTAAAGGTTGTGAAGGGAATAAAAATCGCCGCGTCGCTATCAAAACTTACTCCTTGGGCCAACTTATGTATCCCAACAACCTGAAAATAAACGTCTCCAATCCTTATGAACTGACCAATGGGATCTTCGTCCTTGTCAAAAAGTTCCTGAACATTTCGCTCCCCAATAACACAAACCTTTCGGGCCTGTTCAATATCCTCATCATTGATAAACCTTCCCCCATCAAAAATCTGCTTGGTAGCTATTTTTGTATAAATGGGATAGTCCCCATTCACCGGATAAGTTCCCGACTTTTGCCCTCGGACCGTAAACACAGGCTCTGTACCAAAATTTCCAAGATTGATCCTGGGTGCTATATAGTTGATTTCCGGTATCCTGTTCTCCAATCTGGCCGCATCGCCCAACTTTAATTGCATGGGTCTACCAGTTTTAAAGCCCTCGTAGGGCATACTAGTACTTTGACCCCACACGAACATACTGTTCATGGAAACACTTTCGAACACCTTTTCAAAGCCATTGTCCATACCTTTAGCGGCCCCGGATAGTGCTATATATATGAATATGCCCCATAATACACCCACTATGGTAATTATGGTCCTGGTCTTATTCTTACTTATAGAACCGAATATTTCTTGCCAAGTATTTCTATCGAAAATAAACTTCATATCATTCGTCCCTTAATGCCACAATTGGTTTAATCTTTGCCGCCCTTCTAGCGGGTATATATCCTGCCAAACCACCAAAGAAAATCAATACGATAGTTGCAAATATGGCGGTTCCCATATTGATAAATGGATTGGTAATGAAATAATCCTTTAAGGCATCCCCCAATGAACTTAACATGGCCACCCCTAATACCATCCCTATAATTCCTGAAATAGTGGTTATGAAAACGGATTCCAAAAGTATGGTACTTATTACGGATTTAGGTGTTGCCCCCAAGGCCTTACGAATGCCAATTTCCTTGGTACGTTCCTTAACCACAAAAACCATTATGTTACTGATACCTATAATCCCAGCTATGATGGTCCCAAAAGCTACGAATGCAACAATAATCTGTAAAACACCAGCGAATTGTTGGTTCTGTTTTAATTGGTCAGCCACATTTCTGATAAAGAAACCTCGTTCATCATTTGGGTCGATAATTTTTTTCTCTCTGAGAAAATCCCCAAGTTTTCTTTCAAAGGCCATAGCGCCTGCATAGCCTATCTCAGGCTTAAAGCCCAAAGCTATCTGATCAATCTTATCCGTATTTTTTTCAATTAACTGCCGTGTCGTATAGGGTATATAAATTCTACGCTCCTCATCATCCCCCGCATCATCCTGAAAAACCCCTATGACTTTAAAGGCACTACCGGCTATATCGATATATTTACCAAGTGCATTTTCGTTTTTGAACAAATCCTGCTCTACCAACCTTCCAATAACTGCATATTTGGTTTTGTCCTTTATATCTTCCAGGTTTAGATACCTACCCTTCATAATCATGGTCTTTTCTGCAAATTGGTAAGATTCACTAACGCCACGTGTGGTATAGTTATTCGATTCATTTTTATACTTGACCAAGCCACTTCTATCCACCCTTGGAGAAATATATTCCAAGAACAAGGGAAAAGATTCCTCAATATCGGCTATATCAGAATTGTCAAATTCTATTTGCCGATTGGATTTATAACCTTTGTAAGGTTTGGAAGTCCTTCCAGGAAAAATATAGAAAGTATTTGTCGCATCATCCTCAAAAAACTCGTTGAATGTATTAATGAGACCGTTTCCAAAACCATACAGAACAACGAATATGAGGATACCCAAAGCCACAGTAAAACCTGAAAGGAAAGTCCTTAATTTGTTTTTCTGAATGGTCTCAAATATCTCCTTCCAGTTGTCCCTGTTAAACATATTGCTCAGCTCTAACCTGTTCCACTTTCTTATCCTCAACAATGACCCCATCCTTTAAATGCACTATCCGTTTGCACATATGGGCAATATCCTCCTCGTGGGTAACCACCAATATGGTATTTCCTTGATCATTGATTTTCTGAATAAGATCCATAACTTCATAGGACGTTTTACTATCCAATGCCCCGGTAGGCTCATCCGCCAATAAAACTTTTGGTTCAGCAGCCATAGCTCGGGCGATTGCAACCCTCTGCTTCTGACCACCTGAAAGCTCGCTGGGCAAGTGTGTTGCCCATTGCTTGAGACCAACTTGTTCCAAATATTTTAAGGCCTTTTCTTGACGTTCCTTTCGTCCCACCTTTTGATAATATAATGGCAAGGCCACATTCTCCACCGCACTTTTATAATTGATCAAATTGAAGGATTGAAATATAAAGCCCAAAAACTTATTTCTGTATTGAGCCGCTTTGGTCTCGTTCAAGTTCTTTATAGGCACACCATCCAAAGTATAGCTACCCTCGTCAAGTTCATCCAACATACCCAGAATATTCAATAAAGTGGACTTCCCAGATCCCGAAGATCCCATGATGGCCACCAACTCGCCCTCTTCCACGGAAAAATTGATACCCTTAAGTACATGTAAGGAGTTTTTGCCCATTTTATAGGACTTATGAAGATTTTTTATTTCAATCATGTTGGTTATTGTTTTAGACTGTACCTCTATTAAAGTCTACTGGTTAGACTTACGTTCTTTATTTTTGTTACAAGAAAAAACAGAAAATTCCCATCTATTTTAATTTTGGGCGAATTCGTCCGCTTTAATCGCGTTCCAGACCTTTATTTTATCACTTTTGGAAATACCGGATTTTACTTCTACGTTAATACCGTCACTTATCCCCAGTTCAATATCCCTACGTTCAAATTGTTGGTCACCGGTCTCCACTTCCACAAATGGTTTTTTGGTCTTACCATCAAACTGAACCAATGCTTCCTTAACAGCAAGAACACTATCGGCACGGGCTAGAATTATTGACGCATTGGCACTTAGTCCAGCGCGAATAAAAACGGAATCCTGTTTTTGTAATGTTCCCTTGATCTCAAACTGTATTGCTCCATTTTCAGCCTTCCCCTTTGGGGCAATGTAATCCAATACAGCTTTGAAAACAGCATTTTCAATGGCTCCAACGGTGATTTCCAATGGTAGGTCTTCCTTTATCTTCCCAACTTCGGATTCGTCTACCTTACCTTCAAAAATCATTTTGTCCACATCGGCTATGGCAGCAATGGTAGTTCCTTCATTAAAGGTATTGCTCTCGATAACCTGATTCCCTACCTCTACGGGAACTTCCAGTACCATACCGCTTACCGTAGCCCTTATTTGGGTATTTGCGGCATTTCCATAACCTTGGGTCGTTCCGGTCTTTACAATATCAAACCTCTTATTTGCAGCACCAAAAGCCTGCTTGGCCTGGTCATAGGCAACTTGGGCCCTTTCTAAATCTACTTTAGAAATGACACCTTTTGAAAAAAGATTTTTTTGACGTTCTAAATTACGTAGTTGATCGTCCAAACCTATTTTAGCCTCATCGATGGCGTTTCTGGCATCGTTCAAAGCGTTTAAATTTGGGACTACCTTAATAAGACATATTAAATCCCCGGATTTTACATAATCTCCACCTTCCACATAAATTTCCTCTATAACCCCTGAAATATTGGGCTTGATCAACACTTCTTCCAACGGCAATATACTCCCGGTGGCCACGGTCTTTTTCACAATGTTCTCCGTTGTGGGAGTCTCTGTTTCATAAACTACGGGATCCTCAGCATTTTTTTGATATAAATAGTACATCGCTCCACCGAAGGCGACTACAATGAACAGTAAAATAAAAATAGTTACTTTTTTCTTCATTTTTTAGTTGGATTGATTGATCAATATTTTAAATTCTTTCCATCATTCGTTTCTTAACGCTTCTATCGGTCTAATTTTGATAGCACTATTGGCGGGAATGAACCCAGCAAATAACCCGGACACGATTAAAATTATCAGCGCAACGGTTACCACCCCAAGGTTTACGCTCGGATTAACGAACATCATCACCGGCCCACTAATATCCAATACGTAATTGATACCATAAATAACCAAGGCTCCAAAGGCGATTCCGGTCATACCTGAAATGATGGTCAAGAATATGGACTCCATCAATATTTGCTGTTTGATGGACCATGGACTCTCCCCTAACGCGCGTCTAACACCTATTTCCTTTGTCCTTTCCTTTACCACGATCAGCATAATGTTGCTCACCCCAATGATACCGGAAAGAAGCACACATATCCCCACGAAATAAGCAATCAGCCTCAAGGCCCCAAAAAGGCTGACCACTCTTTGGAATTGTTCATTCAAATCAAAATGACCAACGGCCCGAGTATCCTCAGGATGTATTCTATGGTTTTCCTTAACAATTGTGAATATTTGCTCCTTGATATTGGTAATTGGCACTTCATCGACGGCGGTAATGGCCATCCAGCCTACATTATCCCCTCTATTAAAGGCCTGTGAAAAGGAAGTGAAAGGAATATAAATTTCCTTTTGTGCATTTTCGCTATTACCATCTGCATTCTTTTTTTTGTATGTTCCGACTACCATAAAATTAACATCGTTAATTTTTATATAGGTTCCTAGACACTCTTCATCCTTGTCATATAAACTTGACTTTACATCTACACCTATAATAGCAACCTTTCTTTTCTCGTTGATATCGCCGTAATTAAGGAAACGTCCGGAGGTAATGTCCATAGGTTCCTGCTTTATGATTTCCGGGTAGTCTCCATATACGCTAAAGGCACCTGTTTTTAAACCTCTTACCACGTTGTTGGCACCTTGAAAATTACCTAATTGATTTCTGGGGGAAACAAACCGAAGTCCATCAACGTTTTCCCAAATATCTGCCACATCATCTGTTTTATAACTGAATTCCCTATCCTTAGGAAGTCCCTTATACGCCTTTGAGGCCGTTCTCGTCCACATGAACATGGTATTTGTGGCGATATCCCCAAAATCGGCCCTTATACCATTCTCGAGTCCCTTTCCAGCGGCCAACAATATGATCAGTATAAAAATCCCCCAAAAGACACCAAAGGCCGTAAGCAATGTCCTGAACCAGTTTGTGGTTAGTACCTGCAATATTTCGTCCCATCGGTCTTTATTGAACATTTTAAGCTAATTAATCGGTTAAAACCTTGAATATCACTCTTCTTTTAAGGCTACAATCGGTTTGATTTTTGCGGCGCGCCAAGCGGGGAAAAAACCTGCTAAAGCACCGGCAAAAACCAATAATAAAACGGTTGTTATCGCAACATTAAAATTTATGGAGGGGTTGACCACATAGTCCACTTCAACATTTGGACCTATCAATTCCAACAGACCCATACTGAAAATAAGGCCTGCAAAACCCGAAACTGCAGTAACAAAGATGGCCTCATGCAGAATCATACCTACAATGGACCATGGTTTGGCACCTAAGGCTTTTCGAATACCTATTTCCCTAGTTCTTTCCTTAACGATAATCAACATTATATTGCTCACCCCAACAATACCCGCAATAATCGTACATACCCCCACGAACCAAAAGAAAAACTTGATGCCACCGATAAGGTTCATGAACCGTTGTACATTTTCTAATGTGTTAAAGGTATTTATGGCGCTCATATCATCAGGAGCCACGGTGTGCGATTGCTTTAAATATGTCTTTATTTCGTCTGTGAATTTTATGGACTCGGCAAGGGTTTTTTCAAATGTGGCTGCGGGCTTTAATGTGAAAAACATCATGTTGAGGCTATCGCCACCATTAAAAACACGCTGACCGGTGCTTAAGGGAATATAAATACGGTCTTCTTCTCGCTCGCCCCCCTTGTCGCCGTAAACGCCAATAATCTTGAAGCTTAAATCCGCTATTTTTAATTCACGCCCTACGGGCTCCTCCTCATTTTGTAATAATTCCCGATGGATTTTGTTGCTGATAACGGCAACCTTGGAAACGGACTGATGGTCCTTGTAATTTAAGAACCTCCCTTTGGAAATAAACTCATTTTCTATTTGTTGGTATTCTGGCGAAATCCCCTGAACGGAATAAGCACCTGATTCCTTTTTATAATTGATGCTTGCATTGAATACCCTAAAATTGGGTGATTTATATTCAAGTTCATCAGCATATTTATCCTCTATGTAGTCGTAATTTTCGTTTCGTAAACGTATGGGTCTGCCCGGATTCAAACCTTTATATTCTTTGGTAGTCACTTGGGTCCATACGCCAATACGATTACTGGCATCCTCCTCAAATTCTTGGGCAATACCATTTTGCATGCCCTGACCAAAACCCAATAAAATTACAAGGATAAAAATTCCGGAAGCGACCGAGATACCCGTAAGGACTGTCCGCAATTTATTTTTACGGATAGTATCGAAAATCTCTTGCCATCTTTCGATGTCGAACATTGATTGGTTTTTTGATGATTGATGAATGCAATACACGAATCGCACAATAATCAGACTAACAAGTCCGCCCAATGTTACAGATAAAGAATAAAAAAAGTGTTAAAGTTTTAAAACTGTGTTAAGATCTCATTTTGCGGTACACAAAATAGAAGACACCTGCTACGAGTATATAGGGTATGGCCATTAGGTAAACTATACCATTATTGATACCTTCCGCAGTAGTACCCGATGCCTCGCTTTCCAGTACCGCCCTGCACATGGCACATTGCGCTTCTGTTGCCGAAGGAAACAACAAAATACTAATCACGAAAACAAGAAAGAAGCCTTTGTAGTTACTTCTGGCAAATATTGGAATACGATGCGGTTTCATACTATGACTTTTTTATTCATTATGAGGCATAATATGGCGAAATCATTAAATAAACTACGACACCTGTTACCGCAACATATAGCCATATGGGAAATGTATATCTGGCCAACACCCTATGATCTTCAAATCGCCCTAAGTAGGCTTTGGCGTAGGTTCTCAGGACCAAGGGAATCAAGGCGATCGACAAAACGATATGTGTAATCAATATAAAATAGTACACATAAGAAACAAAACCTTCCCCTCCATATGGGGTTGAATCAGATGTCATATGATAAAGTATGTACATTACCAAAAAAATGAGTGAAAGACCAATATTGATTGTCATTAAATTTTGGTGTAGCACCTGCCTTTGGTTCTTGATCGCCCAAACTGCTACAACGAGTAACACAGCGGTAAGACCATTGATAGTCGCATAAATAGGTGGCAAAATGGACAAAGGTTCCACATTTGGAATTTTTATACCAAAAAGCAATGCCACCACTATAGGAATTACCACAGAGACCACAGTAATCATCCTATTGAACTTTTTCTCTTTAAGTGCGATATTATTTTCCATACTACTCCTCTAATAGTCTTTTTATGTCCTCCTTTAAGATACCTATTTGTTCCTTCTCCCCTTCACTATTCTCACCCATCTCCTCTGTAATAGCACCTCTATAATAAACGATTGGATTTCCAAAGGCGTCCTTTCTCGAACGTATATAACCGTTCTTATCTACCAATGCGAACAGACCGGAATGTTCGAAGCCCCCAGGGGCATCGGGCATTTCCGCTGCAAAAATATTGAAACCACTATTCGCCAAATCATAAATTTCCTGCTTTTTACCGGTCATCAAATGCCAATCCATATCGGTAATCCCATATTTTTCAGCGTATTCCTTTAGCACTTGCGGTGTGTCAAAATCTGGCGTAATGCTGAATGAAGCAATTCCAAAGCTTTCATCATTTACAAATTCATTCTGCAAAGCCACTAAGTTTTTGGTCATAACAGGGCATATACTAGGGCATCTGGTAAAAAAGAATTCCACAACAAATACTTTGCCCAAGTAATCCTTATCCGAAATTACCAGGCTATCTTGATTGATGAATTGAAATGATGGAACCTTCCGTTTTTTACCATTGAGCAGTACATAACTTAAACCTCCATCAGATGAAGTCGTATTCATACGGTCAATTTCGACAACATCATCAGCCTTTAGTCGCTCCACGATTCTTGGTATAAAAATTATCCCGAATATGAGTATGACCAAAGAAACCCAAACGTATGTATACTTTTTGTTCAATCGTTTTTAATTAAGATTATTTTCCTTTCTTGCCATTCTATATTCTGCAAGTATAATTTTTACATCATCGACCATCTTGTTGTTCAAGTCCGCCACGGAAGCCGTATTATAACCATATTTAATACCTTCATCCTCATCATGGTCCCTGCCTCTCAATTTTAAGTTTTTATCCACTATAAAAACATAGGGAGAACTTAGGTCGTTTTGCAGATTCAAATTAGTTCCTAGGCTTTCAAATAAACTTAAAATAGAACCCTCCTCCAAAAAGGCAAAGTTCCATTTAGTAGTTTCATCAAGACTGGAAAGCTCTTTTTTTAAATCCATTACCGCAGCCTCCGTACCTTTGGGTACTACCATCAAAAATTGGAAGTCATCAAACTCATGAAAGCGCTTATAAATCTTTTGATTCAAGTTAAAGGCATTGCCTTTTCTCCCATCCACATCCTTTCCTAGAAACCCCAAAACGGTGATTCTATTGGAAAACATGGAATTCCCAACATTTTTTGGAATTTCCGATACACCATCATTTAAAACAGGTAACCTTCCAAAATTAGTGACTCCAGACGCAAAGAATAAATATGCCACTATAGGTAAAACGAACAAAACAATCAGTACAAAGTTTTTTTTCATATAACCAGAGTCCAAATTTTCAATTTCAAGAATTTCATCTTGCGGAAATTACTATAAAACCAATGCAAAAATAAAAAAGACGGTTCGTTAACCGTCTTTCTATTTTGTTAATTATGTTCTTTTAAAACACTTAGAAATTCCATTTCACAAAACCATCCTTATATATTTCAAAAATATAATTAGCCTCTACCAACAGAATAAATACCAAATACAGGACCAAGAATATAGGTGTCCAAACTATGGCCCTCCTTAAAGCACTTTTCTCATCCCTTAGGTGCATAAAATCCCATGAAATATAATAGGCTTTCACCAATGTCAAAATGATAAAGATCCAGTTCAATAACTTCATACCCAACACATAGGTATCGGTCAGCACTGTGGGTTTGTAAATACCCAAAACAACCTCAACAGCCGTTACCAATGTCAAAAAGGCCAAAACGCCCCAAATCTTCTGGGTATTGGATTTAAACTTCCACAATCCTCTAAAAATCTCTAATTTATGTTCGTGTGCCATACTATTTTAAATAATCTTTTCTACAACCAATTTTTACACTAAATAGAAGAAAGTAAATACAAAGACCCAAACCAAATCCACAAAGTGCCAATAGAGTCCTACTTTTTCTACCATTTCATAATGTCCTCTTCGTTCATAAGTACCCAGAACGACATTAAAAAATATAATGAGGTTGATAACTACCCCGGAGAAAACGTGAAAACCGTGAAAACCTGTAATAAAGAAGAAAAAATCCGCAAACAGGCGACTACCGTATTCGTTGTGAATAAGATTAGCACCTTCAACCACCTGGGAAGCATCTGCCAGTTTTGAAAGGGATTCCTGTCTACTTAGCACTACTTTTTCGCCCTCCTCATTAATTGTCTCCGTTTTTATGGCCAAACTGGGATTTGCCTTGAATCCTTCGATTACCTCGTTCACGGTAAAACTAGTACGGGTGCCTTCTCCATAAAACCATATACCATTATTTTCCTCATGTGCAATGCGTTCGCTTGGGATAGTTTTTGCAAAATCTGCCAAAGCAACCCTATTTCCTGTCTCGGCATCCACAAACTGTAAAATCCTTCCTCCTTTGGTCTCCACAGCGCCGTAATCCCCTCGTATAAACGTTGCCCATTCCCAAGCTTGGGAGCCAACGAATATGGCACCACCAATGATAGTAGCGAACATGTACCAAATAACCGCATTCTTTTTCATTCTATGACCAGCATCCACGGCCAAAACCATAGTTACGGAAGACATGATTAATATAAAGGTCATAAAGGCAACATAAATCATAGGGTAGTTACCATGAAAGAATGGTACGTGCGTAAAAACCTCATCGGCGATGGGCCAAGTTTCCATAAACTTGAAGCGTGAAAAACCGTAAGCGGCCAAAAAACCAGAAAAGGTAAGCGCATCCGAAACCAAGAAAAACCACATCATCAACTTACCATAGCTAGCACCTAAAGGCCTATTGCCTCCCCCCCATGCATTTTCCTTAATCTCCGTTGTAACCGTCGTATCCATAGAATTATGTATCGATTTAATAAAACTTTAGCAAATTTACATTTTTTTCAACTATATAAAAGCTGAATTTGATTCAAAACTTTTTTTGTTTCAAATTATTATTTTACAAATGTCATAAATAACAATAGGTAGACCCAAAGCAGGTCCAAAAAGTGCCAAAAGGTCGCTCCCAGGGATATTCCTAGGTATTCGTCCCTTGTATACTTTCCTTTATATTGATTATATAAAACAACCAGTAGGGAAATCAGCCCGGCAACTACGTGTACAATATGCACCATGGCAATCAAAAACACATAGGATAACTTTATGGTACTTGTAGGTCCAGTAAAATAATAACCCCTCGCCACCATTTGGGAAAACCCATTAAACTGCATTAGAATAAAAGCGATTCCAAGGGCCAAGGTTCCTAACAACCAAGTTGTACCCATTTTATCATTTCCTTCCTTGACCGCCTTTTTTGCCAGTATATATGTAATACTACTAGTAATAATGATGACCGTACTTATATAGAACGAGGTTGGAAGTGCCAAGCTGCTTACCCAGTCTTCACGGGAACTACTTACTATATAGGCACTGGTCCATCCTGCAAAACCCATTAGCAAACTTACCATTCCGAACCAAAGAATCATCTTCTTTGACCTATCCCTCTTCTCCTTTTCAGTTCCTTTGGTTAAATCCATACTATATTAAATAAACTTGTCCAACACATATATAATCTGCATAAGTGTAATATAACTTACACTGGCCAACATCAATTTCCTTGCCGTAACCGAATCCCTCTTTGCATATAACTTAAGGCCATAAAATAACATAACGCCTCCAAGCAACAAAATTAGTATCGCAGCGGGAATCGAAAGCATCAACCTCCCTGTAATCCCAAACGCAGGAATTACAGATATTACCATCATCCAAATAGTGTACATGATAATTTGTAGTGCAGTACCCGTATCCTTTTTACCGGTAGGAAGCATCTTAAAACCCCCTCTTTGGTAATCTTCATGCAGCATCCAACCCAATGCCCAAAAATGGGGAAACTGCCAAAAAAATTGAATCATGAACAAGGTGCCCGGCTCAATACCAAAATCGTTTGTGGCCGCAACCCAGCCCAACATAAAAGGAATGGCACCCGGAAAAGCACCAACAAAAACCGATAGTGGTGTTTTCGTTTTTAGCGGAGTATATACACTTGTATATAAAAATATGGAGATAGCCCCAAACATGGCCGTTTTAGGGTTAAGGAGGTATAGACTAATAATCCCGAGTAAAGTTAAGCCAATGGCTATGGACATTGCCATAGAAACGGACATTCTTCCAGCGGGAATGGGCCTGTTTCTGGTCCGTTTCATCAAAGCGTCCAAATCCCTTTCAATTACTTGATTATAGGCGTTACTTGCCCCAACCATGCAATAGCCGCCAAAGGCCAATAACAAAATAGATGATACACTTACTTCATAAGCACCCAGAAGATAACCCGCAATAGAGGAAAAAACCACACTGATCGCTAGTCTTACTTTGGTAATTTCCTTGAAATCAGCAAAAATCAATGGAAATGTGATGTCTTTTGCCATACGGACCGCGGTCTTCATCCTTACACAAAATTGGACTGCAAAGATACTCTGACAAACCTTGTTCTGCAAACCCAAGTTCCTATTTTAAATAAATCTTAAGCTTCTACCAAGGATTGATATCAGGATTTGGAATAGTTCCATAAAAAAAGGTCCGAACTAAAGTTCAGACCTTTTAAAATTTTTATAATACGATTATTGTAACTTAAAGTTGATAGGAATACTAAAAGGTACACGAACCGCTCTACCTCGTTGTTTTCCGGGTGTCATTTTTGGTAACTTACCAATAATTCTAGCAGCCTCAGCTTCCAAATTTTTATCTGGTCCACGCATTCTTATGTTTCCAATGCTACCATCCTTTTGAATCACGAACATAACACTTACCCTTCCTTGGATACCCATTTCTTGGGCAATTTCCGGATAGCGGAAGTTTTTACTGATATGCTTTTGAATCATGGAATTGAAACATGCCCTTTTATCACTTTCATTTTCACAACCTGGAAAAACAGGTACATCCTCGATTACAGCAAAAGGAACGTCCACATCTTCAACCTCCTCCTCAACAACTACGTCTTCTACTTCGATGATTTCTTCCTCTTGGCTGGTCTCTGTAGACTCAATTACCGTTTCCTCAACCTCTTCTTCATCCTCGACCACCTCAATGATTTCAGGTGCAGCAGGTGGCGGTGGCGGTGGCGGTGTTTTAATCTGTTCCGTCATTGGAACTTCCTCATCCAGCAAATCATCGACATTCATTGAGATGTCATAGTTATTCACTTCATCATACGTTTTCCATTCAAAGGCTATATACGTAAGCAACATAACAGCAAAAAGACCTACTACAAAGTATAAGCTGCTATTCTTGGTCAAATCCGCCTTTGGATTCTTTTTAGGTTCCATATATCATCATTTTAGTGTTCGCTAATTTAATTAATTAATCCTTAAACATGCAATTAAAATTTTCATTTTAACTGCTCCCCTTTATAAAAAAGGCTTCTTACAAGGAACATTCCGGTAATCGCCCCCAAGGAGTTGGCCAATGCGTCCAAAATATCCCCTTGTCTGTTCACGGTAATACTATACTGTAAAACTTCAATAATCATGCCGTACATTATGGAAAATATTACCATACCCAAAAGTATGGCAGATGCTTTATACCTATGCACAAGATAATCCTTTATGGCAAAAAATCCCGTAACCACCATCACTAAGTAAAAGATAAAGTGAACCATTTTATCCAGGTGAGGAATCCTAAAGGCAAAGGATCCCATTTGCATGCCTTTAAAAGAAAATAAGCTGGAAAAAGTGACGAACACCATCCAGCTTACAAAAAGTATGTTATAAAAGAGCTTTTTAAGCACCAATCAATTCCTTATACTCCACATCACTTAATAGCGATTCTATTTCTGAACTATCGGATAATTTAATCTTCACCATCCAACCTGCACCATAGGGATCTTTGTTGACCATTTCCGGTTCGTCTTCCAAGGCGGTATTGAACTCGATAATTTCTCCCGATACAGGGGAAAAAAGATCTGACACCGTTTTTACGGCCTCAACGGTTCCAAAGATTGCCTCCTTATCCAGAGTTTCATCCAACGTGTCTACTTCTACATAAACAATATCACCCAGTTCTCCCTGGGCAAAATCAGTGATACCTACCGTAGCGACATCGCCTTCGATTTTCACCCATTCATGATCTTTGGTATACTTTAATTCAGCGGGTATTTTCATAGTCCTTATTTTTGATAGGGGACAAATGTAAATTATTCCCTAAAGGAATTCAAAAAATACTTTTACTTCTTTGAGAAATAGGTCTTACTTAATTCCCAAAATTGTACCTGAGCGTAAAGCCGGCGTTGACGGTAGTTTGCGGGAAGGCCGTAGATACGGCAAACTGGGAGAAATTATGGTCATAGAAGAACAACACGTTCAATTGCTTGCTCAATGCATAGTCCGCACCAAATTTTATGGACAATAGATTCTGGCCCGAAGTAATCTGGTTGTTGTTGATGTCCAAATTCCGAATAATGGTAATGTTGTCCCTAAGACTTACATCGGCCTTTAAATTCAGGTCACCTTTCAACCGAGTTTTGCTACCACCTATATTCGTTACAAATTGCACATCCTTTATCCTGTAACCCAACCCGACCGTGTATTCCTGACCGTTTATTTCCGTCATCAGATTATTATCAAAACTCAAGGACAATGTACGGTCCGTACGTACTTCCGCCAATACACTTACGGAATTCTGCATTTCAAAATCCAAACGAACCAAGGGATTGAACTGGTCCGTTAAAACTATATTGTTCAGAATCAGATCAGGAAGCAAATCTCCATTTTCAGTATCTACCGCTTGAATACCATCGTTTATCAATTGCTGTTTCTCTAAATTGGTCTGAAAGGAATTGATACTATACGAGGCCCTATATCCATGCTGAATCGAAAAACGCTTGAACTTTTTCTTGAACCATTTGTTCTGCATAAGTCCTGTATACTTTATGTTCCAGTTGGGAATTGGAATTTGTCTGAACACATCTAGATTCACCCTTTCTGCATCCTGACCGGTATAAGCCGCAAAGAATGCCGGTAATAATACGTCTTGCTGGGTCTTTCCATACCGCTCCGGGAAACCATCCTCATCCAAAGTTCCAGGTGTTTGCCCGCGATCGGAAACTAATCTATTCGCTATGGTAATCCTATTTTCCTTAAACTGTTCAAATGTGGCCGAATCAAACTCATCGCTCTTACCAAAGGCGGTACCAATCATCATAGTAGATATACTAAAGCTGCCCAATTGGTTTTGAAGGCCGGTCCTATTGTCCAACAAAGCTTCCAAATCATAGTTCTCCTGTATACTGTTGGAGTACTGTCTATCGGCGACCAAATCGATGGTTATATCTCTAGTGGGTTGTGCCGTGGCGGTGATATTCAATTGTTTGTTCGTTCTTCTGATAAACTGATCATTAAAATCAGGGAAAGTGGTCAACCAACCATTTCTGGCCGCCTCGAATCGAACATCGGACTGACTACCCAACACAAACCCGATCGTAGGCCTGGTGGTACCTATAAACCCGATGGACTGCGTATAACCGGGCAGTACGGTTCCGTTGTTTTCATTATAGTTAATGTTCAAACGTTTTACCATGGTCACCACATCCACAATTGTATTAAAAAGGCCACTGGTTTTTGGTTTTACCTTTTCCTCTTCCATTTTACCCTGGTTCAAAATATTGGGGCGAGCACCTGCCCCTTTTTGTGCCGTAGGGGCCTCCCTCTTTTTTAATCCGATTAGATCATAGAACTTTTGCATGGTCAAGGAAGCGGTCAACGCATGCGTATTGGCATTTTGAACCGTATTGATGCGTGCATTGGGATCATTCAATGCTTGCTGTGCCACCTCCGCAAGGGCGTCTCCCCCGCGTTGCCAATCAAAATTGCTGGTATAACTATATTGTGCGTTGATAAAATCCAAAGCCGGGATTTTGGCAAAAGGCACTTCATAATTCAATTGAATCTGTTGGGAATGCCTATTGGGCTCGCCCAAATCAAAAAAGCCGTCCCACAGTTCCAAGGTCTTATCTATTTCAGACCTTGGATCACCATCCTCTTCAAAATAGTTACGGACGATATTGTTGTTTGAAGCTGTCATATTGAATCGCAAGGACTTGGTCAGGTTATAATTGACAGCGTACTGCCAATTGAACAGATAATTCCTTTGTTGCAACTCCGGTAACGGCAAACGGTCCACACCTTCTTCCCGCACATCCCTAAAGCGCTGTGCATTGAATTGTCTATTGATGTTGGAATTGACCGATACACTTGCGGGCAACAGATTCAGGTTCAAATCCTTTAACCATTGCCAGTATTTACCCCTAAATAGCGAATCCTTTTTAGCAAAGGGAGCCACTTCTACCGGATCAAAACTGTGATTATAGACAAAGCCGGTATTGACCGATTGATCTCGAAGTTCCGCTATTTCAAAATCCCGATGCTCCGTTTCGTTGTAGGAGTAATTAAAGGTAAAGTTCTCCACATCGTAGAAATTGGCATCGGCCTCCTCGCCGCGATCTTTTCGCACCCCAATGAAGTTAATGCTGGTACGCTTGGTATAATCCTCTGCCTGTTCCCGTATTTCTTCCGCCGCTTGTTGGTCTGGGGCAGCCTCGATTAAATCGTTCAACTTTAAGTCATCATATACCGGGTCAAATTCCGGTGTTATCAACTGCTCGGATATTCCATAGTTGAAAGGTAACTGAATGCCCCACTTCTTTGGAAGCAACTGCCCTACGTTCACATTGGTCACCACGTCATAACTGGTAGCGTCTTCCCGCGCCCTTTCGTTTGGCATTTGATCAATAGATCCAAATCCGGAGGTACTCTTGCTTCCCGTGGCGGTGACGTTAGCAAAATCGGCCATATTCGCGTCCACAGCTGCTATGGCGGCCCAGCCCCCGTTATTGTCCAATCCGGCCAAGCGTAGTTCGTTGAACCAGACTTCGCCCCTTGCCGGTAAAATATCCTGGTTTTTTATACCTACCATCATACTCCGGATACTCCCCAAGGATGGATTTCCTTTAATACCGATTCGCAACCTTCCTGCGGCCCTATCGTCAAACTCGTTTACCGGAATGACTTCCCCGTTTTCAACCTCAAAAAATCGCACTTCGCTCAAATCGCCCCCTTGTATCCATGCCGATTTCACCTTGTTCAAATCGCTTAAAGCAATGTCCATTTCATTGACATCGGGCCATATCTCACTTTCCGATGCCGCAGTAAAGGGCGTAAACTGTAATGGCAATTCAATTTGATAGTAGTTTTGGGTAAAATCCGTACCTATTCGCAAGAAACCTACTAGTGGCGTGGAACTATCGGCATAATCGCTATCCACGATTTTCTCCGCATGCATGAACATCTTTATTTTTTTATACTGACGGATGTCCACGTTCAAATTCTTAAAAACAGCCCTAGAATCCCTGGATTCAAGACCCTCCACTACCAAGGACAAGGATTGCTCGTTCTGCCTTATGATCGTATTATTATTGTTCAACTGCTCCCTGGCAACGCCCGGAGGAAGGACATAGGGTATGGGAATCCTTCCGCTGTTCTCTTCAATGTTCACGGTATTCACGTCCAAGGTAGTACCGTCATCCGCCGGGTTGTTATCGATATCAGGGTCTTGCAGTGTTTTTACATAGGTCCTCCAGTCGCCCCGGACCAAATCCAAAGTGGCAAAACGTAGCACGGTTGGTCCTGAAAAACCGGTCATGTACATACGCATAAAACTGATGGACCTAAAATCTGTAATACCGCCTACAGCATCGGTAAAATCGCTAAGGGGAATTTTATACTGAATCCACCTTCTATTCAATTGGTCTCCATTGGGCAATTCCGGAGTAACACCTTCCTTGATATCCGTAACGTATTTATCGTTTATAGTGGTCCCTGGTTTAATTTGAATCCGATATTCGTAGTAGCTATTTACGGTATTCATCGTCAGGTCCCTGTCCACATCCTCCACATCGGGCAGGGTGGTAGAACCCCTATTCGTATTGGTCACCTGTACGGGCGAGTTGCCATCTGGATTATTAAAATCGAGATACCGCTCTAAAATGCCTCCTTCTCTGTTTAAATAATATTGGTAGTTGTCCAAGGCAGGATCCGGTCCCGGGTTGGCATCGTAGATGGCCGCTTCTGCTTCATCGTTCAAACCATCAAAACCTATATCCTGCAAAGTCCTATTGGGTTCGCTGGCATCAAAGGCATAGACCAAGGACTGGGTGGCCGGCACCTCTCCCCAACTGGTAGGGGCCACAAATTCGTTACTATCCACACCGGGCAATCCATTTTCATATTGTTTTTTACCATCGCGCAGTATATCTTCGGATATATTCCCTAAGTTCAAGACCAGTTCCCCCGGGCTTGTTGCCTCGCCGTCCACGTAAGGATCCAATACCCAAAACTGGACGAATTCCACGTTGGCCTGCTCAAAATTGGTACTGCTCAAAGACCGCATGATACCACCCCACTTTTGATCAGGCTGAGTATTTTGAAAATCGGGATTATTGTTATAGGGACCTTTAAGGTTTGGGTAATAGGCAATATCCAAAGTTCCCTGAACGGTTGTCTGGCCTTGGGCAATATCTACCTGCGGAAAAACCTCGTCAATAAAAACCCTACGGGTGGGGTTTGTGGAAATATCATTGTCCGTAATGGCCGTTGGCCTTTGATTCGTGTAAAAGATCGGGTCTATGGTGTACCAGGCCATTTTGGCACGTCCAAATCCGTTTTCAAGGTTGGCAGGATCTTCGGGAGAAGTACCTATCAACTGTCCACCTGGAGCAAACTCCAATGGTGTACTGGCCAAAGTCCAACCCAAGGAACCACGGATATCTATCAAGGCCTGGGCGCCTTCAAAATCATCCAAATAGGTCGTAGTTTCCCCTTGGAAATCGGCATTCTTGGGTGAATTGGGTTTTAACCAGGCAACCTCTGCACGAACCGATACATTGGATGGTACATCAGTATCAATATTGGGCAATTTGTTTGCCATTCGGGTTAACCATGGTACCTCCGTGGAAAAATTTCCATTAAGCCCAAAAATGGTATTGTTGACCGGCTCAATCCCAAAATTCGATTTTTGGGTCAACGGACGTTCATTTAGATTCAATAAAGTTCCCCCAAGCACGAAGTTTTTATTAAACTGATGTTCCAGGTTTACACCTGTAAACCTTCTGGTCTGTTGACCAAAAACGGCATTGTTCTCTACGGAAATATTGATGGGTGTATTGGAAGCTTCCAAACTGGGATCCAAAATTTGTACGGTCCCGGCCTGATAGTTCACCGTATAGTCTATTCCTTCCTGTAGTTGTCTACCTCCAGCGGTAACGGTCACAGAACCCCTGGGCACATTAAAGGCCCCAATAGGAATACCATTGTTTCCTTCGGACTTATAGCGCCCTTTTAATAGAAACTTATTTTTTTCAGGATCTTGTAGGGCCGCCGCCTTGGTGGATTCGTACATATCCCTAAAGACATATTTTTCTTGATTTTCATTAAAGGAAGCGGCATTTTCGTAATCTCCCGTACCATCATCCAAGGTTTCAAATAGGTATTGCCCAAAAGGCTCCACTTTGGTAAAAATGATACGCCCTCCTTGAATATCTACCGTAATACCGGGATAGAAATCAAAAAAACCATCTCCTCCAGGTTGCACATCGTTGTAAACATTCAATCGGTCCAAATTAAAAACGTCCAAAAGGATACGGTCCTGTAATCCTTCCGGCCAACCGGTCCCTGGACCTTCTACGACAGGGGTGATATAGTTTCTAGGCGTTGGATCAGAATAAAGGATATTCATCTTAAAGTCATCCTCGCTCAAGCGAAAGGCGCCCGTGGCATAAATATTCTTCATCATCAAATCCCATATAGGATCGCTGACGTTCGTAATATTACTTTTTAAAAGTTTTAGGACTAATGTATTGTTCTCAATTACAGGAGCGGCCCCACCGGAAATCGTGGTGGCATCCAAACCTCCATTGGCAAATTCACCTACTTGGTATACATTCCCATCAAAGGTATACTGGTAGGCGACGGCCAATACCTCATCATTGCTCAAACGCTGGTTCAAGGATATATATCCCAATTGTGTATTAAAATCATAGTCCCGCCCTTGCTCAAGTTTACGGGCATTTTCCAGGATGGCATAATCAAATCCCTGATTTGCCTGATACCCGGGTACTATGGGATTAAAACCTTGTTCAACGGTTGCAATTTCTCGAATATTATCATTTAATGCCCCACCTCCACTACTGATCAATGCAGGGTCATAGGCATTTGCTCCGTTTCTTGGCAAACCGTTCAAAGTTGATGGGAAAAATCCACTGGCCACATCCCCAGCAATTAAACCTATCCTCGTTTTTTCCTCCTCCGTTGCCCCTGAAATGGGGTCTCCATACCTAGTTTCACCCAAATCCTGCAAAGCCACAACATTACGAACATTGAGTGTTTGCTGGCTCCTGTTGGTGACCCAAACCTCCAAACGGGTTATCTGGACCTTACTTTGAATGAAGGGATATTTTTCCAAGGCCCTGTCGTAATTGTCCCGAAAGTACTGGGCCAAAAAGAAATGTCTATCCTCGTCATAATCGAGTGCCGTTAAACTAAATTCATTGATGGTCCCTCCTCCTTGGGCCACTACCGTGTTGTTCTGGGAACGCTGTTCGGAAAAAACCGCGGTGACCGTTGTTTTTCCAAACTGCAATTGCGTCTTTACCCCAAAAAGACTTTGTGCACCTTGAATCAAGGAACTGTTCAAGGGCATGTTGACATTACCAACCTCTATCTTTCTTAAAATATCATCTTCAGTAGGCGTATAGTCCAACTTCACAATATTCTGAAAATCAAAAGTCGCCTCCGTATCGTAGTTGGCATTTACCTGCAAGCGCTCCCCGATCTTGCCCAACATACTTAGACTGATGCGCTGATCAAAGTCAAAAGACAAGTTGGTCCTGTTACGGGGCGATAGGGAAGGATTGTCGTTCTTTTGCCAGATAACGCCCAAATCCATGGCAACGGATCCCTGCGGGATGACCTCTATGGTATTTCCGCCAAAGACAGATTGAAAAAAATCATTATTGATGTAAAAGTTGGGCAGCAGATTTCGTCGGGCTTCCTCACTCCCGGCCTTCTTACCGGAGTAGGCATCCGATTTTTCCTTGAAGTAGCTTTTGATTCCCTGCTTGCGAACTAGTTCATAGTACTCATCCGGAGTTAGTATAATGGGGTAGCCAATGTTAAAATCACCAATACTCTCATTATAGATATATCGGTCCAAATTGGGATCGTAAATATATTTGGAAACTATACTATCCGGATTTTCCAGTACAATCCGGCCTAGGTCATAGCCCGTTTTGACGGAATCAATTTCCTGTTCATCCGTTTCTTGGGCCTTGGATTGTTCCACAAAGCCGATAAAAACAATGAATAGGATAGTATGCTTAAAAGAATCTTTAAGTTTTTTAAATGCCCCTTGTTTCAAACTTGCTACAAATTTTTCAGCGCCAGTTTTATAATGTTCTCTACGCTTAAAGAGGGGTCTTGGGAAATCACCTTATCTACTACCTTTTCAGCCTGTTTTCTAGCGAAACCCAGTACCTCTAAAGCAGATAACGCTTCATCCCTATTTGTATTGTTTGGAACTGCTGAAACTTCGTCTATGTCGTACATTTTTAAAATCTTGTCCCGAAGGTCCAAAATGACCCGCTGCGCAGTCTTCGCACCGATGCCCTTTATTGCCTGAATGGAAGGGACATTTCCATTGGCTATGGCGTCTCTAATCTCTACCGGGGACATAGAAGATAACATGGTTCGCGCAGTACTTGAACCAATCCCCGAAACTGATAAGAGTAACCTGAATATTTCCCGCTCCGATTTTTCGGAAAATCCAAAAAGTGTATGTGAATCCTCCTTTACTTGAAGGTGTGTATAGATGTTGACCAATTCATTATCTGGGAGTTTGGAAAAGGTATGCAAGGATATATTTACAAAATAGCCCACACCATTACATTCAACAATGATATGGGTGGGGTTCTTTTCTATTAATTTTCCCTTTAAATGATGGATCATGGAATTAGGCTAATAGATGTTGGTTGTTGGAAAATAAACAAACTTTATTGTCCCCTTTTGATATTTCTTCTTTTTTCACGCTCTTGGGCATCAATAACGGCAACAGCCGCCATATTGACTATTTCCTCTACACTGGCCCCCAATTGCATAATGTGAACGGATTTTCTAAGACCTACCATGATAGGGCCTATGGAATCTGACTTGTTCAATTCCTTTAGTAGCTTATAGGTGATATTTGCCGATTCCAGATTTGGAAAAACCAAGGTATTTACCTTTCTACCTGCCAATTTAGAGAAAGGGAATTTGCTTTCATGTAGCTCCTTGTTCAAGGCAAAATCCATTTGTATTTCCCCATCTACCACCAACTCCGGACTGGTCTCATGCAACATTTTTACCGCTTCCCTCACCTTTATGGCATTATTATGTGCCGAAGAGCCAAAATTGGCATAACTCAACAAAGCAATTACAGGGTCAAATCCAAAAGTAGTAGCAACGTTCGCCGTCATTTGGGTAATATCCGCTATCTCTTCCGCATTTGGATCAATATTTATGGAGGTATCCGCTAAAAAAAGTGGCCCTCTTTCCGTAATCATAATGTTTACCGTAGCAACCCTCTTAACTCCAGTCGCCCTCCCTATGACCTCCAAAATAGGTTTGACCACTGTTGGATATGCTCTGGAATATCCGGATATCATGCCATCGGCATCCCCTTCGAGCACCATCATGGCACCAAAATAATTACGTTCCCGCATTTTAATCTTGGCACTATACAGCGTTGTACCCTTTCTTTTTCTACTTTCCCAATATTTGGTAGCGTACCTAATATGGCGTTCATCAAATTCGTCTGACAATGGGTCCACGATAGGGATATCGGCATCAAATTCAAGTTCCTTCTTTAGCTCAAGAATGACATCCTTTCTACCTAAGAGTATAGGTTCTGCAAGTCCTTCTTCATATACGATCTGGGCCGCCTTAAGAACATCCAAATGATCCGCTTCCGCAAATACAATTCGTTTTGGGTTGGTTCTTGCCCTTCCATGAAGCAATCGTACCACCTTATTATCGTTCCCTGAACGAAGCATCAATTCCTCCTTATACTTATCCCAATCCTCGATAGGGGCCTTTGCAACTCCGCTTTCCATGGCCGCCCTTGCAACCGCCGGTGGAATTTCATGAATCAATCGCTGATCGAAGGGTTTTGGGATTATATAGTCCTTACCAAAGGTGAGTCGGGTTTCCCCATATGCTATATTCACCTGTTCCGGTACCGGCTGTTTGGTTAGTTGGGCCAATGCCTTAACGGCTGCCATTTTCATTTCTTCATTTATGGAAGTTGCCCTTACGTCCAACGCCCCCCTGAAAATAAAAGGAAAACCAAGTACGTTATTCACCTGATTGGGATGGTCTGACCTACCTGTTGCCATGATAATATCCTTTCTGGTTTTTACGGCCAGGTCATATTTGATTTCAGGATCTGGATTTGCCATGGCAAACACGATAGGGTATGGCGCCATGGAATTGAGCATTGCTGGAGTAACGATATCGGCAATGGACAAACCTATAAATACATCCGCATTTACCATAGCTTCTTCCAAGGTGTCAATTTTTCTATCCGTAGCAAACTCACGTTTTGAATCTGATAGGTTATCGGCATCCTTTCGTATAACCCCCTTACTATCCAACATTACAATATTTTCAGCCCTTGCCCCAAATGCTTTGTACAGCTTAGTACAGGATACGGCTGCAGCGCCTGCACCGCTAACCACTATGGTCACATCCTCTATTTTCTTTTTCGCCAATTCCAAGGCGTTCAATAAGGCCGCGGCCGATATTATAGCGGTCCCATGTTGATCATCATGCATGACCGGAATGTCCAACTCCTCCTTTAATCTCCTTTCGATTTCAAAAGCTTCGGGAGCTTTGATATCCTCTAGATTGATACCGCCAAAAGTGGGGGCAATCATTTTTACGGTTTCTATAAATTTTTCCACATCCTCCGTATCCACTTCTATATCGATTCCATCGATATCGGCAAATATCTTAAAAAGCAGGCCTTTACCTTCCATTACAGGTTTTGATGCTTCCGGCCCAATGTTACCCAAGCCCAAAACGGCCGTGCCGTTGGAAATAATGGCCACTAAATTTCCTTTTGAGGTGTATTTATAAACGTTTTCCTTGTTCTTTGCAATTTCCAGACAAGGTTCTGCCACTCCAGGGGAATAGGCAAGAGCAAGATCGCGCTGAGTACTATAAGGTTTTGTGGGAACGATTTTAATCTTACCGGGTTGAGGTTTGGCATGATACACCAATGCCTCCCTTCGTTGTTTCTCCTTGCTCATGTTTTGGAAATTTGAACCACAAATGTAAAGGTATTCCTGTAAACCCGATAAAAAGTTATTGGTTTTAAATCAATAAAAAACGGCTGTAAAACGAAATCATCAGTTATAAATCAATATCGGTTTTATCTCTGCCAACATTCAATCGCATGGCCAATACGGCTGCAATTACAAAAAATATACCTGCAAACAGCATAGCATTTACGGCATTACCGCCCAAAAGATATTTGTAGATAGGACCAAAGGTCAAGGTTTCGATACCCATTGGGATAACAATCATCATGTTCAAAATACCCATGTACACCCCTCTTCTTTCTTGGGGCACCACTTTGGAAACCATAGTGTAAGGGATTCCCATCATGGCGGCCCAACCAACTCCAAACAAAACCATAGGAGCCAGAACCAATAAGGAATCTTCAATAAATGGGATTGTAAATAATGCAATGGCAGTACCTACCAAACTGATGGCATAGACTTTTTTACCCCCAAACCTAAGGGTCAACGGTACAAGCCCCAATGCCACGACCATAGTAACAATGTTATAGGTTAAACTCATTTGTGCCGATTGTGAAGCTGCTTCCGATGTTGAATACCCCAACGTATTCATGAACAAAGGTGTTATGTATTGCCAATAGACGAACAGAGCATACCATTGAAACAAATACACAGCTCCCAACTTCCAAAGGAATGTAGGCATTTTTTGAATGGCCTCCTTAATTTCCGTAAAAGGTTTTGCTATCCTAGTTCCCAAAGGTTTATCCTTTGCCCTATTAATTTCCTCTAATTCTTCATCTGTTGGAGGAATTTCAGGAGTTCTTAAAACCGACCATAATATAGTAGTTATGGAGAGTATACCTCCAATATAAAACGAATAATACAACCAAGTGGGAATGGACCCAGCAACCTCTATGGTTTCATCACCAAAAAGATATTGAAAAAGGACAATGGAGCCGTTTGCCAACAAGATACCAGCACCTACAAACAGACTCTGCATCTGATATCCCAGACTGAACTGCTTTTCTGGCAACTTATCACCAACAAAAGCTCTATAAGGCTCCATGGCCATGTTATTACCCACGTCCAAAATCCATAAAAGTCCCACGGCAAACCAAAGTACCGGGCTCGAGGGAAACATAAAAAGACAAATACTCCCAATCAATGCGCCGATCAAGAAATAAGGCTTTCTCCTACCCCAGCGCGGTGACCATGTTTTATCTGACATAGCCCCAATGATAGGTTGCACGACCAAGCCGGTTACAGGCCCAGCAATGTTCAAAATGGGTAACATATCCTCTGGGGCGCCCAGATATAAAAATATTGGATTAATTGCCGTTTGTTGCAGTCCAAAGCTATACTGAATGCCCAAAAACCCGACATTCATGTTGAAAATTTGCCAGAAGCTTAGACTTGGTTTCGTTAGTTGCATACTAATTGGTTCTTTGGTTTTAGCTACTCTCATTATGGGATAGTCAAAAAATATCAGTTCTTTTTCCAGAATCCCTATAAAAAGTCGCCTAGCAATATAGTATAATTAATGAAAAGTAAATATAAAAGAGCAGTGAATTAGGCTTCACATCCAAACTACAACGTTATAGCTACTAGGAGTTATTTCGTAAAAATTCTATGTTTCTTTTTAAACCAGAAAATTTGGTACGCTTCACCGCCGATTTTTTAAACACCTTTTTAAAAACTTCATCGGTAATTTCTTCCCAGTCTTTTTTGGACATCGATAACAATTCAGGATGGGGAGCGAACAAGGGCTCATTGTGTGGTTTTGAAAACCGATTCCAAGGGCATACATCCTGACAAACATCACACCCGAACATCCAATCGTCCATTTTGCCCTCAAAACCCTTTGGAATTTCGTTTTTAAGTTCGATGGTCAAGTATGAAATACACTTACTCCCATCTACCACATACGGTTCTACAATGGCCTTTGTTGGGCACGCATCGATACAGGCTGTACAGGTACCGCAATGGTCCGTGACGGGTGTATCGTATTCCAATTCCAGATCAACAATAAGTTCTGCAATAAAATAAAAGGAACCCACTTCCTTTGTCAAGAGGTTACTGTTCTTACCGATCCATCCAAGACCACTTTTGGCAGCCCAGGCCTTATCCAAAACTGGTGCGGAATCTACAAAGGCACGGCCATTTACCTCGCCTATTTCTTCGGAGATAAATTGGTGCAATTGCCCAAGTTTTCCTTTAATCACATGATGGTAATCCTGTCCATAGGCATATTTGGCTAGCTTATAGGAATCTTCTCTTTGCTTATCTTCAGGATAGTAGTTTAACAAAAGGGAAATAACGGACTTTGCACGATCCACCAGCAATCTAGGATCCAAACGCTTGTCAAAATGGTTTTCCATATACCCCATTTCCCCGTGCATGTTCCTTTTCAGCCATGTTTCCAATCGTGGGGCCTCTTCCTCCAAAAAATCCGCTTTGGAAATACCACAGGACAAAAAACCGAGGCGCTTGGCTTCGGTTTTTATTTGCTTTGAAAATTCACTCCGGTTCATAGTCCGAAGGTACACTTATTTTAATTTAGAAAAGTATTTAAGAAGAAGGTGGTGTGTAGGCAGGCACTACATTTTCAATTGGCTTTAAAGATTTTAGGTAGACAAAAATCGCCTCAACGTCTATGTCTTCCAGATTCTTGTAAGCTTCCACAGGCATTGGTGGCATAATAGGCCTTGAACCATCCAATCCCTTATACTTACCTTCTTTTATGGCTTTTCTAAACTGATGTAAGGTCCAGTTTCCAATACCAGTTTCATGCGGTGTAAGGTTTCCCGCATAGCTCGTTCCCCAAGGTCCTACGGCAGCCGTAAGATCACCAGCAAACAAGGCCCAAGGCCCTATGGGAACATTTTCTGGAACAGGTGGTAAGGAACCGTAAGCGTCGAACCCCATCATGTATCTATCCATATCGGGCACAGGCCCTTTTTCCGTCATTTTTTTAGGGGTATGGCAATCGGCACAACCTATTACGTTAACCAAATACTCGCCCCGTTCTTCCAAATTCAATGCTTTCTCCTTTTCATCCACCACTCCCTCCTCTTTTTTCTCCTTTGGTTGATTACAGGAAGTGAACACCAAAATCAGTAAAGCCATGAGTTTAAATCCACTTTTTTTCATAATCTATTTTCGTTTATTGTGAATATTAATCATCAGAGGGATTGCTTACCGGTACATCAGGATTAAATTCTGCAAAAACACCGTCTGGATTCTCCATAACCACCCACGCATGTAAGGTCCATGAACCACCTGCCACATTCGGATTTAAATGCCAGTGGTCATCATCACCTATGAAACCTTCCGGTGGGGTCGGGGAAATCGACCGGGGTATTGCATACTCCACCCCTACCAATTTTAACTTCCCTTGTTCGTTCGGAACATACAAAAGGATTTCCGGTTTTTCCATATCGAACTCTCCATCTATAAGTCCGACGTTAATATAATGGAACCCCATATTTGGCACATAGGGTGAAGGGTTGAAAGGATACGGGTCCGCATAACCTGCTTTTTTAGCTTGTTCAAAGCTATGGAAGCGCATTGCCGCTTTTCTGACTTTCTTAAGTTGCGCATCCAGTGTTTCCGTTTTTGCTTTGGCACTAACCATCTCTAAGTCGCTTTCCAAAAGGCCATCGTCTTTGGAACAGGAAGTAACCAGAACCAAGGCAGACAAAGCCGATAAAAATGTGATTTTTGTTTTCATAATGTTAGGATTTTTGATGATATAATTATTAACCGATTTGAACTATATCACAAAGCTGAAAATATACCGGAAGATGGATTGCCACGGAAGTCGCAAAACTTAACAGATTTGTATCATCACAAACGAAAACACTGAAAATCAAATATTTAAATACAAAAATTAGCTCTTAGTGACGGTCAGTTCACTTGGAGAAACCCCAAATTTGTCCTTAAAGCTCTTTGCGAAGTAGGAAAGATTTGAAAAACCGACAGAGTAAGCTACTTCCGAAACATTACCCGTTTTATTCATCAATAGTTGATAGGCCGTCTTCAGTCGCACTTCCGAAATCAATTGATTCGGGGACTTGTTAACCAAAGCCTTCAATTTCCGATGGAGTTGTGCCCGACTGAAACCAACGGAATTGGCCAACAATTCCACGGAAAAAGAAGAATTGTCCAAATGGTCCTTTATGGTACGAAAAACCTTCTGCATAAATTCGTCATCCATCGAGTTTAAGGGAAGGTCATCCAACAGAATACCATCAGCATCCTTTATTTTTTGCCACAGTTTTTCCCTCAAGGAAATAAGGTTCTTACTGCGTACCAATAATTCCTCAGCGGAAAAGGGTTTAGTCACATAGGCGTCTGCGCCCTGGTATAGCCCTTGCATCTTATTGTCCTGACCGGCCTTTGCCGTAAGTAAAATAACGGGGATGTGGCTTGTTTTGCTATTGGTTTTTAAAGCTTCGCATAGTGCAAAACCATCCTTTTTCGGCATCATAACGTCACTGATGACAATGTCAGGAATTTGTTCCAAAGCCATCCTTTCACCTTGTTCACCATCCTCTGCGACCAGCACCACATATTCGCCTGCAAGAATATCACTGATGTAGCTCCTTAAATCTGCATTGTCCTCCACCACTAAAACAATCGGCATATCCAATTGTGTTGTTGAATCATTAATTTCAGTTTCTGAAAACAATATCCCAGAATTGTTGTTAATAGAAACTTTAGTCGCTTCCTGGTCTATGACCAAGGCAGATTTTGGTAGTCCTACCAATGTAATGGGAAGAGTCAATAAAAAAGTAGTTCCCTCCCCTAAAACACTCTCGACCTTTATTTCGCCCTGATGTAAATCGACCAATTCCTTAGTCAACGCCAACCCGATACCGGAGCCCTTCTTCTCTGAACCTTCAACACGGTAGAATCTATCAAAAACATAAGGCAAGTCTTCTTGGGCAATTCCATTTCCCGTATCGGAAACGGACATTAGCAATTTATCATTCTCAAAATCTACCACAACACTTACCTTACCCCCCTTCTCGGTATATTTGAATGCATTGGACAACACATTACTGACCATTTTTTCCAGTTTATCCGAATCGAAATAAGCCATTTTGGACATTTTTTTGAACACTACATCATACGATAATTGTGCTCGCTCCGCCATACTCTCGAACGAGTAGACCATCAACTTAAGAAAGGGAACTATATCCGCCTGCTTTACGGACAATAAGGTTTTGCCGCTTTCCAATTTAGCCAGTTCCAATAACTCATTGACCAAGGAATTCAACCTTCCTGCATTTCTTTGTACCATATCGAAGTCCTTATGGCTCAAGGTCACCCCATCATCATCGGTATTCTCCTTTAATCGTTTCGCATTGGAAATAGGTCCCTGTATCAAGGTAAGCGGTGTTCTAAATTCGTGACTGATATTCGTAAAGAAGCGGGTCTTTAGATCGTCCAAATCCTTCATTCGAAGCATTTCCGTCCTTGAGCGTTCCGCCTCCAATCTTTCGTATTCAGATTGTTTGGACAACGTTTGTCTTCTGTAGGCAATACCAAAGGAATAGATGATTATTTGTAAAAATATTCCAGTTGCATATGGATCTAACCGAAACGGAGGGGTAATAATACCGAGAGACCAAAGCGTTCCAACAATCATAGACAAACAAGCCACCAAGGTTCCAATACCAAAATATCTAGCAAAAAGATCTTTTTTTAGTATGAGAACTATGGAAACCACTAAACTTAAAACCGTGTAAATATTCAATATGACATAATGGAAACCGACCCCGGTAAAATTGGTCTGTGGTTTTGTGAAGACCACATAAAATGCTGTTAGTAAAATTTCTGTCAGAATCAGAAGAGCTAACCCCAACATCATTTTGTCCGTTCTAAGGAACTTTCTTTTTGAATCGACAAAGGCCCTACCAAAAAACCACCAAGAATAAAATTGCCCATTGGCTATCAAAAACCAAATGGCATACCTAAAAGTGATAATACTACCTATAAACAAACCAGTAGTCATGGCCTGGGTAAACGTACAGAACAATAGCCAAAAACAAAACCATAAGTAAATGGATTCCCTTAAATAGAAGTATTGTAGTAAATGATAGACCAAAATGATAAAAGTGACCCCAAAAAGAAAGAGATTAAAACTGTTATTAAATTGATTGAACTGATAGTAATAGGGCTGTTCTGGGCTTCGAACGGTTAGATTGAAGTATGAGGGATACCCAAAACTATTACCCTCTACCTTCATAATTAGCGTGATGGCCTTATCAATTGGCAGGCGGTCCAATTTGATAGCGTTCATTACCCAATATCCTTTGTAGCCTCTTTCATTTTTTGGATACTCTACACCTGTTTTTTCTTGGAATACCATTTTCCCATCAATATAACCAAAGACATCAACTGTTCCATTGCTTTTTGTCCATGCGGGAGGACCGATCATTTTATCCTCAAAATGAAGTGTCCATCCTTTCATCGGTTGTTTGGCCCTTAGCGCTAACTTGCCCCAGTAGGTTGTACCTACTTCTAGATATTTAGGTAATTCATCCCCTCGTAAATAAGTAAGGGTAGAATCGGATTTTATTTTTTCCGGAGTTAGGCTATTGTCGGAATCCTTATAAACCTGTAACATATGGTCAAGGCTATGTACAGGATACAACGTATCCAAAACATAGACACTTTCTTGTGAAAGAACGAAGCCTGATTTTAAGCACAGGAGTAAAAGAATGTGGTAAAAGAAACGCATGTATGGCAAACCGATTAAATAGGCTTACGACAAGATAAAAAGAAAAACGAAAGTTTAGAACAAACCGGGTTGTATGCCACCCTTTATCCTACCGAGGTGCTTATAGGCCAACTCGGTTACCTCACGACCCCTTGGGGTACGCATGATAAAGCCCTGCTGAATTAAAAAAGGTTCGTATACCTCCTCAATGGTTTCGGCACTTTCTGAAACCGCAGTGGCCAACGTTGTAATACCCACAGGACCGCCCTTGAATTTATCGATGATGGTCGTCAATATCTTATTGTCCATCTCGTCCAATCCATGGGCATCTACATTTAAAGCTTTGAGGCCAAATTTAGAAATCTCGATGTCAATATTTCCATTACCCTTAATTTGGGCAAAATCCCGCACCCTTCGTAGCAATGCGTTGCAGATTCTTGGTGTTCCCCTACTCCTGCCCGCAATTTCAATGGCCGCCTCATTGGTAATGGGTACTTTTAATATTTCAGCACTTCTCTGCACAATAGTAGAAAGCAACTCAGTATCGTAATATTGCAACCGACTTTGTATACCGAATCTCGCCCTCATAGGAGCAGTCAACAGTCCCGATCTTGTGGTAGCACCAATTAAGGTAAACGGATTTAGGTTTATCTGGACCGAACGGGCATTGGGACCCGTTTCTATCATGATATCAATTTTATAGTCTTCCATGGCGGAATAGAGGTACTCTTCCACGATGGGACTCAACCGATGGATCTCATCAATAAAAAGAACGTCCCTTTCATCCAGGTTGGTCAAAAGACCTGCCAAATCCCCTGGTTTGTCCAAAACTGGACCCGAAGTAATTTTGATTCCGACACCCAATTCATTGGCCAGAATATTTGCCAAGGTAGTCTTTCCAAGTCCTGGAGGCCCATGAAACAGGGTATGATCCAAAGCTTCCCCTCTTCTATTGGCCGCCTCAACAAAGACCTTAAGATTTTCCAATACCTGCTCCTGACCGGTGAAGTCATCAAAGCTAACGGGCCTTAATGCCCTTTCAATGTCGAGCTCCGAATCGGAAAAACCGTTGGTGGATGGATCTAAATATTCATTCATGCCTAACAAAGATAGGCAAACACTTGTAATTTATTTTCAAGGTGTCTTCTCTTTATTCCGTAGAATTTCAGGGATAAATTTGTATTTTCAAATTATGGAAAAGAAAATATATACCCCTGGGATACTTCAATACATCCCATTTTTTTATGTAATCTGGTCAGATGACCTTGTTTCGGATTCAGAAGTCAATGTTGTAGAAAAGGCCATTGAGAATGACCCCACTTTATTGGATACAGAAAAGGTACTTTTGCACTCTTGGTTACAAGTACGGAACCCTCCCAAGAACAAGGAATTCAAGAATTGGAAACAGACGATTTCCAATTCGGGCATCAAATTATTGGAAGGGGAAACCTACCCGTTGACAACCTTCAGCCAAAAAGTGGTGTGCCATTATCATGAAACATGTCCCTTCAATGAGCAATTAAAAAGTATCGAGGTCAATCTGGGAATCCAACCCAACCATTACAATCATTTGTTTGAAGTAGAGGTAGAGCACATGGCAAGTGCCAACACCTATATGGCGAATGAAATATCCAAAATCCTAAAAGGAAAACATGCTCCTACTATCGATAGCTTCCAGAAATTACTAGGGGACCCTATTTTCAAATGGGGGATTCATCGCAAAAAGGAAGACTTTAGACAAATTGTCCTTGACCAAGTACGTTTTTTGGCCAAAAAAGGGTACGGAGCCATGGCCTATCCAAGCGATTATGGCGGCACAGGCGATATGGAAGGTTATGCCACCATCTTTGAGAATTTAATGTATGTAGATGGAAGCCTGACCATAAAATTTGGTGTTCAATTTGGACTTTTTGGCGGCAGTATACAAAAACTGGGCACAAAACTCCATCATGATACGTACCTAACGGATGCCGGTCAGGCCAAACTCTTAGGTTGTTTTGCTATGACCGAAACCGGACATGGTTCCAATGTAAGAGGTATAAAAACTACGGCTACCTATCGAAAGGAAGATGACAGTCTAATCATTCATACCCCTGGTGAAAATGACAACAAAGAATATATTGGTAATGCCTTACATTCTACAATAGCATCTGTTTTCGCGCAGCTGATCGTTGACGGAAAAAATGAAGGCGTGCACGCCATTCTAGTACCCCTAAGAAATGAAAAGCACGAACTGCTTCCCGGCATCCGGATAGAGGACAACGGATATAAACTAGGTCTAAATGGCGTGGATAACGGAAAGATATGGTTCTACCAAGTAAAAGTTCCCCGTGCCAATCTCTTGAACAAATATGGAACCATTAAGGAAGACGGCTCCTATCATTCAGATATCAAAAACCCCAATAAACGATTCTTTACCATGTTGGGAACTTTGGTAGGAGGAAGAATCTGCGTAGCCAGGGCCGGTTTAGGAGGCGCAAAAATGGCCTTGGCCATTGCCATTAAACATGCCCTAAAAAGAAGACAGTTCAATGACAATATTAAAATACAGGAAGATTTGTTGATGGATTATCCTTCGCATCAATTACGTTTGACCCCATTGGTGGCGAGTGCCTATGTCTACCATGCCACCTTGGACAAAATGATGGAGATATATTGTGACGATGGTCAACCCGATAAACGTAAGGTGGAAACACAAGTGGCAGGACTCAAATCGATAATAACCTGGTATGCCAACAGTACCATCCAGGAATGTAGGGAAGCCTGTGGAGGAAAGGGATACCTTTTAGAAAACCGTATTGCTGATCTCAAGGGCGATGTTGATATTTTCACAACCTTTGAAGGGGACAACAATGTTCTTTTGCAATTGGCGGCAAAAGGTGTGCTTTCAGATTTTAAATCGGAATTCAACAGTGCGGGATTCTCTTCTGTGCTTAAATTGTTAAGCCTGCAATTGTCGGACAAACTAGCGACTGTAAATCCCTTATATTCAAACAAAGTGGACAAGGAGCATCTATATAATCCAAAATTCCACAAACATGCTTTCGACTATAGAACCCGTAGGTTGACCTATACTTTGGCGATGCGCATTCGGGATTATATTAAAAAAGGGGTGCCTTCCTACCAGGCCTTTTTAAAGGTACAAACCCATTTATTGGCCTTGGGAAAGGCCTATAGTGTAGAATTGGCCTATAACACCTATTTTGAATTTACGGAAACTATAAAGGATTCAAAAAACAAGGATCTATTTCAAAAATTGGGTACGTTATATGCTCTTTATGAAATAAGACAGGATGCTTCCTGGTATTTGGAACAGGGATATATTGGCGGTACTAAATCCAAGGCCATACGACAGCGTGTGGAACGTTTGTGTACGGAACTAAGGCCACATATTCATGTTTTAGTTGATGGCTTTGGTATTCCTGATAATTGCTTGACCGCCCCTATAGCCGGTTAATTGTTTTCTTTATCAAGTTGAGAGGTATCCAGAAAATCCAAAATGGTAATTTTTGGGTTGCCATACAAACTTGTCTTGGACGAACCTCTGGAAGAAAGTTGAAAATCTTCCAGTACATTTACTGTGGCGTTAGGAGAATCCTCAAGAATCACTATTGCTTGTTTTGCCTCCAATTGCTCTCCTTTAAGGGTACTCTTTCCATATAATTTGACCATGAAAAAATTCGTGGAACCTTCAAATTTTGCCGAAGCGTTTTCATACATGAACAAATTGTTGGTAGCACCTGCGGAATATACTTTCACATCAATGCGGTCCTTTAAGTTCATTACAAGGGAGTCACTTGCCACGTTAAAATCACCGGAACTAATACCCTCCATACTTATATTAATTATATCAGCCGTGGCATTAAGTTCCAAACGGGAAGTCTCCCTTGTCAATACATCCAAACGATTGCCGGAAATAACATCCTGCATGCTGATTTCACCATTGTTCATGGTTATTCGATTCAATTCCGTATAGTATACCGTGATATCGAGTTTTCTCTTTGAAGTGATATTGTAAAAGGAAGAAATAAACAAGGTACTATCCTCAACCTTAAATTTTAATACATCTATCAAATTATTATCTATTTCCAAAGCATATCCTTCCGTGGGAGCCTTTTGGAGAACTACTTCCAAATCATCATCCAACTGGATCGCTTTAAAAGCTGGTAAGCTTTCACGAACCTCAACGACATCCTTATTTCCCTTTATTTTTGGTTTCCTTTGACCAATGGCATGAAGTCCAAAAACTAGGACAAGAACAATAAAGAACAACTTTTTCATGATACTCAAAATAAATACTTTAGGTACTTTGCTTTATAAAGATATTATAAATTAACAATTGGCAAACCCAATTGTTTAAAGCAAAAAAAATGCCTAACCAAAAAGTTAGGCATTTCAACAGATTTAAAATCTTAATGTTGTAGTTCTTCCTCCCCATCAAATAATGGGACATGCTGCTGCACATAATCCTGACCCGGAATGATATACTCATCGTTATCATCTACCTTGCTATAATCATACGCCCATCTATGCACCTCAGGTATAGCTCCAGGCCAGTTTCCATGAATGTGCTCCATTGGGGTTGTCCATTCCAATGTAGTGGCGGACCAAGGGTTTTGTGTTCCTCGTTTTCCATAAAAGATACTTCTTACAAAATTGTAAACAAATACCAATTGGGCAGCTGCCGTGATAATAGCGAAAACTGTCATCAAAGCCTGAACATCTGTCAATTCATCGAACATAGGGAAAGCCGTATTCTCATAGTATCTTCTAGGAACCCCGGCCATTCCAACAAAATGCATTGGAAAAAACACACCATAGGAACCTATGGCGGTAATCCAAAAATGGACAAAACCTAAATTCTTGCTCATCATTCTACCTTGGAACATTTTAGGGAACCAATGATAGGCACCGGCAAACATCCCATATAATGCTGAAATACCCATTACCAAATGAAAGTGTGCCACCACAAAATAAGTGTCATGTACGTTGATATCCAAGGTGCTATCCCCAAGAATTATACCTGTTAAACCACCGGTAATAAAAGTTGAGACCATCCCTATGGAGAAAAGCATTCCGGGATTCATTTGAAGGTTGCCCTTCCAAAGGGTGGTAATCCAGTTAAAAGCTTTTACAGCCGAAGGGATTGCAATCAACAACGTTGTAAATGTGAATACGGAACCCAGGAACGGATTCATACCTGAAATAAACATGTGGTGACCCCAAACGATGGTTGAAAGGAAGGCGATGGCTAAAATCGACGCAATCATGGCCCTATAACCAAAAATGGGTTTTCTAGCATTAACTGCCATAACCTCTGAAACGATACCCATTGCCGGTAAAATCACGATATAAACTTCTGGGTGTCCCAAAAACCAAAACAAATGCTCATAAAGTACGGGTGAGCCTCCTTGATAGTGCAACACCTCGCCTTGGATAAAAATATCAGACAAAAAGAAAGATGTTCCGAAACTCCTATCCATTATCAACAACAACGCCGCAGAAAGAAGTACAGGGAAGGAAATTACACCAATTATCGCCGTTACAAAGAATGCCCATATGGTCAAAGGCAATCTAGTCATCGTCATTCCTTTTGTACGTAAGTTTAAAACGGTGACTATATAGTTTAGGGAACCCAATAGGGAAGAGGCAATAAATATTGCCATAGAAACCAACCAGAGGGTCATTCCCATACCTGATCCAGGTTGCGCCATGGGCAATGCACTTAAAGGAGGGTAAATGGTCCAACCTGCCGCTGCCGGCCCTGCTTCCACAAAAAGAGAGGTTACCATAATAACCGAAGAAAGAAAAAACAACCAAAAAGAAACCATATTCAAAAAACCAGATGCCATATCCCTAGCACCTATTTGAAGGGGAATCAATAAATTACTGAACGTACCACTAAGACCAGCCGTTAGAACAAAAAACACCATAATTGTTCCATGCATGGTGACCAAAGCCAAATAAACATCGGCGTCCATAACCCCATCAGGAGCCCATTTACCCAATAATGCCTCGAAAAAGACATTGGACTCACCGGGCCAGGCCAGTTGCATCCTGAACAAGAGAGACATAGCTATGCCTATGAAGCCCATAATAAGTATTCCTGTAATGAAATACTGTTTGGCAATCATTTTATGATCCTGGCTAAAGATATATTTGGTTACGAATGTTTCCTTATGATGATGTCCATGATCATCATGAACGTGATCATCTATGTGTGCGTGTGCTGTTGCTGACATAATCGAATTTTTCTTTTATTATAGACAATTTTTTTTCTTATTGGGCGGCACTTGCCATCATTGTACTTTTAAAGGTCTGCTGGCTTTCCATCCACTTATTGTAGTCCTCTTCGGATTCAACAATAATTTTCATTTGCATGTTATAGTGCGACTTACCGCATATTTTATTACATAAAAGGACATAATCAAACTCCCAAGGATCGATTACCTCCCCTGTTTCTGTGGATTTCTCGGCCCTAATTTTATTGGTCCTTTGTACCTTCTCCACAACGTCAGGGTTTTGACGCATCTCTTCGGTCGTATAAACCGGAGTAAATGAAAACTCTGTAATCATTCCAGGAACACAGTTCATTTGTGCCCTAAAGTGAGGCATATAGGCCGAATGAAGTACATCTTGGGACCTCATTTTGAAATTAACCTTCCTACCCACTGGCAAATGCAGTTCCTTTACAATTACATCATCACCTGCATAAGGATCGGATTCATCCAAGCCTAAAACATTGGCCCTATCAATATCGATCATACGAACATTAGCACTTCCAAGTGTATTGTCCGCTCCGGCATACCTTGCCGTCCAGTTAAATTGCTGGGCGTAAAGCTCGATTACCAAAGGATCGTCATCATCGTTTATATCCGTAATGTTCGTCCAAGTATAGAGTCCGTAAAGAATCAATCCGGCGAGTACAATAACCGGTATAATGGTCCATATAAATTCCAAACGGTTATTATCGGCATAAAACAATGCCCTCTTCCCCTTCTCACCTCGATACTTAAATGCAAAATAATGTAAAAGTGCCTGGGTAATTATTTGAACTATAAAGATAATTACCATGGATATAAGCATCAACAAATCATAATCAGATCCATGTTCTGAAGCAGCCTCTGGTAAAAGTACTTTTCCATACTTAGCAAAGCTAAAAATGGTGATACCATAGATAAAGACAAGAAACGCGAACATAAGATAACCATTGTTCTTATTATCCTTATCATTGGCAACCTCTGAATTATCTGTTCTAAGCTGTGATAACTCAAATATTTTGGTCATTTGCCAAATGGCAATCGCCACGAGAACTAAAACAGCGAAAGTCAATAATGTAGTCATTGTATGTATTGATATTATACTTTAAAACTCACTAATAATGAAAGTGTCTACTTTCTTCAATAAAAGGATTTCGCTTTGGTTGCAAAGGTACTGTTGTTAAAGCCCTAAACACCCAAAAGATGAACAATCCGGCAAAAAACAATATAGCTCCAATTTCAGGAACACCTATGAACCATTGATCCCCTACTGTAGAAGGCATGATTGCATTAAAGATGTCCATATAGTGACCGGCCAAAATAACGATGCCTGCCAATACAACGAACCAATTGATACGTTTATAGTCACTATTCATTAAAAGCAGTAAAGGGAACAAGAAATTCATGGCTACCATACCGAAGAAAGGCAATTTATAATCCTCAATACGGGTAACATAATAAGTGACTTCCTCAGGAATGTTCGAGTACCAAATAAGCATGAACTGTGAAAACCAAAGGTAGGTCCAGAAAATACTGATACCGAACATGAATTTGGCCAAATCATGGATATGACTATCGTTAACATCGGGCAAGTATCCTTTGGACTTTAAATAGATTGTCACCATGGCGATAACCGTTATACCGGATACAAACATACTTGCGAAAATATACCATCCGAACAATGTGCTGAACCAGTGCGGCTCTACACTCATAATCCAATCCCATGACATAATGGATTCTGAAATTAGGTAGAATACCAAAAATGCAGCGGAAATCCTAAAGTTCAATTTAAAACTTGAATTGTCATCGGACTCATCTTGTTTCAAAGACAATTTTCTGGAATACTCCCTGTAAGCAATCCATCCCCCTAAGAAAATGGCGGCCCTAATCAAGAAGAAGGTAGGATTTAAGTAACCCGATTTCCCCTGCAACAATTCGTCATGGGCTACTACTTCCGGATCCATCCAAATAAACAAATGGTTCATGTGTAGCACTGAAAGAACCAAGATGACAAAAACTATTATTCCTCCTGGGACCAAATAGGCCGTAATACCCTCCATTACCCGAAACAACAATGGGGACCATCCTGCCTGGGCAGCCCTTTGAATTGCATAGAATGCCAAAACCCCTAACGCGATCATCATAAAAAAGAAGGCTGCAACATATAAAGCGGCCCAAGGTCTATTTTTTAATTGGTCCAATAAATGCTTATCATGGGAAGCACCATGATCACCTTCATTGTTTCCAGTGACTGCGTGAGCCGATTCTGTATCGTGTGAAGCAGCTGCATCATGCCCTCCTCCGTGTCCATCATCATGACTGGCAACCATTGCCTTGGCCTCCTCAACCGTGCCGGGAGCCATAACAAAACCACCAATTATTCCCAATAACCCTATGGCCATTAGTATGATGGAACCTAACTTAAGTCTGTTTGAAAACGTATACATAGTATTGTTCACCTATTATTTGGTTAAATCTTGTTTCAGCTTCATTACATATTCAGCCACTTGCCACATTTCTGTACTGTTCATTTGGGACGCATATGACCCCATGGAGTTCAAACCATATATCTGTACATGATAGGCCGTACCTACCGTAATGTTCCTGGCCGCATCATTATAACTTGGCACTCCAAGAATTTTTTCCCTTTTTACTAGTGTCCCTTGTCCATCGCCCTTATCACCATGACATATGGCGCAGTAAATGGTATACATCTCTGCCCCAGCAGCCAAATTGGCGTCCTTGGATAAAGAATCCAACGGACTTGTATTCAACCTGGCGAGTTCCTTACCTTCTGGAGAATTCTCAAACTCATACGGTAACCAACCCCTATTGATGGTATTGGCAGGGGGTACCATCGCTTCTTGGTTTGAAGGTAAAATATCAACTTCACTATAGGCTTCATAACCAACTGGTTCATACATATTAGGCATGTACTGGTAATTTGGTTCGCGCTTATCTTGACAAGCGGCAAAAAACACCAATAAACACCCTATAACCGTAATTTTTAGAAAACTGTTCATATTTAATGACTGTTTTTTTCTGATATATTAATTTCCACAGCACCGGTGCCAGCCAACAAATCCTTCAACTCTTGTTCATTTCCATGGACTTCGATTTCCATTACAAAGTGATCATCCGTTGTTCTTACATCGGGGTTTTCCGCCTTTTTGAAAGGCCACAACCTACTTCGAAGGTAAAAGGTAATTACCATTAAGTGGGCGGCAAAGAAAACCGTAAGCTCGAACATAATGGGCACGAATGCAGGCATATTCTCTATGTAACTAAAACTTGGTTTGCCTCCAATATCTTGGGGCCAATCCTTGATCATAATAAAGTTCATCATTACTATAGCCACTGTAAGACCTACACACCCATATAAAAAAGAAGTTATGGCTATTCTGGTAGGTGCCAAACCCATAGCCTTATCAAGGCCATGAACGGGAAAAGGGCAATATACTTCCTCAATGTGATGTTTGGCAGCCTTAACCTTTTTAACGGCATGCATTAAAACGTCATCATCGTTGTAAAATGCTTGTATAACTTTAGATGCCATAGCCTACTTTTTGTCGTTTAATAATTTAGCTTGTCCGGCCCAATCATCTCTCTGAGCCCTTCCCGGGAAAGAACCAGTAATCGAATCCAACAGGTTATATTCCTTCTCCGTCATCCTTGCAACTTGTGCAAATGTGTAAATACCAATTTCGTTCAAAGTAGCTTCCATCTGAGGCCCAATACCCTTTACCTTCTTAAGGTCGTCAGGTGTTTCTTTAGTGGCATCAAAGGTACCAATGCTACTTAACAACTCGTTTACGCCAATCTTATCACCTTCTTTAGGTTCAACTTCACCCATTAATACATCTTGGGTTATAACCGGCTCTTCTTTAACCAAAACTCTTTCAGTTGATATTTGATAAAGCGGTTGACCAGCGTCCCTAAGCTTTTTGTATTTCTCTCCCGATGATTTAAGAATCGACTTAACCTCCGCTTGTGCAATCACGGGGAATGTTCTTGCATACAATAAGAAGAGTACGAAGAAAAATCCAATGGTTCCAATAAATATACCTATATCAACAAAAGTTGGGGAAAACATGGTCCAAGATGATGGAAGATAATCCCTATGTAATGAAGTCACTATAATTACAAAACGCTCAAACCACATCCCTATGTTTACCACAATGGAAATAAAGAAGGAGAACATAATACTCGTTCTCAATTTCTTGAACCACATAAATTGGGGAGAAAACACGTTACAGGTCATCATAGCCCAATACGCCCACCAGTAAGGACCAGTAGCTCTATTCAAGAAAGCATATTGCTCATATTCAACACCTGAGTACCATGCCATAAAAAGCTCGGTGATATAAGCACAACCAACGATAGAACCCGTAATCATGATGACTATATTCATCAACTCAATATGCTGAACCGTAATATAAGCTTCCAGACTACATACCTTTCGCATAATAATCAATAAGGTATTTACCATGGCGAATCCTGAGAATATAGCTCCCGCAACAAAGTATGGAGGGAAGATGGTGGTATGCCATCCAGGTATAACGGATGTGGCAAAGTCAAACGATACGATGGTATGCACAGAAAGTACCAAGGGCGTGGCCAAACCTGCCAATACCAAGGAAACCTCTTCAAAACGTTGCCAATCCTTGGCACGTCCACTCCATCCGAAACTTAACAAGCTGTATATTTTCTTTTGAAAAGGTAAAATGGCCCTATCCCTCAACATTGCAAAGTCAGGAAGCAATCCTGTCCACCAGAATACCAAAGAAACGGATAGATACGTTGAGATTGCAAATACATCCCAAAGCAGCGGGGAGTTAAAGTTCACCCATAAAGACCCAAATTGATTGGGAATAGGCAATACCCAGTATGCCAACCACGGCCTACCCATGTGTATAATCGGGAACAAACCAGCTTGAATCACCGAAAAAATAGTCATCGCCTCAGCAGAACGGTTAATCGCCATTCTCCATTTTTGACGAAACAGCAACAATACTGCGGAAATCAATGTACCGGCATGACCAATACCTACCCACCAAACAAAGTTGGTTATATCCCAAGCCCAGTTAACGGTTTTGTTCAGTCCCCAGGTTCCAATACCCGTTGATATAGTATAAATAATACAACCTACTCCCCAAAGAAATGCCACCAAGGCAATGGAAAAAACAATCCACCAATGCTTATTGGCCCTTCCTTCTACTGGAGCGGCAATATCCACTGTTACATCGTGGTAGCCCTTGTCTCCAAGTACTAGGGGTTTTCGTATAGGTGCTTCGTAATGCGACGCCATAGACTTCTATTATAATTACTTTCTTGTATTGTTATGCTTCGTTGGTATTTCTAACTTTAACGTGATAAAACACATTTGGTTTGGTACCCACATGCTCCAATAGATGGTACATACGGTTACTTTCCTTTAATTCGGATACCTTGCTGCTTTCATCATTTATATCACCAAAAACCATGGCACCATTATCACAGGCAGCGGAACAAGCCGTTTGGAATTCACCATCCTTAACTAGCCTACCGTCACGTTTTGCATCCAAAATAGTTTTTTGTGTTTTTTGGATACACATGGAACATTTTTCGATTACGCCCCTAGAACGGACGTTCACATCTGGGTTCAATACCATTTTACCCAAATCATTGTTCATATGGAAATCAAATTCCTCGTTATTATTGTACAGGAACCAGTTAAACCTTCTCACCTTGTAAGGACAGTTGTTAGCACAATATCTTGTTCCAACACATCTGTTATAAGCCATTTGGTTCTGACCCTGCCTACCATGTGATGTAGCCGCTACAGGACATACAGTTTCACAAGGAGCGTGGTTACAGTGCTGACACATTACAGGTTGAAAAGCTACCTGTGGATTATCAGCTGGGTGTTCCATTTCCCCGAAACCTCCTAGAGAGCCATTATCGCCCCATAGACCATCCAATTCATCCTTTTTAGTGTTGTCAGCTTCAAAAGATTCCTCAGAAGAGTAATATCTGTCTATACGCAACCAGTGCATATCCCTGGAAACCCTCACTTCTTTTTTACCAACTACGGGAACATTATTCTCCGCGTGACATGCTATAACACAAGCACCACATCCAGTGCAGGCATTTAGGTCGATGGAAAGATTAAAATGATGGCCTATTGAACGATCAAAACTTTCCCATAAATCGACAGTAGTTGCCGGAACCTCTTGGTGGTTCAAGGAAACTTGGGGAACATGGTTCCATTCCGCATGGTCCTTGGTATTAAATATCTCTAAAGTGGTTTCTTTTATAATGTCACCTCTACCCATCAAGGTTTTATGAAGCTGGACACAAGCAAATTCATGATTACCCGAAGTCTTTTCAACCGTTACGACTTGATTGGCATTAAAACCTTCATATAATTTAAAGGCATTGACACCTGTTTGCATCTCCTCCTTCATCCCTACGGTTTTACCATATCCAAAAGAAAGGCCTAAAGAACCTTTTGCCTGACCAGGCTGTACAACCACAGGTACATTTTGTATGGTTACACCGTTGACAGTTAAATTCACATAGTTACCATCCATTCCTCCGTTGGCAACATTGACATTCTCAACACCCAATGTTTCCGCATCTGATTTTGAGATAGTCACATAGTTGTCCCAAGAAACCCTTGTGATTGGATCTGGAAACTCTTGCAACCAAGGATTACTTGCCTGTTGACCATCTCCCATTCCCACTTTGGAGTACAATGTCAATTCCATACCACCACTGGTAGCATTTGCCAAACTTCTAACTGCTGAGGCCAATGGAACACTTGTAGATTCCATTTCAGTTTCCTCAGCAACAGGTGCCGGAGCCGACCCTACTTCCATATCCACGGTCGTAGACTGTGCTTCAAAAACACCGTCCTGTAAAGCTTGGTTCCAACTTGCCCCATTTAGAATACTGGAGGTCCATGTATCCTTTATATAATCATAGTAAGAAGCATCGCTTCCCATCCAACCCAAAAGGGCCGATTGGAATTGCTTCGTATCGAAAAGCTCTTTTATAGTGGGCTGCATTAAGCTGTAATGCCCTTTTTTTATCTGGGTATCCCCCCAAGATTCCAAATAATGATTGGAGGCCGCAGCATACTGTACCACCTCGGCAGTTTCATTCCAATTGGTAGTAAACAAAACAGAAAGGTCTGTTTTCTCCAAACCTTCCTTGAAGTCTGCGGCATTTGGCAATGAATACATTGGGTTCACCCCGTCCATGATCAAGGCACCAACCCTACCGGCCTTCATATCGGAAATCAACACCTCCAACATCTTAACATTCCCCTTCCTAGTATATCTTGGCGAAGTGGGATCAAATGCCTTACTGCCCAACATTTTATTGATTGCCAAAACTACGGCTTGGGCATTCAAATCGTCCAAACCTGTGACTACAACCGCATTGGAACCGGCCTTTTTAATTTCAGCTGCAATCTGATCTACAATGGCATCATAGTCGGAAGTGTTACCACCTACTGACGTACCGTTTAACTTCCCATATAATTTGGCAAGAACAACTTTCTGCGCTGTAGGTGTCAAAGGAAATCGTTTATCAGCATTTGCACCGGTCAAAGACATATTTGCCTCCAACTGTACATGCCTGGACATCTTTCCGTTCTTTGGAACACGTCCTTTGGAATAACCTGAACTATATCCGCCACCTTGCCAATCAGCAAGAAAATCCGCACCAAAAGATACTATCAGGTCAGCATTTTCAAAATTATAATCGGCAAGAGCCCGCTCACCATAGGCCTGCTCAAAAGCAGTCAATGCAGCATCCTCGGAAATAGCATCATATGTTACATGAGCCACATTCTCATTGGTAGCCATCAATTCAGAAATTAATCTATCAGTAGATGGACTTGCATACGTCTGGGTAAGCAACACAATCTTTTTTGACCCTCCCTTAAGACCGGCCATCTTGGCCTTTACAGCTGCATTTAAAGCATCCCATTCAATAGGCCCCTCAGCGGACATGGGTCCTTGGAGCCTAGTGCTATCGTACAATGAAAGAACGGATGCCTGCACTCTTGCATTGGCACCACCCCCAACTTTCGCCAGGGTATTGTTCTCAACCTTTATTGGGCGACCCTCACGAGTCTTTATCAAGACACTGGCAAAATCAAAGCCGTTTGCAATAGTAGTTGCATAATAGTTTGCGACACCAGGAACAATGTTTTCGGGCTGAACAACGTAAGGAATGGACTTTATCACAGGGCCTTCACAGGCAGCCAAAGAAGCCGCTGCTGTACTGAATCCTATGTATTTTAGAAAATCCCTTCTATTGGTACTTGTAGAGGACAAGTTTTCCTTATCCCCCAAAAAGTCGTCTACAGGAATCTGCTCTACAAATTCATTCTGTCTTAGCGCCTCAACAATGGAATCGTCTGGATTTAACTCCGCTTCGCTTTTCCAATATTTTTTGTTTGATGCCATACGTATTATCTGTAATTAGCTTCTTATATAAATTAATAGTGACACTTTCCACATTCCAAACCACCCATTTGGGCCGCCGTTAAATTCTCAACGCCATATTTTTTGGAAAGCTCCGCGTGAATTTTTTCGTAATATTCGTTACCCTCCACCTTAACATTGGTTTCGCGGTGACAATTTATACACCATCCCATGGTCAAAGGAGAATACTGATACATGATTTCCATTTCCTCCACGGGACCGTGGCAGGTCTGACACTGCACACCGGCTACGGATACATGTTGGGAGTGATTAAAATAGGCAAAATCAGGAAGGTTGTGTATCCTAACCCACTCTACAGGTTGAGATTCACCCGTGTATTTTTGATTTTGTTCGTCCCATCCAACAGCCTTATACAATTTCTTGATTTCGTTGGTGTAAAATTCGTTGGTATATCCATTTGCCAAATCCTCTTGGGAAGGACCTTCTGGATTTCCTTTGTATTCATAAATAGATTTATGACAGTTCATGCAGACGTTCAAGGAAGGAATACCTGAATGCTTGGAAACTCTAGCGGACGAGTGACAATATTTACAATCGATTTTATTGTCGCCTGCGTGTATTTTATGCGAATAATGTATTGGTTGGATAGGTGCGTAGCCTTGATCAACTCCAATTTGCATCATCCAACCGTATGCGAAATAAGCACTTCCCAGTAATAGGAATATTACGGTCACCAATACCAGGAATTGATTTTGTGCGAAAGCCTTCCAAATAGGGATTCTTTTTTCGGCCCGTTCCTTTTCGATTGAAATTCCGTTCGCTTCCGCTATTCTTCTCAAGGTATTATTGACCAAAATCAACATGACCACCAAAAGGGCAAAAACAACAGCCAAGGCACCTAAAATTAACTCATTGGAAATACCTCCGGAAGACTGTCCAGCACCTACTGCCGAAACTTCCCCTGCAGCTGGAGCGGCAGGTGCCGGGGGTGGCGCAGCCGTATATGCCAAAATGTTGTCTATATCCTCGTTTGTCAACGTCGGAAAGGCAGTCATCGCCGCTTGATTGTACTCATTATAGATTTTGACTGCATACGCATCCCCAGCCTTGATCATCCCGGGACTGTTTTTAATCCAAGCGTATAACCATTCCCTGTCCAACCCCTCTTCTTCTGCCAAACGACTTTCCACATTCGCCAAGGCAGGACCGGTCATTTTACGGTTCAAGGCGTGACAAGCTGCACAATTCTGATTAAATAAAGCCTTACCTGCAGTTGCATCACCACTAGTTGCAGCGGCATCACCAGACTCCGCAACAACATCTTGTGCCACCAATGAAACTGAAAAAAGTAGGATAGCTACTAAACTGAAAACAAAGACTTTGGAAAACTGATTGCGGTACGGTACCTTTTTCATAAATAGAATATTTCAATCGGAATCTTGGCACGATTTTAGATCGTATTTTAACGACAAACGGTAAAAAAATGCCTTAATCGATGCCAAAAATACGACATAGACTTTATTTGGTAAAAGGTAAATGTATTTATAACTAATAATTTATAATTATTCTAAATAACTGAAATTGCTAACCCTTTATCCTTTAAAAATTTACATTTGTGAGAGGAAATAAAACCCCCGTTTTTTAAATGAAAAAACTTTTTTACATAGCGATTATGATTTTTTTCGCAACCAAGGTAAATGCCCAGGAAGGTACTATCTCCATAGACCAGGATGCACAAATAACCCAACTATTGGACCTCTATAAAAAGTCGCTCGACAAAAATGATTATTACAGAATTCAGGTGGGTTTTGTTAGCAATAACGAAAAGGCACAAGAAATCAAAAGCAATGTAGAAATCGATTTTCCTGAATTGCCTTCCCAAATTGACTTTGACTCTCCAACATACAGAATAAGGGTAGGCAGATTCAAATCGAAATTGGAAGCCGAACGTAAATTCAATGAGGTTCGAAAAAAATATCCCGATGCCATGTTATTAAAACCAAAAAAATCGACCTAAAAGGCCGATTTTTTTTTATAAATTATTGAAAAAAATCGTTATTTCAACTTCTTTTTGACCGCTACTTCTTGGAAAGCCTCTACAATATCATCAATATAGATATCATTGTAGTTCTTGATTTGAAGTCCGCAATCATATCCTTTGGAAACTTCCTTAACGTCATCCTTGAATCGCTTTAAGGACGACAGTTCGCCAGTATAGATTACCACACCGTCTCTAATTAGGCGTATATTGGAATTCCTATAAATTTTGCCACTGGTCACCATACAACCGGCAATAGTGCCTATCTTGGATATTTTGAAAGTTTCCCTAATTTCAGCCGTACCTGTAATTTCCTCTTTCATTTCTGGAGAAAGCATACCCTCCATTGCGTCCTTAAGATCGTTGATGGCGTCGTAAATAATGGAATACATTCTGATATCTATCTCTTCATTTTCAGCAATGGTCTTCGCATTGCCCATAGGCCGAACATTAAATCCAATGATAATAGCATCTGATGCAGAAGCCAACAATACATCGGACTCCGTTATAGGTCCTACCGCTTTGTAAATGATGTTCACCTGAATTTCATCGGTCGAGAGTTTCTGGAATGAATCCGTCAAGGCCTCGACGGAACCGTCCACATCACCTTTAAGTATAATATTCAATTCCTTGAATTCGCCCAAGGCAATACGTCTGCCTATTTCATCCAAAGTGATATGACGTTGCGTCCTAACCGATTGCTCACGCTGTAGCTGGGACCTTCGAGCAGCAATTTGCTTGGCTTCCCGTTCGTCCTGCAATACATGGAACTTGTCACCTGCCTGTGGAGCACCATCCAAACCTAATATAGATATGGGTTGCGATGGTCCCACTTTGGTAACATTTTTACCACGCTCGTCCTGCATGGCCTTTACTTTTCCACTCGTAGTTCCGGCCAGGACATAATCCCCAATATTCAAAGAACCAGCTTGTACCAAAATAGTGGACACATAACCCTTTCCTTTATCCAAAAAGGCTTCCACAACCGTACCGGATGCAAGTTTGTTGGGATTTGCCTTTAACTCCAATAGTTCAGCCTCCAACAACACTTTTTCCAATAATTCCTTTACACCTTGTCCTGTTTTGGCAGATATGTCATGGGACTGGATTTTCCCTCCCCAATCTTCTACCAACAAGTTCATCTGGGCTAGCCCCTCTTTGATCTTATCTGGATTGGCCGTTGGTTTGTCCACTTTATTTATGGCGAACACAATAGGTACACCAGCCGCCTGTGCATGACTGATTGCCTCCTTTGTTTGCGGCATTATATCGTCATCTGCGGCGATTACAATAATCGCAATATCCGTTACTTGGGCACCTCTGGCCCTCATCGCCGTAAACGCCTCGTGACCTGGAGTATCCAGGAATGAAATCTTCTGGCCATTATCCAAGGTTACGGCATAAGCACCAATATGTTGGGTAATGCCGCCGCTTTCACCTGCAATTACGTTCTCCTCCCTAATATAATCCAACAAAGAGGTCTTACCATGATCCACATGCCCCATCACCGTAACAATAGGCGCCCTTGGCTCCAAATCTTCAGGTGCATCCTCTTCTACAACAATACTTTCCTCAATATCAGCTGTTACAAATTCCACATCATAACCAAACTCATCCGCTACTATGGACAAGGTTTCCGCATCCAGACGCTGGTTCATTGTAACCATAATGCCCAACGACATACATGCCGAAATAATTTCGGTAGTGGAAACATCCATCATCGTAGCGACCTCGCTTGCGGTTACGAATTCCGTAACCTTAAGGATTTTACTTTCCAGTTCTTGTTGTTCAAGATCTTTTTCAGTCTGCTGACGATGTTGATCTCTTTTGTCCCTTCTATATTTGGCACCTTTACCCTTCTTGGTTTTACCCTGCAATTTCTCGAGGGTCTCCCGTACTTGCTTTTGCACATCTTCCTCAGTGGGCTCTACCTTTGGTGCTGAAAAACGTCTGTTACCTTTACGATCATTCGCGTTGCCTCCTTTAGTGGATTGACCTGGCCCCGAAGTATTTTTACTTACAATACGCTTTCTTCGCTTCTTTCGGTCAGAACTATCTGTATTGCTCTTCTCCTCTTTCTTCTTTTTGGGTTTTTGAAACTTGGAAAGATCTATTTTATCGCCCGTAATTTTGGGACCCGTTAATTTTTTGTATTGGGTCTCCAAGGTTTCCGGAGCATCCGACTTGACCTGTGGGACCTCCTCTTTACTTTTTTGGGCAACAGGAGGATTAGTTTGGGTTTTATCCTCTTTTTTGGGCTCTTCAGGTTCGACTGGTACAGACGCTACGGGCTCCTCCTTTTCCTTAGGTTTTTCTTCTTCCTTAACTTCCGGAACGACTTCCTTTTTCTTAGGATTCAAATCAATTTTACCGACCGTCTTAAGACCTGCAAGTTCAACTTTTCCTACCAATTTTTGCTCGTCCTGGGCCGCATTTCTCTTTTCACGGGCCAGTCGACGCTCTTCTTGTTCCTGTTCCAACTGGATCCGTATGGCTTCTTTTTCCTTTCGCTTTTCCTCCCCTACCTCCTTAGAAGCAACTTTTTTGCTCTTATCGGTCTGGAACTCATCCAGTAGTACCTGATACACCTCATCGGAAATTTTTGTGGTTGGCCTAGCGTCCACATCATGTCCTTTACTGTTCAAGTAATCTACTGCCCTGTCCAAGGAAATATTAAGCTCCCGAAGAACTTTATTAAGTCTTATTTTTGGATTGTCTGCCATAAATACTGATTCCCGTTCTTTTATTTATTCGCTAATATATAGCTAATCTTCTAATTCTTCTTTTAGGATACGCACAACTTCAATAATTGTCTCCTCCTCAAGATCCGTCCGTTTTACCAGATCGTCCACATCTTGATCCAATACGCTCCTTGCGGTATCCAATCCTATTTTCTTAAACTCATCGATAATCCATCCGTCGATTTCATCCGAGAATTCCGTCAATTCCACATCTTCCTCAACACCTTCCCTGAAAACATCTATTTCATAACCTGTTAGTTGACCTGCCAAACGTATATTATGACCTCCCCTACCTATAGCCTTGGACACCTCCTCTGGCTTTAAATATACCTGGGCCGTCATCTTTTCATCGTCCAATTTGACCGAGGAAACCCTGGCCGGACTCAGAGCCCTCGTGACCAACAGTTGGGGATTGGAGGTCCAATTGATTACGTCTATATTTTCATTGCCCAATTCCCTGACTATACCATGTATCCTAGAGCCCTTCATACCCACACAGGCACCAACCGGATCAATCCTATCATCATAAGAATCCACGGCTACTTTGGCCTTTTCACCAGGAATACGTACTGCTTTTTTAATTGTAATCAGTCCATCAAAAACCTCCGGTATTTCCTGAAAGAACAATTGCTCCAAGAAAATGGGAGAACTTCTAGACATGATTATGGTAGGTTTGGCTCCTTTCAATTCCACACTTTCAATAATGCCCCTAACATTATCCCCTTTCCTAAAAAAGTCAGATGGAATTTGCCTATCCTTTGGGAGGATAATTTCATTGCCTTCATCGTCCAACAAGATAACCGCCTTATGACGTATATGATGTACCTCGGCCGTGTAAATCTCACCTTCGAGGTCTTTGAACTGTTTGTAAATTGTGGTATTATCGTGCTCATGGATTTTGGCGATCAAATTTTGGCGTAATGCCAAAATAGCCCGTCTACCCAAATCAATCAATTTTACCTCTTCCGATACATCCTCGCCTACTTCGAAATCGGGCTCTATCTTTCGTGCCTCGGAAAGTGATATCTCTTCGTTAGGGTCCTCAACTTCACCATCTTCTACTACCACCCGATTACGCCAAATTTCCAAATCTCCCTTGTCCGGATTAATGATAATATCAAAATTATCGTCTGATCCAAATTTCTTTTTAAGGGCGTTCCTAAAAACATCCTCCAAAATTGCCATAAGCGTTACCCGGTCTATGAACTTGTCATCCTTAAACTCCGAGAAAGATTCAATTAACGCAATATTCTCCATTGGTAATTACAATTAAAATTTTAATATAACTTTTGCTTTTTTTATTTCCGAAAACGGTATTTCCTCCCTTTTCTGAACCGTAACTTTCCCCTTACCAATAGGTTTGGGCTCCCGAGCCTTCCACTCCAATACAATATATTCATCGTTGGTCTGGACAAGCTTGCCTTCATAAGATGAACCAAAGGTCTCAACCTCCAATTTTCTTCCTATATTCTTTTTATATTGTCTGGGCATGACCATCGGCGAAGTTGCTCCAGCCGAGGCAACTTCAAGAGAGAAGTCTTGTTCCTCCCTATCAAGATTATGCTCAATGGCCCTACTTATTTTGATACAGTCGTTGACCGTCACCCCATGATCTCCATCGATTACGACCTTTATTTTATTATCGGGGGAAACGGCAAAGTCAATCAAAAAGAGTGAGGAATCTTCTTCCAAACCCTTTTCTAACAATTCCCTTACTTTTTCCTTTAACATAAAAAACCAAGTAATAAAAGAGGGGACAAATTGTCCCCTCACGAATACTTTTATTCTTTCAGTGATGCAAATATACAACAATCTTTGTTGTTTGCAATACGTTGTCAGATTTCAAATAAATAATTTATCATCAAGCAGTTAAAAATAAAGGTCCAAACGTAAACAAAAACACTAAATTCCACCCAACATACCCGCGGTTTGGGATTTTTCCACTTGAACGTTCAAATCATTTATACTATCAACTTCCCTGCGAAACCTCAAAATCATCAAAGTATCCAACTGACTTTGAATGCTATCCCGCATCATCCTCCAATTGGCCGCATTCATTTTTTTATTGTATTCAGTGATTTTATCAAATCTTGAAAGATTATATCTATTAGCCTTCCAAGCATGCTGGGTACTTTTGCGGTGTTGTAAATCCTGAAGATAGATACCGGCACCAAAACCAATTAGCACAAACGCCAAGATGATTTTTAAACTTTTTGCGGTCAACTTCATATCATTGGTTTTAAGATTGGAACAAAGCTATGGGTTAGTAACAAACACTCAGTCTTTTTTCAAAATAATATTGATGCAAAACAATTGACAATGTACGAAATATCAACCAAAGGTCTTTACAACTTTTTTTGGTCTTGTAGACGATGCCTTCTGATAAATATCAGCAATAGCCCCATCAAAGGCGTCTTTTGAAAATGGCTTCGACAAGAAGTTGGAACAACCCAATTTCATTATATGTTTGGCAAATTCCTCTCTCGTGGAACTCGAAATAATTTGCAACTTTCTTCCAAACATGGCAACAAAGGAAAAACCGTCCAACATGGGCATTTCTATATCCGTCATTAAAACATTGGACTTTGAGGTTTGTAAATATATCCAGGCGTCCATAGGGTCATTGTACGTGGACACACTTGCAATAAAAGGGTTTGAACGTGCCAGTTTTTCCGCGATATTTAGCCAAATATTGGAATCGTCCACAATTACAAGGTGTATTTGCATACCAACTATTAAGATTTGAGACTGTGAACTTAATCCATCTGGAAAAACAAAATGATTTTTAAAGATGAACTGCCAAATTATATGTACCAATGGTCATTTCACCTGAAAAAGTTATAAGGCCTTAAAAATAGTCAAAAAAAAATCCCAACATCTTCGCATGTTGGGATTTCGAATTCTTAATTTATCAGTTGGCCCACTAGGACTCGAACCTAGAATGACGGTACCAAAAACCGGAGTGTTACCATTACACCATGGGCCAATACCTTTAAGAGCGTGCAAATTTAAAACAAAGTTTGGTTTGAGCAAACATTTTTTGAATCAAAAAAGTAAAAACACCTATTTCCTTGCCTGTTAAAGGTTTATAAAAATAATGGGTTGGTATCTATATAAATTAGTAAATTCGCCGGATAGCTTTAACCAAGGTTCCATGTTTTCAAAGAACTTCAAAAAATGGGACACCCTTCTCGGGTGGACCGTCTTTTTTATTGCCTTTATCACTTACTTTATTACAGTTGAGCCTACCAATAGTTTTTGGGATGCAGGTGAATACATCGCTACTTCGGCCAAGCTCCAAGTAGGACACCCACCAGGGGCACCGTTGTTACAAATGATTGGTGCTTTTTTTGCCATGTTCGCCTTAGAACCCAGCCAAGTCGCCATGATGGTCAATTTAGTTTCAGGTGTATCCAGTGCTTTTACTATACTGTTCATGTTTTGGACCATTACTAATTTAGTCCAAAAATTATTGGACAAGGATGAGCCCATGACCAATAGCAGGGCCATTGCCATATTGGGAAGTGGTCTTATAGGTTCCTTGGCCTTTACTTATTCCGATAGCTTCTGGTTCAATGCCGTGGAGACTGAGGTATATGCCTCCGCAAGTTTGATTATGGCCTTGTTGCTGTGGCTGGGACTCAAATGGACTGATAATTTGGAAGATCCCAGGGGCAACCGTTGGCTCGTGCTGATTTCCTTTGTGGTAGGCCTAACCTTTGGTGTCCAGTTTATGGGCTTCTTGGCAATTCCTTCCATTGGCCTGCTTTACTATTTTAAGACCTATAAAAAAACAACGGTTAAAAACTTCCTTTTGGCAAATATCATTGTGATTGCCATTTTGATGTTGGTCTATAAGTTTTCCCTAACCTATGTACTTATGTTATTTGGCTGGGGAGAGGTATTCTTTATAAATTCCATCGGTTTACCATTCAATTCGGGTTCCATAATTATTGGACTGTTCTTCATTGGTGCCTTTTATTTTGGCCTTAGCTACACTCGCAAGAACAACTATAAGGTCGCAAATACTATTGTGCTTTGCCTGATGTTCCTTTTTCTAGGGTTTTCGTCTTGGTTGATGCTCCCCATTCGTGCCAATGCACAGGTGGTCATCAACGAAAACAACCCAGAGGACGCCCGTGCCCTTTTGGCTTATTACAATAGGGAGCAGTATCCCGGTGTTGATAGCCCGGTCTACGGTTCATATTATTCCGATATGTTCGCTCCTGCGGGAGAGGACAGGGATGGAAAGCCTAAATATGAAAAGGATTACACCTTGGGAAAATATATCATTGTAAACAAATACAAAAATTCTGAACAAGGCCCCAATCCCGACCATCAGGGTTTATTGCCACGAATGTGGAGCTCACAGCATGCTTCCAATTACATGCAGTATTTTGGTCCGTTGGATTTTAAAATGACGGAATACAATGCGGACTTGGCCGAAGCCATCAATCAAGTGAAGACCGGATTTGAAAATGGCGAGATTGACGCAGACCAATATATCAGCTTCATAAAAAGATTCAGTGACTATATCGAAGTTCAGCCACCTTCCGTTTGGGACAACATTAAATACATGTTCGAGTTCCAGTTCAACTACATGTACATGCGCTATTTCATGTGGAACTTTGTGGGGAAACAAAATGACGTACAAGGACGCTATAACGAAAATGGAAACTGGTTGAGTGGTATCAATTTCATCGATAGTGCAAGATTGGGAAGTCAGGATAACCTTCCAAGTGACATTCTCAACAACCCTGGCAGGAATACCTATTTCTTTTTACCGCTGCTATTGGGAATCATTGGATTGGTATTTCAGGTTTCCAAAGACCCAAAGCAGTTCTGGGTGCTAATGATGTTTTTCCTTTTCACTGGGCTTGCCATTCAGTTTTACACCAATCCTTATATTTTTCAGCCTAGGGAACGTGATTACTCCCTAGTGGGCTCCTTTTATATTTTTGCCATTTGGATTGGGCTTGGCGTTTATGGCCTTTACGACGGATTCAAGGACTGGATTACACCAAAAATCCTGGCTCCCGTAGTTGTGGTGGCGTGTCTCCTAGCTGTACCCACGGTAATGGCCGTTCAGAACTGGGACGACCATGACCGCTCCAATAGGTTTACGGCAAATTCATCCGCCAAATCGTATTTGGATTCGTGCCAAGAGGATGCAGGGGCCATATTATTCACCATTGGTGATAATGACACCTTCCCATTATGGTATGCCCAAGAGATTGAAGGATATCGTACCGATGTCCGCATCGTATGTACCAGCTTGTTCGAAACAGATTGGTATGTAGACCAAATGAAGCGGAAGGCCTATGAAAGCGACCCCATACCTTCACAGATTGAACACGATAAATATCGGTTTGGATCGAGGGATGTACTCTACCATCAAGGTATTACGGAAAACAGATGGCCGATCAAGGATTTCATCAATTGGATCGACAGCGATAAACCAAGGACCAAACTAGGCTATCTTCTAGAGCAACAAGGGGCGGATATAAGCAATTATTCGGAAAACACCCAGAATATGGTGTATTACCCCACCAATAAAATCCGCGTACCCGTTAATAAAAAAAATGTTTTGGAAAGCGGTTTGGTAAAACCAAAGGATTCTGCACAAATAGTAGATTACATCGACATCAACCTACCAAGTGTCATTACCAAAAAAAGTATGATGATGCTGGACATCCTGGCCAACAATGACTGGAAGCGTCCGCTTTATTTCTCAGGTGGAAGTTTTGACGATGCGGAGTACCTCTGGATGAAGGACTATCTGCAATTGGACGGACTTGCCTATAAATTGGTACCCATTAGGACCGAAAGACCCAACTCCTTTGAAATGGGCCGCATTGATACCGACCTGATGTACGACATCGTTAAAAAATGGGATTGGGGAAATGCCGGGGGAGATATTTACCACGATACACAAACCCGAATCCAAAGTGTAAGTTACAGAGGAAACCTAGCACGCTTGATGGAAGCCTTGATAAAGGAGAACAAAATGGACAAGGCCAAGGAAATCATTGAAATGTCCCTCACCAATATGCCCGTGGAAGCCTTTGGATATTACTCTTTGGTAGAGCCGTTTGTAGACGGCTATTATAAAGTAGGGGAGACTTCAAAGGCCAGAGAATTATTTGGTGTCCTGAAGAAAACATATCAAGAACGATTGGAATATTACGCTTCCACCAGCTTGGATGAACAATATGGAAATATCGATAATATTATTGCCGATATGGAAGCTTATCGAAGAAACATCGATACGGTAATCGCCAATGATGAAAAGGATTTTGCCGAAAAAGAAACCTTGATCTTCAATGAGTACATTGATAAATTTCAGCACTTCTACAAAGATGAGGACAGCTTTGAAATGCCAGAAGGTGAATTTCAGGACAATCCGGATATGACAATAGACACCTTGCCAATGAGCGATACCATTAGCACGGATAACACCACCACAGATCTTCTACAGGACACCGTTGGTAATCCAATGGAATAGAGGATGGTAGATGATAAAATGAGGTAAGCGACTAAACGTATTCGTTCAATATTCCAATTAGGGTTTTGGCATCCTGCTCGCCGCTTTGGCGCCATACCATTTCACCTTTTTTATAAATCATAAGTGTAGGGAGACCTTTAACACGTAACGCCTGGGAAAGTTCCTTGTTCTTGTCCACGTCTATTTTAATAACCTTGCCCTTATCCCCTAAGGCAGCGGCCACATCGCGCATTACCTGATGCATGGAGGTGGATTGTTCGTTCCATTCAGCGTAGAAATCCAATAGAACGGGAACATTCAAGTCTATAAGTTCACCAAATTTAGACATAGAATAGGCTTTACGTTATTCGCCAAATGTAGTAAAAAATGTTAAAATACAACGCTAGCACTGGGTATTGTGTAGATTGGGACAAGTTAAAATCATGTTAAGGCCTTCTTTTTTAAGGTAATCACCGTTATCTCCGGCCATATTCCTACCCTTCCTGGATAGCCCAAAAAACCAAAGCCCCTATTAACGTTAATAAATTGACCCAATTCTTTATAAATGCCTGCCCAGTGGGGATACCGCCATTTTACAGGACTCCACTTTATCCAACCAGGTATTTCGATACCAAATTGCATCCCGTGCGTATGTCCGCTCAAGGTTAGGTGAAAATGCTTTTCATGATGTATAACCTCTTCCGACCAATGGGAGGGGTCATGGCTCATTAAAATGGTAAAATCATTGGGTTGCAACCCAGAAGCGGCCCTTTTAAGGTCTCCAGCCTTTTTAAAGCCACCCTTTCCCCAGTTTTCTACTCCCACCAGGGCTATACGGTCCTCCCCTTTTTGAAGGTACCTGTGTTCGTTGAGCAAAAGGTCAAAACCCATGTTTCGTTGCAGGTCCTTCAAATCCTCTAGATTCTGCCGTTTCAACGCTTCGGTTTCCCAGGCGATATAATCCCCGTAATCATGATTGCCCAACACGGAGAATTTACCGTCCTTTGCCTCCAACGTACTGAACAACCCGGCCCAAGGCAGCATTTCCTCTGTCTTGTTGTTCACCATATCCCCGGTAAAAAGCAATAGGTCACTTTTTTGCTTATTTATAAGACCTACGCCGTATTCTATTTTTTTTCGGTCATCAAAACTTCCACTATGGATATCGGATATTTGGGTGATTTGGTAACCATCAAAACTATCGGGCAAATCCTCAAATTCAAGGGTATATTTGAGCACTTTAAAATTATACTTTCCCTTGTACATACCATATAACAAAGCCCCAAAGGGCAAAGCGGCTATTCCCAATGCTATCACACTCAAAAACCTGCGCCTTTCCGGAAGGCTGAACTCCTTGGAGGCCCCAAAGAGTCTTTGGTAGGTCCCACTTAGAATCCTAAAAATATCTTCGGAAAACAAAAAAAGGATAATGACCAACTTAAAGGACAACATGGTCAGCAAAAAGCCAAAGGCATAACTTTTTGGCCTACTCAGTACACGACCTGCTTCCTCTCCTGCCGTAAATTGATAGATGAAATTAATCAATATAGCCAAGGAAACCACGAGGTAGAGTAGATAAACCCATGGTTGTCTAAACAAGGTTCGCAAGGCCTGGACTATATAAAAGCTCAAACCTAAGTATAACAACACAAAAATTATCCAACGTAGCATGCCATTCTTTTTTGCAAATATATTTTACAGGTAATTGGTAAGTGGTGCATTTGGTTTTTATTTAACCTTATCCACGAGGGCCTTTATGGTCTCAAAATTTGAAATCCCCAATTTGTCATCGTTTAGAAAGTATACGGAATTCATGGATATTTGTGGAGGGGACGCCAATGTTCGATGAAATTTTGTACCCGACAAATGTATGGCTTCAAAACCTTCCTCCAAGAATGACCGGACATTTGCATCATTGATACCAGAACCGGGCATGATCGTTATATGCGGAAAATGCCCCTTCAAGTCCTTCAATAAGGATAATCCTTCTATGGCCGATTTCCGTTGACCGGACGTAAGTAAATAATCTACTTTGAGGTCTTCCAGCTTTTTCAGCGTATCTTTTGGATCCTTCACCCAATCGAAGGCCCTGTGAAACGTAAACTTCATTCCCTTTGAGGCTTCAATCAAAGTAGTTGTCCTTTCCACATCCAATGTGAAATCTGTATGTAATACTCCAGAGACCACACCTTCCACACCTAGCTGACTGCATAAGGCAATATCCTTGAGCATTATATTGAATTCAGCTTCGGAATAGGAAAAATCACCGCTTCGAGGTCGGATCAGTACATGTACGGGTATGGAAATCCGCTCCTTGATGCTCTTCAACAATCCATAGGATGGTGTTATGCCCCCTACGGCCAACTCAGAACAAAGTTCAATTCTATCGGCCCCTGCCTTTTCCGCATTGATGGCAGATTCCAGCGAATTTGCACAAACTTCTACTAACATCTTCATATATTTAGTTGCTTAAAAGTAAAGAACCTGACCAATGCAACGAAGAAAGTTCCTGAAAAATTCCAGCGCCCTTACCGCCGGCATGTTGACAACCCCCATAATAGCTGCAACGGATACCTATACAAATAACCCAAAACCAAAGACCAACGTATCAAAAGCCACTATTCCAATAGCTATCTGCACCTGGGATTTTGGCAATGCCACGGCCAAGGCATGGGACGTATTAAAGCTTGGGGGAAGTGCCTTGGATGCCGTGCATCAAGGGGTCATGATCGAAGAAAACAATCTGGATAACCAAACGGTTGGAAATGGAGGCAGACCAGATCGGGACGGAAATGTTACGCTAGATGCCTGTATCATGGACAAAGATGCGAATTGCGGTGCGGTATTGGCCATTCAAAATATTGCCAACCCCATCTCTATAGCTAGAAAGGTCATGGAAGAAACCCCCCATGTCATATTGGTAGGGAAAGGTGCGGAAAAGTTTGCCTATGAACAAGGTTTTGAAAGGACCAACCTATTGACCGAAAAATCGAAAAAGGAATGGGAGGAATGGAAAAAAACATCCCAGTACAAACCCATCATCAATATTGAAAACCATGATACCATTGGCATGTTGGCCATTGATAAAAATGGAGATATTGCGGGAGCCTGTACCACCAGCGGTATGGCCTACAAAATGGCAGGACGCGTGGGCGATTCACCCATCATTGGTGCCGGACTCTTTGTAGACAACGAGGTTGGCGGGGCCACGGCCACGGGGGTTGGCGAAGAAGTGGTACGGACCGTGGGCAGTTTTTTGATCGTTGAGCTTATGCGCCAGGGCAAATCACCCCAAGAGGCCTGTGAGGAAGGTGTGAAACGCATCATTGCCAAGAACAAGGACAAGCAGGATTTCCAAATTGGGTTTATTGCCATCAATAAAAAGGGGGAAACCGGGGCCTATTGCATTCATCCAGGGTTTACGTATAGAACGTATACCAAGGAAGGTCATGTGAACAATCCATCGGGTAGTTATTTAAAATCGTAGGTTCGATAGCCCATACCTTGACCGCTTTAAAACAAACTTCGTACTTTTAACCTCACACCGATAATTTTCAAAAATGTCAGACCAAAAAAGACTGTTTTTACTGGATGCCTATGCATTGATATTCCGTGGATATTATGCCCTTATAAAAAATCCTCGAATCAATTCCAAGGGAATGGACACCAGTGCCATCATGGGTTTTATGAATTCCTTGTTCGATGTGATAAAGAGGGAAAAACCAGACCATTTGGCCGTTTGTTTTGACAAAGGCGGCAGTGCTGAAAGAACTGAACTTTTCCCCGAATATAAGGCCAATAGGGACGAAACGCCCGATGCCATACGCATTGCGATTCCCTATATCCAAGAAATTCTCAAGGCGATGCATATTCCGTCAGTTGTTCTTGAGGGCTGGGAAGCGGACGATATCATTGGCACCCTGTCAAAACAAGCGGAAAAAGAAGGGTATAAAGTTTTCATGGTAACTCCAGATAAGGATTTTGGGCAGCTGGTTTCCGAAAATATTTTTATGTACCGACCCGCACGTATGGGCAATGGAATCGAGATATGGGGAATCCCGGAGGTCCAAAAACGGTTTGGGGTAGAGCGGCCGGACCAGGTAATCGATTACCTGGGCATGATGGGCGATGCCAGTGACAATATTCCAGGCCTACCGGGAGTTGGGGACAAAACGGCCAAAAAATTTATTGAGCAGTTCGGGTCCTTGGAAGGTCTTTTGGAAAATGCGGACCAGCTTAAAGGAAAGATGAAGGAGAAAATCATTGAAAACGCAGAACTGGGTCGACTTTCAAAAAAACTGGCCACCATTTGTACGGATTGTGACGTTACCTTCAATGCCGAGGACTACGAGCTTTCCGTACCGGATAGTGAATCCGTTCAAAAAATATTCGAGGAATTGGAGTTTCGAAGGCTCAAGGAACAGTTCATAAAAATCTTTTCGGGGGAAGAAGAAATTACCGAAACCCAGGTGACCAGCACGGAAACAGGCCAAAAAATAGCTTCCTCCGCAGGTAGTGGCCAATTTTCCCTTTTTGGTGGTGATGGCGCTTCACCAGCTACGATCAAGGATACTTCCAGTAGAAATACCATTACCGATGTTCCCCATGTGTACCAGAGTGTGGCCCCTGGCATGGCCATGAAGTTGTTCCTACAGAATATAATGAAACAGGCTTCCGTTTGTTTTGATACGGAAACCACTTCCATCAATCCTTTGGAGGCAGAATTGGTGGGTATCGCCTTTTCCTGGGAGGCCACCAAGGGCTTTTATGTTCCGTTCCCCAAGGACCGGGACAAGGCCCAAGAACTCATCGAGGAATTACGCCCGTTTTTTGAATCGGAGAATATTGAAAAAATCGGCCAGAACCTAAAATATGACATTAAGGTACTGGACAAATACAACATTAAGGTACGAGGTAAACTTTTTGATACGATGTTGGCCCATTACCTCATCAATCCAGATATGCGCCACAATATGGACGTGCTTTCCGAAACCTATCTGAACTATACCCCCATTTCCATAACGGAGCTCATCGGCAAAAAGGGAAAAAATCAGCTTTCCATGCGGGAAGTACCTTTGGAAAAACAAACGGAATATGCCGTGGAGGATGCGGATATCACCTTTCAACTTTCCCAACATTTTAGACCGGAATTGGCGGAAGCCAAAACGGACGGGCTTTTCGCGGATATCGAAATACCTTTATTGAGGGTCTTGGCCGATATGGAACTGGAAGGCATCAATTTGGATATCGATTTTTTAAAGTCCCTCTCAAAGGATCTGGAGAACGATATCGCCAATCTGGAACAGCAAATTTATGAGTCCGCTGGGGAAGAATTTAATATCGGCTCACCAAAACAGCTTGGTGAAATCCTTTTCGATAAGATGAAGTTGGTAGACAAACCTAAGAAAACCAAGACAGGGCAATATTCCACGGCAGAGGACGTACTTTCCTATCTGGCCAAGGACCACGAAATCATTCGGAATGTTTTGGATTACAGGGGGCTCGCCAAACTGAAAAGTACCTATGTGGATGCCTTACCGGAACAGGTAGAAAAGTCAACGGGCAGGGTACATACCGACTATATGCAGACGGTTGCCGCCACCGGACGTTTGAGCAGTAACAACCCCAATCTACAGAATATTCCCATTAGAACGGAAAGGGGAAGACAGGTACGAAAGGCATTTGTGCCAAGAAACGAGGATTACATATTATTGGCAGCGGATTATTCGCAAATAGAATTGCGCATCATTGCAGCCTTGAGCGAGGAGGACACCATGATAGAAGCCTTTAAAAACGGGGAGGACATTCACGCCTCTACCGCCTCAAAGGTTTTTAACGTGCCTTTGGAAGAAGTAACTAGAGAACAAAGAAGCAATGCCAAGACCGTCAATTTTGGAATTATATACGGGGTTTCGGCCTTTGGTCTTAGCAATCAGACAGATCTATCGCGTTCAGAATCCAAAGATTTGATAGATACCTATTATAAAACCTACCCGAAGCTTAGAAACTATATAAGTGAACAGGTCGATTTTGCCCGCGAGCACGGATACGTACAAACCGTACTGGGCCGAAGACGCTACCTAAAGGACATCAACGGAAGCAATGCCGTTGTTCGTGGAGCTGCGGAAAGAAACGCGGTAAATGCCCCAATACAAGGAAGTGCTGCGGATATTATTAAAATAGCCATGATCAATATTCACAAGAAGTTAATCGAGGGCGCATACAAATCGAAAATGCTGCTTCAAGTACATGATGAATTGGTTTTTGACATTTACAAACCCGAATTGGAAACCCTAAAGCAAGTGATTAAATCCGAAATGGAGAACGCCTATGAATTGGCCGTTCCACTGGATGTGGAACTGGGCATGGGAGAAAACTGGCTGGTGGCGCATTAAAATTGGCACTTAATCAAATAAAAGGGCACCCACAAGGGTGCCCTTACTTTTCAGTTTTTACTTTTTAAAGAAAATCTTAATTCATACTATTGGCCCACTTATGGGTTGTCGTTCTGGATCTTTTAAAAATGTTTAAAAAGGGTTTGAAATAACTAGCTAAAGAAAAAGGTTCAAAATCGAAACGTAGAATCACTTTTTTGGATTCCCCTGCTTGAATAACCAATCCATTTTGGATATTAAAATCCATGTAAGGAAAACCATGAACCGCTTCCATATTCTTATCCTTATTGAAAAAATAATTTCCATTACCATTTAGATAAAATCGGAACGTTTTGTATTTGCCAGGTTGAAGATTTAAACCTTCTTTGGTTTTTAGATACAAACCAGTATGAAGCCCTTTCAGGTTCAAGGCCTTATTTCCATTGAAATTTGTCATAAAATGTTCTTTTCCGTTATCGTCCATAACGGATATTTTGGAAACGTTCAATATCATTTCAGAAACTCCTCTGTTCAAGGCCATGTCGTTCACAAGGGTCAAATCTGGTATGCTGTGCCCATTCGTGTACCAATAATCCATCATATCCAATGAATATGGAATTGATTGCCAAATTGTTGGGTATACTTTTCTTTGTTTCATAACTCCGTATATTAAAATTATACGGTACAAAATTGATGATCTTTTTTGCAGGCGAAAACAAGAATTTTGACCAATTTCTATGCTATTTTACCCTCAATAATTCATTTTCACAGCGTATTGCATCAATATAACATTATTTCAATCGTTGTAATAATGTCCAACGGATAAATCAAACTTAAAAGTTAAAGACTCTTAAAAGAGTACTAAAGAGAATTTTTAAGGCGTTATTTGTTTAGCTTCCACAACGCATGTAGACTTATGAAACGAATAGCACTTTTGTCAATTTGTTTATTCACCAACCTTTTGTTTTCACAACAAGAAGGTTTAGACCAAAATTCATCGGAGAAGGAAGTAAAAGTCTTTCCCAACCCTGCCACTAATGTCATAAACGTACTTGGCCTATGGAATTGCAAGACGGCCTCCATCATAATCACGGATACTTATGGCAATACATTAGTGGGTTATCAATGGGAAATTAAGAACAAGGCATTGAATATTCCCGTTGCAAACCTCGAACCTGGAATCTATCTGCTTTCAATTCGCTCCACGGAACAGAACGTCCATAAGAAATTTGTGAAACAGTAATTAATCGAAAACAAAATTGTAGGTTAAGGCAAGTAAGGGACTATTCAAAACGGAAAGCTCATAGGAGCCCAAAGGACTATCCAGAAAAATCGCACCATCCTCTACACCCTGTCTTTGTGTATAATAGACGTTGAACGGGTTTCTCCTTCCGTACACATTGTAAATGGTAAAAATCCAATCACCTTTCCATTTTCGGTTAGGGTTCTTTCCGTAGGAGACCTTCCATGAAAAATCCAGCCTGTGATACGGGCGCAATCGGGCATTATTTCTTTCCAAAAAAATGGGAACCTCCAAATCCTCAATTTTAAAAACGCTATTGGCTACCGTATAGGGTCGACCTGTTTGCGCCGTAAAATTGAAACTCCAGGTATTGTAGGGGTCTCCCTCAAAATTTATTGTTCCATTGAATACATGAGGCCTGTCAAAATCAGATGCAAACCATTCGTTGTTGTTGATTCTATCGGCCAACCGTTCATTTTGAGAGCGCAATAAACTTCTGGACCAAGTATAGTTGAACCATCCGTTGACTTTACCCTTGGGTTTCCTAAAACTCAATTCAGCCCCATAGGCCTTACCTTCGGCCTGAACAATATCCCTTTCCAAATATTCCTGCAAGAAGAAGTCCGCACCTGGTTTATAGGTAAGATTATTATCCGATGTTCTATAATAGCCCTCCAAACCGAGTTCAATGGTATTGTCCGCTACACCTGTATAAATACCAAAACCATAGGCGTCACTATTTTGGGGAACGATATTGGGGTCCGAAGTCTTCCAACGTGAAGTGGGCAAGGGTGTCGTTGAATTATACACATTTTGAAGGTATTGGTTCAATCTAGCAAAACTCGCCTTGATGGAGGTTACTTCTCCAAGTTTATAGTTTAGTCCCACCCTAGGCTCCAAATCGTTATACGTTTTTACACCGGCACCCTTCTCAAAAAAGGTGGTTCCCAAAAGTTCTCCCGTAATATCATCAAAAGAACCCTGGGTATAAGGACCCACGAACACAAAATGATTAAAACGCAGGCCTGCGGAAAATTTAAGCCGCTCACCCAACAACCAATTCAAGTTTCCATAACCCGAAAAAACATAACTGTTCTCCCGTGCCAAATCAACAGGTAAAATACTGTTGCCATTGCCAGGGTCTAGATTGCCAGGTTGAATGGTGTACTTATTGATTTGGACCCCACCGTAGTAATCAATCTCTTCATTTATGGTATTTGTCAATTCCGAAATAAAGCTCACATATTTAATACCGGAGTCAAACTCAATTTCATTATCGCTCTGTTGTTCCGGAAAAATGGTTTTGGGATTATAATCGCTCATCACCAACAAGGTCCTTAGAATACGGTCATTGCTAAAACTATGTGTCCAGTTAAGGGTGCCGTTCAAGGTCTTAAAATCAAATTGGTTATTTTCTGCGTTGATGTTTTGGATTTTGGTTATCAAATCCAACTGGTAGAAATCCTTGGTATAAAAACCGGTAAAGGATATTTGGTCGTTTTCCGTTGGTAAATACAATAATTTTAGGGTAGCATCCTGAAAATTAGCCTTGGTATTCTTTAATCGTTCAGAGAATATTGGTAGAAGAAAATCCGTGAAGCCCGCCCTTCCCCCAAGGCTCATCATTAATTTATCCTTTATCAAGGGTGTTTCTATGGACAACCTACTTGAAATGATACCTACGCCTCCGCTCAATTTAAATTTATTTGTATACGGATTTTTGACCTTTACATCCAATACTGAGGTTGTTCTTCCGCCATAACGGGAAGGAATATTTGCCCGATACAAATCCACCGAGGAAACCGATTCTGGAGTAAACACTGAAAACAAACCAAATAAATGGGTAGGGTTAAAAACCGGGGCATAATCATAAAGTAAGAGGTTCTGATCCAACGACCCGCCCCGTACCGATAGTCCGTTACTGAGCTCTCCGGCATTGTTTACGCCCGCTAATAATGTCATACCCCGCAACACATCAAATTCTCCAATCGCGGCCGGTATTTTTTTAAGCTCTTGGGCATTCAGTTCCAACGCGCCCATTTGCGGTGTTTCCAAATTGTCCAATATACGCTTGGCACGCACAACAACCTCCGAAAGCTGCTCTTCCTCCGGCCATAATTTAACCGTTATTACTTTACTTTGGTTCAAAGTAACGTTTAAAACCTCCTTTGTAAACCCAATATAATTTACGGTTGCCGTATAATCCCCACCTGGCAAATCGATGGAAAACCTTCCTGCCTCATTGGTTATTCCCCCGCAGTTACAAGGTGTAATGGAAATTTGGGCATTTTCCAAGGGAATATTGGTCTCCTCGTTTATAACAATTAAAGACAAGGTAAAGTCTTGGGAATAGGATATAAAGGCAGAAAACAGAAGTACTATGATTACAATGGATTGGTTTTTTAGTGTCATTTGTTCGGTGTTACTGCCAACCCTCAGGTTCAATTGCGGTTCTATATCTCGATTCTTCACAGGGAGCCAAATTGGTTGGTGGAGGCGGATAGGGCGAACCTAACGTAGGTTCCAAGGATACTGCAGGAGGTTGCCTGGTAGCTATAGCAGCTTCGTTGATAAGCTCCCTTTCAACATACATATTGACCACGGAAGAAGCGGCCGCTGTAAACCTTCCCAATACGAATTCCTCAGAATCATTAATGTTGTACAGGTTTCCGACCAAGGCAGCGGGCGGAGGGGCATTGAAACCCGACGCATTGTCCACAATATCCTTTAATACTTTGTAATATTTATAGGCAGCGGGGGTCAAGGAGAATTGTTGTACCTCTACTACCATATTTTCCTTAGTATACAATGGTAAAGAACCCACTTCCAGACCGGCAACCGTTTTCCCGTTCGAAAATGTATCATCAAAGATATTTACCGATTCGGGATACCTGATAGTCCAACATTCGGTTTCGCAGATATAATCAAAATATCTATAGAGCCTCCCTCTTAAATCATAGGGGATACAACCTCCATTTCTATAGATACCCTCGTTACAACGAATACAATAATCCAAATTTTCAAAAGAGCGATAGCTCCAGTAATAATTGTTTTCAGCACCTGCAGGATCGTCAAAACTTACCGAAATCTTGTGCCCGGGTATGAATCGGTTTACCGAGGGCCTAAACTCCAACTCTGGGTCATAGTCGATGGCAACCTCTGTAATGGGGACAGGAGATAAAACGATTTCGGGTTCCGACTCATAAACGGTTCCGTTGGGCATCGCCACTATAAGTTTCCAACGTTCCCCTGGGGAAACTTTAAAATCCAAAGGTGCCAAATAGGCATCTTCGGATTCGAGGAAATTTACTGAAAGGCCACTGTCTAGATTTTCTACAGTGACAGATGCTCCCGGAATGAAATTTAATCCCCTAACCCCAAATTCCGTGACAGATTCATTTATGCCAACATAGGAAGCACCGGCATTAGAACTGGCAAAACCCTCTATAAAAATGAGGCCATCCTCATAATCAAATTCCGGTGGAACGGGGTCAATACAGCCATACGGCAAAAACGAAAAAACAATAATTACAGCCAAAGGCCTGACGAAAAAATTCTCATAACAATAATTAAGAAGGCGATCAAAAAATGAAAAATGTCGCATGGGAATCAATTAGGATATAAAGCAAAAGATTTTATAATGTTCTAAACAAGTGAAAGATACCATTTTAATGGATAACCTAGTTTTAAATAATTTGACCAATTCCATGAATTCAACCAAAAAAAAACCTCCCAAGGACATTGGAAGGTTTTCTCAATTGAAATTATTTTTTCATCTGCGCTGAAATACCAATTGGCCGCTTTCATTGAACTCCGGTATTTGTAAATCAGCCGCATCCACTAGCATGATATCTCCCTCAATGGTCACATTCACCTCTACAACTTCCTCATTGACGTTTACAAAACTTACTACGTTATTTTCATACGTGTACGTACTGGACTCCGTTTCAAAAGTTGTTGGACAAGGAATATTGAAACCAGAGGTTGTATCAATCTCTAGGTAGTCGGTTGAATTTGTGGCCGTGGCCGTTAAATCGGCATTAAACTGTAAAGTTATAATTGTACAGTTTTGGTCCGTCAAGTATGCAAGGGCTTCTCTGGCAAAAATAGCATTGTCACTGGCTGTGGCTTCGTCAATACGCAGCTCGGTCGCATCCCAGGTACCCACAATATTTGAGGCAGGGTCAATTTCCGGATTATTTCCTTTATCGGAGCTACATGAAAAAATCATGGAGACCACTAGAAGAAATAAAATACTATTTTTCATAGGTACTCAAATTTATTCGTTCGTAGATAAAACGTATGAATCAAAATAATATTTCCCATCTTGGGTAAATGCCGTATTTAAACTAGGATTGCATTACAAAATGAAACCAATAGGTTACCTTTAACTAAAAAGTATTATCCTTTTAAGACCAAGAATGTGACTAGTCGAATTCCTTTTAGACATTACCGTTACATTATCAAAAACGAAATGCGTCTTGCGACCAAGAAGAAAGATTTCAAGGCCTGATATATATTCCCATCCGATACCAAATTTATAGGGAACAAAGCATTGTAATGAATATTTCTTTATTTAAATCTGGTAGTAGTTGCAATGATTTTGCCTTCCCTATTTCTTTACACCTGTATCGCTATACAACCAAGTTGGATTCCCTTATTTTTGCACAAGTATTGAAATGAAAAAAAATTAAAAAATAATCAGAAACAACTATTTGCAATTCAACTTTATAATTGTACATTTGCAGCCCATTTCACGGGATTGAAAGAATAATAGTTAAAAACAATAGCAGTGGATACACTAAGTTATAAAACCATATCCGCCAACAAATCAACCGTTGTCAAAGAATGGTTGTTGGTAGATGCCGAGGGAGAAACATTGGGTCGTTTGTCTTCAAAAGTGGCTAATTTATTGAGAGGAAAGCATAAACCAAGTTTTACACCACATGTGGATTGCGGTGACAATGTTGTTGTCATCAATGCAGAAAAAATTAGCTTAAGCGGCAACAAATGGGCAGACAAAACGTATCAAAGGTATACGGGTTATCCAGGAGGACAGCGTTTTACCAGTGCTAAGGAATTATTGGATAAAAATCCTGCCTCCATCATTGAGAAAGCTGTTAAGGGAATGCTTCCAAAAAACAAGTTGGGTGCAGACCTTTTTAGAAATTTAAAGGTGTACGCCGGTTCAGAACATGGCCAAGAAGCCCAAAAACCCACTGCAGTTAATTTAAAAGATATTAAATAAATGGAAATAATTCACAAAATAGGAAGAAGAAAGACTGCTGTAGCCAGAGTTTACCTTTCCCAAGGAAATGGAACCATTACTATTAATAACAAGGAATTAAATGATTATTTCCCGACTGCAACTTTGCAGTATAAAGTGAAACAACCTTTCACCCTTACTGATACTACTGACAACTATGATGTTAAGGTAAATGTATATGGAGGTGGTATCACAGGACAAGCTGAAGCCATTAGATTGGCCATATCCAGGGCCATGTGCGAGGTAGATAGTGAAAACAGGGCGACCCTAAAACCAGAAGGTTTGTTGACAAGGGATCCAAGAATGGTAGAGCGTAAGAAATTCGGTCAGAAAAAGGCCCGTAAGAAATTCCAGTTCTCCAAGCGTTAATCGAAAGAATTTTCCAAGCATCCGCCCTCTGGCGGATGCTTGTTTATATTATTGTGTGCTGGTGAAAATCCGGTATATTTATTAACAAGTTCATTGAAAGTCCAGTTTTGGGCACTTAAAAATCCTTTATTCACTTTAAAATAAAGGTAGATTAGTTTAGCATCTAAATGATAAAGGCTTCCCTAGTTTAGGGATACCACTTTGTCATTGCTATTTCAAAAGAACGTAAACTAAATTTAAAATGGCGAAAGTCGAAGTAAAACAATTATTAGAAGCAGGTGTGCATTTTGGCCACCTAACCAGAAAGTGGAATCCGAACATGGCTCCTTACATCTACATGGAGCGTAATGGTATCCACGTAATCAATCTTTACAAAACAGTTGCAAAATTGGACGAGGCCAATGAGGCTTTGGCAAAAATTGCTGCATCTGGCAGGAAAATTCTTTTTGTTGCTACCAAGAAGCAGGCAAAGGACATTGTTGCTGAAAAGGCATCCAATGTAAACATGCCCTACATTACGGAAAGATGGCCAGGCGGTATGTTGACAAACTTTGTAACTATCCGTAAAGCCGTTAAGAAAATGGCCTCCATTGATAGGATGAAGAAAGATGGTACTTTTAACACCTTATCCAAAAAAGAGCGATTACAGGTAGATCGTTTGCGAGCTAAATTGGAGAAAAACTTAGGTTCTATTTCAGAAATGACCCGTTTACCTGGCGCCCTGTTCATTGTTGATACCATGAGAGAGCACATAGCGGTAAAGGAAGCCCAGAAATTGAATATCCCAATATTCGCCATGGTCGATACCAACTCGGACCCCAGGGATGTAGATTTTGTAATTCCATCCAATGATGACGCTTCAAAATCTATCGAGATTATTATGTCTCAAGTGACCGAAGCGGTTGCTGAAGGTCTTGCGGAGCGAAAATCGGAAAAATCTGAAGGTTCCGAAGAGAAAAAGGAGAAAAGCTCCAAGAAAAAAGAAAAAGAGTCTAAAGAAGATTTAGAGCCAACCCCAGCAAAAGTTGATACAAAACCGACACCGGTAGTTGATAAAGTTCCTAACGTCACCGTTGATGTTGAAGCTACCAAGGAAGCTGTTAAAAAGGACAACGATGCAGAAGCCGATGACCTTACTAAAATAGAGGGTGTTGGACCAAAGGCGGCAGAAGCACTTGCCAATGCCGGATTAGATACTTTTGCCAAAGTTGCGTCTGTAGATTCAGATGAAATGAAAGAAATCTTGACTGAAGCCAGTTCCAGAATGGCTCACCTAGACCCAACTTCTTGGCCAAAGCAAGCACAAATGGCAGCAGATGGTAAATGGGATGAACTTAAGGAATGGCAGGACAGCGTTAAAGGCGGTGTTGAAGAATAAAACCTTTTATATTAATCGATAATTAATCCTCCCAAAAAGGGAACAAAAAACATAGAAAATGGCAAATATTACAGCCGCAGAAGTAAATAAATTAAGACAAACTACAGGAGCTGGTATGATGGACTGCAAAAAAGCCTTGGTTGAAGCCGAAGGTGATTTTGAAAAGGCTATCGAAATCCTTCGTAAAAAAGGACAAAAGGTTGCTGCAAACAGAGCTGATAGGGATTCCTCAGAAGGTGCAGCCATCGCTAAGGTAAATGATAACAACACAAGCGGAGTAATCATTTCCCTTAACTGTGAAACCGACTTTGTGGCCAAAAATGATTCCTTCGTAACATTGGCCAATGAATTAGCTGATTTGGCAATAAACTATGACACCAAAGAAGCTTTTTTAGCAGCCGATTTCAAAGGTATGTCCGTTCAGGATAAATTGACCGAACAAACCGGTGTCATCGGTGAGAAAATCGAAATAGGAGGTTTTGAAAGATTAAGTGCTCCTTTTGTTGGATCTTATATCCATGCTGGCAATAAGATCGCCGTTCTTACAGGTCTTTCAGCTTCCGTAGATGGCGCAGACGTCGTTGCCAAGGATGTGTCAATGCAAGCAGCGGCCATGAACCCTGTTGCATTGAATGAGGAAGGTGTTGACCAATCCATTATAGACAAGGAAATCGAAATTGCCAAGGACCAACTTCGTCAAGAAGGTAAACCAGAGGCTATGTTGGATAATATTGCCAAAGGAAAATTGAACAGATTCTTTAAGGACAATACATTGGTCAACCAAGATTTTATCAAGGATAGCAAGCAGAGTGTTGCCCAGTATGTTAAATCTGTTGATCCAAATCTAGAAGTGACCGGATTTAAAAGGGTTGCCCTAGGATAAACATTATTCAAGATGTAATCATAAAAAAATGCCGGGCAAATGCCCGGCATTTTTTTATTATAGCAATTCCACTTAACCCTTTAACCAAGCGTTTCTGAGCTCCTTAACCTGATTGGAAGCGTTTTCCATAGGTGTAATTTTACTTACCACTATGGTAGATGTTCCAACAGCTCCCTCAACGGTAATGACTTCCCCTTCCCTTTCCAACTCCATGGTTATGATCGTATCAGGGGTCCATCCAAAACTCTGTCCTATTATGGGCCTAATAGTTTCCAAGGTAATGGCAGTTCCGTTGATACTTTTGATTATGTCCCCTCCTTGTACGCCCAAGCTTGTGAAAAAAGAATTCAGGTCAATTCCCTTTCTAACGAAAATAGCGTCATTATTGGATTGGTCAACATCGATATAAGGTATTTCTCCTTGCAAAAAATATCCTGATTGCTCCTCTACCTTATTTATGGCCAGACCCATTTTTTCAAGATAAATGTTATAATCTATTGGGGTATTGCCAATGACATGTTCATTAAAAAAATCACCTACTTCTGGATAAGTAAGAGCGACAATTTCATCAATGAGCTGGTCGTCCTGAAAAGGGGCGTCAACACCATATTTACTGGAAAGTTCCTTCATCAACCAAAGAACTCCCTTCTCGCCATTACTTTTTTCCCGTATTATAATGTCCAAAACCATATTGATCAAGGCTCCCTTTTCATATACATTGGCATAATTGCTTTCATAGAGATCTTCCAAAATATTTTTACTCATTGCGGTAAAGGACATGGAATCGTCATACCCTTTGGCATTGGACATTTTATTTCGCATACGTTCGTAAAACTCTACCTCATCTATCAACCCTTCATGCACTTGAAATAAATTGGCAAAATACTCGGTTGTACCCTCGTACATCCATAAATGTTGGGACATTTTAGGATCATTGTAATCGAAATAATGAATCTCATTTGAATGTACGGAAAGGGGAGTTACAATGTGAAAGAATTCATGTGAAACCACATCCACCATGGCCTGTTCCAATCTGTCCTTGGGCATTGCCTCCGGCAAAATAACTACAGTGGATGTGTGGTGTTCCAGGGCTCCAAATCCCATAGCATCCGTATCTTCCATAGTGGATAGATACAATAAAATATTGTACTTCTCCGTAGCATCTATATCTCCTAAAAAAGCTTTTTGGGCACTCATCATGCGCTCCATGCGTTCCCTTAAATCGCTTGCGCGATACGCCCCATTTGAAGAGAACACGCTTAACGTAACTTCAATTCCGCCCACTTTAAAAGTCTCCTTATCGGGCTTGGTATAAAATATTGGATTATCTATAATTTCAAAATACCTATTGGCCATAAAAACATCTCCACCTTCAATATTAGTGTCCAAGACAATTTGGTTTAGGGAAGTAGCCGCTTCCAACCCATCGGGCTTTTCGATTATCAACCGATAAGGTATTTCCTTATAGCCTTCAAAATATCCCACAAAACCATGTAGATTCAACATAAAGTTGGAGTCCTTAGCTATATTGGTGCCCGCAGGAGAAAAAACGGCATCCTCCACTTCATTTTCAGTATCAAAGGTATCATTGACCAAATAGGATACCTTATCCAACTTTGTAGCATTGGAAACGTTCCAGGTATTTACATCCAATTTGGAAACTTCCATAGGGTCTCCAGCATAATCATAAGCTACGAATCCTTCAATATATTGACCATAATCATCGCTGCTATATGTCCCTGGAACCGTCTTGGGTATCCTAAAAGATATCCGATCTACAGTGAAGGCACCTGGATCCACAATTACTTTCACCTGATCGTTAGTGACATTCACCAAATCAATAAAGACTTGAACCGGAGCTTTATCGATAGAAATTAAGTTTTTACCTGCACCACAACCATACAGAAAGGCAATGGCTAGTACATACAAAAGAACTCTTTTCATGTTATTCATCTTTTCAAAAAAATATTGGTAAAAAAACATACATCCTGCAAGAATATTAAAAATACGAACGATAGCCGTAGCAATTAGTAAATAATTATGTTTTATGGTCAAGGATATCACCATGTCCAGCATAGATTTTTTTCATTATTTTTGCTTTGAAATAAATCAAAAGATGCAATACAAAAGGATACTTTTAAAACTTAGCGGCGAGGCCCTAATGGGGGAAAAACAGTACGGGATAGACCCAAAAAGATTGGATGAATATGCCGAGGAGATAAAAAAGGTCGTGGATAAAGGTATCGAAGTAGCCATCGTCATTGGCGGGGGCAACATCTTTAGGGGTTTGGCCGGTGCGGCCACTGGAATGGACAGGGTTCAAGGAGATCACATGGGAATGTTGGCAACGGTCATTAACGGTTTGGCACTACAAAGTGCCTTGGAAATGAAGAATGTGCAGACCCGTTTACAATCGGCAATAAAAATCAACGAAGTGGCGGAACCCTTTATAAGAAGAAGGGCAATGCGGCATTTGGAAAAAGGCCGTGTCGTAATTTTTGGTGGAGGAACAGGTAACCCTTACTTTACGACCGACTCAGCTGCTGTTTTACGTGCCATTGAAATTGAGGCAGATGTTATCCTAAAAGGAACCAGGGTGGACGGAATTTACACGTCAGACCCTGAAAAGGATAAAAATGCCACCAAATTTGACACCATTTCTTTTCAGGATGTACTCCAGAAAGGGCTGAAAGTTATGGACACCACCGCTTTTACTTTGAGCCAAGAGAACGAACTTCCCATAGTCGTCTTTGACATGAACAAAAAAGGAAATCTTTTGAAAATTGTGGATGGTGAAGCCGTTGGAACAACCGTAAACATGTGATTTTGGTATAATTTATGTTCTTGAATACAAAATTTTGATATGAACGAAGAAATACAATTTGTTTTAGACTCGGCTAAAGAAAGTATGGATGCCGCATTGGCCCATTTGGAAAGGGCGTTCGTTAAAATTAGGGCAGGCAAGGCCAGCCCTGCTATGCTATCATCCGTATTGGTCGAGTATTACGGATCTCAAACGCCATTATCCCAGGTTGCCAATATCAATACCCCAGATGGAAGGACCATTTCCGTACAACCTTGGGAAAAAGGAATGCTTTCAGAAATCGAAAAGGCTATAATGAACGCCAATCTAGGTTTCAACCCTATGAACAATGGTGACTTGATTATTATCAATGTCCCACCCCTAACGGAGGAACGAAGGGTGCAATTGACCAAACAGGCCAAGGCCGAAGCGGAACATGCCAAGGTAGGTGTACGAAGTGCCAGACAGGACGCCAATAAGGAAATAAAGGATTTGGATGTGTCTGAAGATCTGGAGAGCAACGCCACCGCAGATATACAGCAGCTTACGGACAAATATGTAAAAAAAATTGACGATTTCCTTAGTGTTAAGGAAGCGGAAATCATGAAGGTTTAAGATACCTTCAGCATTTAAATTCAAAGAGCAGTCCGAAGGGACTGCTCTTTCTTTACCCCATATATTCTTCAACTAGTTTTTAGGTTCAATTGGTGACATTGGTTACATTTGCAATCTCCTAAAAACAAGTATGGTTGCTAAACTTACCAAAGGGTTTTGGTCCAAAACGGCCAGAATAATACTAAGGAACAGAATTCTTATTTTATGTGTGGTGGCTGGAATCACGGTTTTTTTGGCTATGCAATGGGGCAACATGCGTTTTTCCAATTCACAAGCCAATCTATTGCCTGATGATCACCCCGTTAATTTGGAGTATCAAAAATTTTTAAAACAATTTGGCGAAGAAGGTAATACCGTAGTATTTGCCATAAGGGACTCCGCTTTGTTCACTCCAGAAAATTTTAATCGTTGGAACAAACTGAGCAAACAACTTGGTGCCTTCCCTGAGGTAGAATTTGTACTTTCTACTGACAACCTACAAGAACTTGTAAAAGATACGGTGGAACAGAAATTTGTAATGCGCCCACTCATAAAATCGAGTCCTGAATCAAAAGCGGAAGTGAATAGCATTACTCAACACCTCTTTAACGAACTTCCTTTTTATGAAAATCTAATTTACAATAAAGAATCCGGCACAATAAGAACGGTAATGTATTTGGATAAGGATATCGTAAATACTAGCGTACGAAAGGATTTCATCCTAAAGGACCTTAGCCATTTAATTTCCCGGTTTGAGGAAGAAACCAATTTGGAGGTCCATATTTCCGGTATGCCCTACGTACGAACTATGAATTCCCAAAATATCATCGACGAAATTGGAAAATTCATTCTTGCGGCATTGGGTGTTACTTCCCTAATTTTTTTCTTTTTCTTTAGAAGTTTCAGGGCAACATTTATTTCAATGTGCGTAGTAATCATAGGAGTTATGTGGGCCTTTGGGGTCCTTGGTCTTTTACAATATGAAATAACGGTGCTAACCGCACTAATTCCGCCCTTGATTATCGTTATTGGCATACCTAACTGTATTTTTCTCATCAATAAATATCAGCAAGAAGTAAAAAAACACGGCAATCAAGCTTTGTCCCTCCAAAGGGTGATTTCAAAAATTGGAAATGCCACCTTGATGACAAATATTACAACCGCATCCGGTTTTGCCACCTTTATAGTAACAGATAGTAAATTGCTCAAGGAGTTTGGTATTGTAGCTTCCATAAACATTATAGGGATTTTCATTCTATCACTAATGATCATTCCCATAGTTTACAGTTTTCTTTCCCTTCCTAAAACCAGACACCTAAAGCATTTGAACAAGAAATGGATCGATGCTTTTGTAAGTTGGATGGAGAATATCGTGCGTAATAAAAGGATATCGGTTTACATCGTTTCAATTTGTTTATTGGTCCTCAGTATTATAGGGATCTACCAAATAGATATCTCCGGAAGCCCCATTGAAGATATGCCAAAGAAGGCCGAATTTTTTCAGGATATCCGATTTTTTGAAAACGAGTTCAATGGCATTATGCCCGTTGAAATCATAGTGGACACGAAAAATCCCAAAGGGGTCATGAAACCGGCCACCCTAAAGAGAATGGATCAATTGGGAGATGTGGTGGCTGAAATTCCGGAACTATCCCCTTCCTTATCTGTAGTGAATTTGGTAAAGTATTCGAAACAGGCCTTCTACAACGGTATTCCAAGATACTACCAGTTGCCCACAAGCCAAGAGAACACCTTTATTATGGATGTAGCCAGAAAATCATCCACCGAAGGCAATTTACTGAAAAGCTTTGTGGATAGTACTGGTCAGGTGGCCAGAATGACCACCTATATGCGAGATGTCAAAACAAGCCGCATGGAAAAAATCGAGGAGCGTCTTTTGGAAAACATTCACAAAATCTTTCCAGAAGAGCGCTATACGGTTTACATGACAGGGAGTGCCCTGCTATTTTTAAAAGGCACTAAATACCTTGTAAAAAACTTGGTAATGTCGCTTGCTTTGGCCATTGGCCTTATAGCCCTGTTCATGGCCTATTTATTCAGATCCTTTAGAATGATCGTGATTTCCTTAATACCCAATGTGCTTCCTTTGATAATTACGGCGGGTGTTATGGGATTTATTGGAGTACCCATTAAGCCTTCTACCATTCTGGTATTTAGTATTGCTTTTGGCATATCCGTAGACGATACAATTCACTTTCTGGCAAAGTATAGACAAGAGCTAGAGTCCAAAAAATGGCAAATTAAAAAATCTGTGTACGCCGCCTTACGGGAAACCGGCGTAAGTATGTTTTACACATCCATAGTACTTTTCTTTGGCTTTTCCGTATTTATCATTTCCAATTTTGGTGGAACTGTGGCCCTTGGTGCACTCGTTTCCGCCACGTTGTTATTTGCTATGTTGGCCAACTTGATTCTATTACCCTCCTTATTGCTATCCTTAGAAAAAAGTATAGCCAATAAGAAAACGCTAAAGGAACCACAAATAGACATATTGCCGCATGACGGGGAAATCGATTAAACATCGTTTAAAACCAAGTTGTATTCATTTATTCTTTTGGGCCAAAAACCTATCTTTGGCTTTTAATTTTCAATCGATTTAAAATGCGATCAGTAAGCATCAAGGAACTCTTAACAGGGAAAGAATTACTACAGGAAATTACCGTAAACGGATGGGTACGAACTTTTAGAAGTAATAGGTTTATCGCCCTAAATGATGGTTCCACGCTCAATAATATTCAATGTGTGGTGGATTTTGAAAAGTTGGATGATGCCATTTTAAGGCAAGTGAACACAGGTGCCGCCCTAAAAATTACAGGAACCTTGGTAGAAAGTCAAGGAAAGGGTCAAAAGGTCGAAATACAGGTAAGGGATATTTTTGTACACGGAGGTGCAGATCCAGAGGTATATCCCATACAGCCAAAAAAGCACTCCTTGGAATTTTTAAGGGAAAAGGCGCACCTAAGGGTACGTACCAATACCTTTTCCGCAGTAATGCGTGTAAGGTCTGCACTTGCCTTTGCCATTCATCAATATTTCAGGGAAAACGGTTTCTATTATTTCCATGCACCTATCATAACGGGGTCTGATGCGGAGGGTGCTGGCGAAATGTTCCGTGTCACCACATTGGATGAAAAGAATCCCCCATTAAAAGAGGACGGAACTGTGAATTTTAAGGAGGATTTCTTTGGAAAGGAAACCAACCTAACGGTATCCGGTCAATTAGAGGCAGAGGCATATGCCATGGCCCTTGGCAAAGTCTATACCTTTGGCCCTACGTTTAGGGCGGAAAATTCAAATACCTCAAGGCATTTGGCCGAATTTTGGATGATAGAGCCTGAAATGGCCTTCTATGATCTCGACGCCAATATGGATTTGGCCGAAGACTTTATCAAATATGTCCTTAGCTATGTACTTGAACATTGTGAAGAGGACCTACAATTTTTAGAAAATCGGCTCTTGGATGAGGAGAAGACAAAACCTCAGGCGGAAAGAAGTGAAATGGCCCTAATTGAAAAGCTGAAGTTCATTACGGACAATAACTTTAAACGCGTTACTTACACGGAAGCCATCGAAATATTAAGAAATAGCAAGCCTAACAAAAAGAAAAAATTCCAATATCATATAGATGAATGGGGTGCGGATCTTCAAAGTGAGCACGAGCGCTATCTGGTAGAACAGCATTTTAAATGCCCCGTAATCCTTTTTGATTATCCAGCAAAAATAAAGGCCTTTTATATGCGTTTGAACGAGGACGGGAAGACCGTTAGGGCCATGGACATCCTCTTTCCGGGCATTGGTGAGATCGTTGGAGGCTCGCAAAGGGAGGAGCGCTTGGAGGTACTAAAAGAGAAAATGGCCGCATTGGATATACCGGAAGAGGAGTTATGGTGGTATCTGGATTTGCGAAAATTCGGTACCGCCGTACATAGTGGTTTTGGGTTAGGGTTTGAACGTCTCGTCCTTTTTGCCACGGGCATGGGGAATATAAGGGATGTCATACCTTTCCCGAGAACGCCACAAAATGCTGAATTTTAAGGGTATTTGGTTATTTTTATACGTAGCGAATAAAATAGATGTTAAAACAGCACTTACAATTTAAGCTTTCCCAGAAGTTGTCCCCTCAACAGATTCAATTGATGAAGTTGATTCAGCTTCCTACACAAGCGTTCGAACAACGCCTGAAACAGGAGTTGGAGGAGAATCCTGCCCTGGAAAGCGGTAAGGAAGATCTTGACAATACTGCAGACGAATTTGACGATATTTATAATCAGGAGTCAGATAGCGAGACCATTGCTGCGGATGATATCAACATTGATGACTATTTAAGTGATGATGAAATCCCCGATTATAGAACACAATCGAACAATTATAGTGCGGACGACGAGGAAAAGAGTGTGCCGTATGCATCTGGAACCACGTTCAATCAATACTTGATCAATCAATTAAACACGGTATATCTGAACGACGAGGAATGGGCCATTGCCGAGTTTCTAGTCGGGAGCGTGGATGAAAGCGGGTACATAAGAAGACCTATTTCCGATATATTGGATGATTTGGCCTTTACGCAAAATGTTTACACGGATGAGAAAACCATTCAAAAGGTTTTGTCCATAGTTCAGGAGTTAGATCCACCAGGGGTAGCCGCAAGGTCTTTGGAAGAGTGCCTAATCATACAATTGGAACGAAAAGAACTTACCCCAAGTATCGAACTGGCTATTTCCATATTGAAAAAGTCGTTCGATCAATTCACAAAAAAACATTACAAAAAGCTTATCCAAAAACATAATGTTACCGAGGAGGAATTAAAAAACGCGATATCCGAAATTGAAAGATTGAATCCAAAACCTGGTGGTTCCTACTCGGGCAACAATAGAATCATAGAGCATGTGGTGCCGGATTTTTCAATAAGGATTGTCGATGGTGAGTTGGAACTTAGCCTCAACGGTCGCAATGCACCGGAGCTGCACGTATCCAAGGAGTATAGCAATATGCTCAAAGGATATAAAGAATCCAAGGACAAAACCAAATCACAAAAAGATACGGTTCTCTTCATTAAACAGAAGCTGGATGCCGCAAAGTGGTTTATAGATGCCATAAGACAGCGTCAGCAGACCTTGTTCATCACTATGAACGCGATAATGCAGTATCAAAAAGAATACTTTTTAACTGGTGACGAACGAAATTTACGGCCCATGATCCTAAAGGATATTGCAGATGAAATAGACATGGACGTAAGCACCGTTTCCAGGGTAGCCAATAGCAAATACGTAGATACTCCCTATGGTACGAAATTGATAAAGGAATACTTTTCGGAATCCATGAAAAATGATCAAGGGGAAGATGTATCGACCAAGGAAATCAAAAAGATTTTAGAAACGGTCATAAAAAATGAAGAAAAAAGAAAACCGTTAACAGATGACAAACTTGCTGCCATTTTAAAGGATAAAGGTTATCCTATAGCCCGTAGGACAGTAGCTAAATATCGCGAACAATTGGATATTCCCGTTGCGAGATTGAGAAAGGAGATTTGATGAAGTTATTCTTTCAGACCATTTCCTATATTTTCCATCCAATCTTTGTTCCAATAGCAGGCACGGTAGCCTATTTTTTGACTACCCCAAAGTACAGTCCACTGGAACTACAGAGCGGAAACATTCTTCCTATTTTTATACTTACCGTAATTATTCCCATAATCGCCTTTTTAATATTAAAAAACTTGGGCGTTGCAAATTCTATTTTTTTAAATTCTGTCTCAGAAAGAAAATACCCTTTGCTCATTCATATTATCTTACTGACACTAATACTCATCAAAGTTATCCCCAATAATTACGTTGCCGAACTATATTTTTTCTTTGTAGGACTTATAGGTGCGGCGTTTTCCTGCTTATTCTTGTTGTTTTTCAATTTTAAAACAAGTTTGCATGCCGTGGGTATTTCTGGAATATTAATGTATCTCATAAATCTGAGCATCCATTTTGAGATAAATATTGTAATAGCCATTGGGCTTATGACCCTTTTTACAGGTCTTGTGATATCCGCAAGGCTATACCTCAAGGCTCATTCAAAACTAGAAGTTTTTGTTGGCCTTTTGATCGGACTATTGTCCCAACTTCTTACAGTGAAGTTTTGGCTATAGAATATAGAAAACCAAACCGACCCTCAAGGGTTTAATCTCAATAATTTCATTATTTAATACGGCCTTATCATTAAACAATTGGGTTAAAGCGTAGTAAATGTGAACGTTAAACGTATTATAGCCGATATTAAAAGTAGGCCCATATTGTAACCTTTTTATATCGGTATTGAAAAACCCGTCCCTAAAATCGGATGTAACCAGTTTAGATCTGGCACCTACCACATATCCAAACTTCATTCCCGTATATATCCTCCAAAATTTATAATCGGTAGGAGTAGAATTTCGCCATCGAAATTCAAACGGAAGTTCAATTAAATGCGTTTGTACCTTACTTCTTTTAAAACCAGGTATAATACCCCCAATATCGTAGGAAAACCCATTAGGAACCTCCGTAACGGTTAAATTGGAATAATAGGTATTCAAAGCCAAACCCAAACCTACACCCAATGCTTTTGTACCGCTATTGTTTAATGGAACATCCTTTATTATACCTCCCATCAACCCATACGATAAGTTTCTTTGTTTTAAGTCGACTGGCTTATTTCTTACAAAGTTATAGGTTATTCCTAAGTAAAATTGATCTTCGAAATAACGTTGGTACCTTAAATTTTCCTTAGAAGTATTTTCCTGGGAAAAACAAGCAAGAAAACACAAAAATGAAAGTGAAAATAAAAATAGCCTCATAAGGCTAAATTAAGCAAATAAAAAACGCTTCAAAATAATTTGAAGCGTCTTAAATAAGTTTGAAAAAATTTTTCTTATTGAAGGTTTCTGAAAGCGTCCCCTTCGTAAGTAGTATAATTTACCTTTAATGCATTTACCTTACGCAGCTCTTGCTTAATATCGGAAATTAGCCCCATATTGGCATTTTTATCCACCTTAAGGGCTGTGGTCAATACGTTCTGCAATTCCTGTGGCTTTTTGGCCCTTTCCATCAAGATATAGTCTCCAACTTCACTTGGCTTGGCAAACTTATCATTCAATTGTATTTGAGGCTCTGTTCCGTACACTTTTTCGTATTCCCTTGTTGGCTTTCCAACGTAGATGTAGATAACCCTGTCCTTTTTTTCCAATTTCTTTACTTCATTGGCATTAGGCAATACATTTTCAACCTTTAGGGAACTATCCTTCATCACGGTAACCGTCATAAAGAAGAACAAAAGCATAAATACAATGTCAGGAAGCGATGCAGTTGATACTGCTGGCACTTCTCCATCCTTTTTCTTTGCAAATTTAGACATAGTGTTTTATTTTTTCTTCTTTATTAATTCGTTGTAGTTTCAGCCTCGGACAATTTCTGTGGAAATAGTTCCTGAATCCTCTGAACTTTTTCCTTTAATTCATCCTTAACTTCATCCGAGGTCTCGGGATTGAGGTATTCTGCTTCCATATCCACAAACTTTTGCCCATAAAGCCTTTGGGCTTCCCTATCCCTTAAGTCATTGTAAGCTCCAACCAATTCGTTTTGAACCGTAATGTAAGTGGAGTACTTTGTCTCTCTATCGTTCTTTAAGGAAATAATCGCCTTTGCAGGACTATCTGACGAAGAGGCATCCCTGGCCCCTTTACAGTAGCTACAATAATCCGGACTTCCTTGAGGCGCACCTCCATTATCCAGGAACGCCATTGCCTTCTCCCTTAAATCTGATATCTCTATCAACTCATCATCAGCCAATAATTGACCATTTTTGTTGATATTGACTTGAAAGATATTTTTTTGCTTAATAACAACATCTTGATCTGGCGGTTCAATTGGAGGCAACATACGGTCCAAACCTGCATCCGTTTCTATGGTAGTCGTTACCAAGAAAAAGATGAGCAGTAGAAACGCTATGTCCGCCATGGAACCTGCATTAACTTCTGGTGCTCCTGCTCTTCTAGCCATAATAATTTTTTTATTTACCGAACAGTTTCTTTACCCCAGGAAGAACCATCAAAACAACGGCAACAACCGTTAAAATGAAAAATACGTTCAATCCCATTCCTATTTTTTTAACTGTTGATTCACTGGACATGGCCATGTATTCAGGTGCTACATCCGTGCCACTTGAAAGGACGTATGAGATTCCAACGACAATGGCCAACCCAACAACAACAAACAGCGTCTTCTTAAGACCTTGAGGGTTAGAAAACAAATTCTTTAATGTGAATAATAAAGCGGCCACTACAGCAATTCCTAAAAGAATATAAGTGATAATGAACATTCCGTTCATTGCACCGCTTTGAGCTGCCTCGGCTGCCGGCATATCGCTACTTGGCAACATGTACCAAAGTACCGCGCTCAGCAAGCCTATGACAATCAGTGCTATTTTTATTATTTTTTGCATAATTATTTTAGGTATTTAAAATGGAACTTATTTTTTATGGTCTACCAACATATCGATCAATGTAATCGATGAGTCCTCCATATCATTTACAATACTATCGATCTTCGCGATAATGTAGTTGTAAAAGATTTGAAGTATGATAGCCGTAATAAGACCAAATACCGTAGTCAATAACGCCACCTGGATATCACCTGCAATAAGGGAAGCACTTAGGTTACCTACCGCAGCAATCTTTTGGAAGGCCTGAATCATACCAATTACAGTTCCCATGAAACCAAGCATCGGCGCAATAGCGATAAACAAGGACAACCAAGAAACGTTCTTCTCCAATTGACCCATTTGAACACCACCATAAGCTACAACAGCTTTCTCGGCAGACTCAACACTTTCACCTGCTCTATCCAAACCTTGGTAGTAAATAGAAGCAACAGGACCTTTTGTATTTCTACATACCTCCTTAGCAGCCTCAACTCCTCCAGAAGCCAAAGCATCTTCAACTTGTTGCTTCAATTTGGCCGTGTTGGTGCTAGCCATATTTAAATAAATAATTCTTTCAATCGCTACGGCCAAACCAAGGATCAAACATAAAAGTACAATACCCATAAAGCCTGCACCCCCTTGAATGAACTGCTCTTTCAATACTTGCGTAAATCCTCTGTCCGCTTCCGGAGCCGCATCTTGAACTAGCAAAGCTACAGCCGCCACTTTTGCACTTACCATATTTGTACCTGCTACAAACGCCCCAGCAACAGCTAGGCTTGGAAATAATTTTTTCATTTTTTCAAACTTAAATTAGTTAGTTAATAGGGTTAAAGATAAAAAAAAATCAATATAAAAAAAGTAAAACTTACTTGCAGAGAGGAAGGGATTCGAACCCTCGATACACTTTTGGTGTATACACACTTTCCAGGCGTGCGCCTTCGACCACTCGGCCACCTCTCTATTTTCGCCTTTTTTAAGGTGGGGCAAATAACAAAAAAAATATTAGACAATAAAATATTACCCGTTAATTTTAGTGCATTTCTCCGCGTAGCGAAGTCTCAAAAACCGTCTTAAAGTGTTTGCTGGACACGCCACTCCCCAACATATACATAGCCTTCGAAATTGCAGCTTCAGTGGTAATATCCTTACCATTAATCACTTGCATCTCCATTAATGCAGAACTGGTTTCGTACTTACCCATAAGCACACTGCCACCGGAGCACTGAGTAATGTTGATTACGTGCAATCCATTTTCAATGGATTTTTTTAGGGAAGTTAAAAACCAATCGACCGTTGGTCCATTTCCAGAACCGTAGGTTTCCAAAATGAGCGCTTTCAAACCCTCTGTTTTCAAGACATTTTCAAAAACGGCTTTGTTCATTCCAGGAAATAATTTAACCAAGGCCACATTCTCATCCATTTTTTTATGGACTACCAATTTTTTATTCCTTTTACACGGCAGAAGATATTCGGAAAAGACATTCAAATGCACACCTGATTCCACCAAGTGGGGATAGTTTAAGGATGCAAAGGCCCTAAAATTCTCGGCATTTATTTTTGTGGTCCTGTTTCCTCTATACAGTTTATACTCAAAATACAATCCCACTTCCTTTATGACCGATGTCCCATTTTTTTGTAGTGCGGCGATCTGTACCGATGTAATTAGGTTCTCCTTGGCATCTGTGCGTAAATCCCCAATGGGCAATTGGGATCCAGTAAGAATTACAGGCTTATCCAAATTTTCCAATAAAAAACTTAAGGCCGATGCGGTATAGCTCATGGTATCGCTTCCGTGTAGGATCACAAAACCGTCATAACCCACATAGTGCTCTTCAATCAGCGTAACGATCCTTACCCATTCCTGCGGATTCATATTGGAAGAATCCAATGGGTTTTCAAAAGATATTGTATCTATGGAACAATCCAATTGATTCAGTTCCGGCACATGCTTTAAAAGTTTGTCAAAATCAAAGGATTTTAAGGCCCCAGTTTGGTAATCCTTCACCATTCCTATGGTCCCGCCCGTATAAATCAAAAGAATCTTTCTATTATCCAAACCCATATTTTTAAAATCAAACCCCAAATACTTCTTTTGAATTTTCAGTAGTCACCCTTGCAACTTCCCGTTCATCCAGAGCATATAATTCGGCAACCTTTTTGAGAACATTCAACACATAGGCACTTTCATTGCGCTTTCCACGATACGGTACGGGTGCAAGGTAGGGAGCATCTGTTTCCAATACAATATGCTTGAGGTCAATTTGACTTAAAAATGAATCGATCTTCCCATTCTTAAATGTTACCACACCTCCAATACCCAATTTCATATTATATGACAATGCCCTGTGCGCCTGTTCCAAATTGCCTGTGAAACAGTGAAAAATGCCTTTTAAATCCTCATCCTTTTCTTGTTCCAACACTTCAAAAACGGCATCGAATGCATCCCTACAATGAATAATGATTGGCAACCTATGCTCTTTTGCCAGGTTTATCTGTTTGCTAAAGGCTTTCTGTTGCTCTTTAAAAAAACTTTTGTCCCAATACAAATCAATTCCAATCTCACCTATGGCATAATACCGATGTTCTTTTAGAATCCGTTCTACATGTTCAAGTTCCGCCTCAAAATTTTCCTTTACATGGGTGGGGTGCAGACCGGCCATCAGAAAAATATTCTCAGGATACTTTTCCTCTAATTGCACCATCCTATCTGTGTACGTGGAGTCAATGGATGGAACAAAAAATCTAGTAACCCCTAGGTCCAGGGCCGTTTGAATCATGCGATCCCTATCTTCATCAAACGCTTCACTGTATAAATGTGTATGTGTATCAGTTATAATCATAGCACAAAAATAGGCTTATCTTTGACTTTTTAAGCTATATATGTGCAATCATCCCAACCTAGGAAACAAACTAAAATCCAATGAGCTTTCTTAAAAAGTGTTTAAAGAAAAAAGGATACGTTAGTATCCGCTTGACCCTGACCAGAACAAATCATTTGGAATTTTCAGCAAAGATCAATGGGATGGCAGGAAGATTCATTCTGGACACGGGTGCCTCCAATACGTGCATCGGTTTTGATAAAATCGATTATTTCAATCTAAAATCAAAGGAATCCAAGATTAAGGCGGCCGGTGCAGGGGCAACTGACATGGAGACCCTCACCTCCAAAAAAAACACCATAGAAATTGGCAAATGGCACCAAAAAAAGTTGAAAATCGTATTGTTCGACCTTGTCCATGTAAACACGGCACTCATAACCCATGAAGCGGAACCCGTAGATGGGATTATTGGTGCCGATGTGCTTAACAAGTCAAAAGCGATTATCGACTACAAAAAGAAATTGTTGTTTCTCAAAATCTAAAAATGATTAAAACAAAAAAAGCACCGATGTATAGGTGCTTTTCTTTTTAAGTTTGTGGTTTACATTTCCAATGCTTTCTTCACATCATTGTCCATCAACAATTCCTCGGGACTCTCCAAGGCCTCTTTAACAGCGACCAAAAATCCTACGGACTCCTTGCCGTCTATGATTCGGTGATCGTAAGATAAAGCCACGTACATAATGGGCGCAATGGCAATGGCACCATCCCTAGCTATAGGACGCTCCACGATATTATGCATCCCTAGGATGGCACTTTGTGGGGGGTTTATAATAGGTGTGGACAACATGGAACCAAAAACGCCACCATTTGTGATGGTAAAGGTACCTCCGGTCATCTCATCCACCGTTATTTCACCTTCCCTTGCCCGTATGGCCAATCGTTTTACTTCGGCCTCTATGCCCCTAAAAGAAAGATTTTCCGCATTTCTAATAACGGGAACCATCAAACCTTTTGGTCCTGATACCGCAATACTGATATCGCAAAAATCAAAGGAAACCATTTCCTTTTCATCTATCATGGAGTTTACGGCAGGATACATTTCCAATGCCCTTACAACGGCCTTGGTGAAGAATGACATAAAGCCAAGACCAACACCGTGCCTATCCTTAAAGGCATCCTTGTACTTATTACGCAACTCGAATATTGCGGACATATCCACCTCGTTAAAAGTGGTCAACATGGCCGTTTCATTTTTTACGGATACCAATCGCTCTGCCACCTTTCTCCTTAACATGGAAAGCTTGGACCTGGTCTCGCCTCGATTACCGCCAGAAACAGGAGACCCCATGGATGGCTTCGCGTTCATGGCATCGGACTTGGTAATTCTTCCATCTTTGCCCGTTCCAGTAACTGTTGAAGCTTCCACACCCTTTTCACCAAGTATTTTCTTAGCTGCCGGCGAAGCCACTCCAGATGCATAGGTTTCTTTTGCCTGAGTGGGTTGGGGAGCCTTTTCACTTTCCTTTTTTTTCTCCTTGGAAGCTTGTTGCTTATCCAAATCCTTTTCGGCATTACTCGAGGAACCTTCATCCCCACCTGTTGCAGAGCTTGCCGCCTTACTAGCGCCATCTGGTTTATCAGCCCCGGTATCTATGAGACAAACTACAGCTCCCACGGCAACGGCATCACCTACCTCGGCCTTTAGGGTAATGGTTCCGCTTGCCTCTGCGGGCAACTCCAACGTTGCCTTATCTGAATCGACTTCCGCAATGGCCTGGTCCTTCTCAACATAATCCCCATCTTCGACCAGCCACTCGGCTATCTCAACTTCAGTTATGGACTCCCCCGGTGAGGGAACTTTCATTTCTAAAATCATTCTTTCTATAATTAGCTATTCTTAAATCTTAATTATTTTGGTTTGGACATATTATCCTTCGTTTTGTCAAAGACATAATCGATTACTTGCTGGTGTCTTGCTTTGGACCGTACTGCACTTCCCGCTGCCGGGGCTGCGTAAAATCTTCTGGAGGCCACCCTAAACTTGTTCACATCGCTAAAATGCATCATTAAATGGCTCCATGCGCCCATGTTCCTTGGTTCTTCCTGGGCCCAAACAATGTCATCCGCATTTTTATACTTGGCAATAATCTCCTTCATTTGCTTATCAGGTAATGGAAATAACTGCTCCAAACGAATTAGTGCGACATCATCCCGATTCAATTCCTCTTTTACGGCAAGCAGGTCATAGTAAAACTTACCGGTACAGAAAACCAAGCTTTTGACCTTTTTGACATCTGCAGAAACATCGTCTATTACTTCCTTGAAACTACCGTTTGCCAACTCCTCCACAGTAGAAACCGCTTTTGGATGTCTCAACAAACTCTTTGGGGTAAATATAATAAGCGGTTTTCTAAAATTGGCTTTCATCTGCCTCCTTAAAATATGGAACATCTGGGCCGGGGTTGTCACATCGGCGATGTACATGTTATCCCTAGCACATAGCTGAAGATATCTTTCCATCCTCGCGGAAGAGTGTTCCGCACCTTGACCTTCATATCCGTGAGGCAACAACATTACCAGACCATTCTGTAGCTTCCATTTATCCTCTGCCGCAGAGATATATTGATCGATCATAATTTGGGCGCCATTGCTGAAATCGCCAAATTGGGCCTCCCAAATGGTCAAGGTATTAGGACTTGCCATGGCATATCCATAATCAAAACCGACTACACCATATTCTGATAAGAGCGAGTTATATATTTGAAACCTTCCTTGTTCTTTAGATATATTGTTGAGCAACAGTACTTCCTCCTCGCTTTCCTCAACCTTCATAACCGCGTGCCTGTGGGAAAAGGTTCCTCGTTCCACATCCTGTCCGGACATACGTACGCCAAAACCTTCCTGTAACAGTGTTCCATAGGCCAAAAGTTCTCCCATAGCCCAGTCCAAAGAATCGTCCTCAAAGTACATTTTATGTCGGTCTTTCACCAACTTCTCCACTTTGCGCAAAAACTTTTTCCCTTTTGGCAGCTCCGTAATGACTTTGGCAATCTCGGTTAGCTTTTCCTTGTCAAAGGTAGTATCTACAAGGTCCATCATCTCCCATTCCCGCACATTCTCAAAGCCTTTCCATTCATCGGCCATAAATGGCGTAATAATGGTTTTATCCTCTTTTCTGGAATCCTCTAATTTAATTTCAAGGGAATCCTTGTACTGTTTTTCCAATTGGGCCACATAATCTTCATTGATTACGCCTTCCTTGATCAAACGCTCCGCATAAATGTCGCGCGGATTCATATGTTTGGCTATGGCCTTGTATAGTTTTGGCTGTGTAAACCTAGGCTCATCACCCTCGTTGTGCCCGTATTTCCTGTATCCCAAAAGATCTATAAACACGTCCTGTTCAAATTGCATCCTATATTCCAAAGCGAACAATGCCGCATGGACAACAGCTTCTGCATCATCTGCATTTACATGCAATACCGGACTCAAGGTTACCTTACCAACATCCGTGCAATACGTAGAACTTCTGGCATCCAAATAATTTGTGGTAAACCCTATTTGGTTATTTACCACTATATGAATTGTACCCCCGGTCTTATAACCATCCAAATTGGCCATTTGTACAACTTCATATACAATGCCTTGGCCGGCAATGGCAGCATCACCATGTACCACAATGGGAAGTACTTTTGAAAAATCCTCTGGATAATGGGCATCTTGCTTTGCCCTGGTTATACCTTCAACTACGGCTCCTACCGTTTCCAAATGGGATGGATTGGGCGCAATGTTCATTCGAATCTTATTCCCATTATCGGACATTCGGTCCGAAGTCCAACCCAAATGATATTTTACATCACCATCAAAAATCTCCTGCTCATAATCCTTCCCGTCGAATTCACTGAAAATATCCTTGGCAGACTTCCCAAAAATATTGGTCAGGACATTTAGGCGGCCCCTGTGGGCCATTCCCATTACGAATTGTTTTACTCCCATTTCCGCGGCACGCTCCACTATCACATCCAAAGCGGGTATCAATGATTCATTGCCCTCTAGGGAAAATCGCTTTTGGCCCACATATTTAGTGTGCAAAAAGCCTTCGAAGGAAACCGCCTGATTCAACTTCTTCAGTATATGCTTTTTTCGTTCCGGACCAAAACTTGGATGATTGTCATTGACATTGATCCAATTCTGTATCCATTTGATTCTTTCCGGTTTTCTGATATACATATATTCCACACCGATGGAATCACAATAGATACTGGTCAAGTGGGCGATGATTTCCCTCAAAGTACTGGGTCCAATCCCAATGATGTCCCCCGCGTTGAAAACCGTATCCAAATCGGCCTCCGTAAGACCAAAATTTTCTATGTCCAGTGTAGGCTCGTATCGCCTTCTTTCCCTAACGGGATTTGTTTTTGTAAACAAATGCCCCCTACTCCTGTAGCCATCTATCAACCTAATTACCTGAAACTCCTTTTGTAAGGATTCCGGCATTTCAACTTGGTTGCCGTTGATGGTAACGGTACTTCTGTTTTCCGGGTGGATATCTAATTCGTCCAACGAACTCTCCATGCCAAAATCAAAACCTTGAAAAAAGGCGCGCCAACTTGGCTCAATGCTATCCGGATTGATTAAATACTTGTCATATAGCTCGGAAAAATAAGAGGTATGAACAGCATTCAAAAAGGAATATTTATCCATGAATTACTTTCTGTATCTTTAGAAGAAATTTGTACAAAAATACAACATTTACTATATCTAACGGAATGTTGCCAGGTAATATTGAAAAAAAATATTGTTTAAAACAAATTTGAAAAAAGGATGGATAAAAAATACATTTTAACCTGTTATCTACTGCTTTTAACAAGTTTGGTCTTCGCCCAATCCTACACTAATAATTCCGGATTTTTCAAAAGGGTACGCTATGGAGGCAGCCTTGGACTGGGTTTTTTTAACGGCGGATTCAATATCAATGTTTCCCCTAGTGCCATTTATCCCCTTACCAATGAATTTTATGCAGGGGCCAGCCTAAATTTCAATTATGCCAAATTCAACGATGAAAAACTTTTGGCCTATGGAGGAAGTATTTTATCCCTCTACAACCCAATCCCTGATATACAAATTTCCGCAGAATTTGAGCAACTTAGGATTAACAGATCTTTGGAAGCCTTTCCAACTAGGATAGAGGACAATTATTGGCTACCGGCCCTATTTTTAGGCGTGGGATATAGCACCTATAATGTTACATTTGGCTTGCGATATGATTTACTTTACAACGACAATAAAAGTATTTACGGAAATGCATTGATGCCATTTGTTCGGGTATATTTTTAAACCATTTTAATTCGCTTCACCAACCAATAACCAAACCAACCAATATGAATAAACTGAAAAACAGATACCTCTCCCTTGATGTTTTTAGGGGATTGGATGTGGCTTTAATGATCATTGTAAATTCTCCCGGCAATGGAGAAACCAGTTTCGCCCCTTTAAAGCATGCAGAGTGGCACGGTTTCACGCTAACAGATCTTGTTTTTCCCACCTTTTTGTTTGTGGTTGGCAACGCCATGAGCTTCAGTATGAAAAAGTATGAGACCCTAGGAGATGCCGCCTTTTTCAAAAAAGTATTGAAGCGATTTGCCATTATATTTCTCTTGGGATTCTTAATGTATTGGTTCCCGTTTTTTGAAAACGGAACGCTAAAACCTCTTGCCGAAACCCGAATATTCGGCGTTCTTCAGCGCATTGCCCTGTGCTATCTTTTTGCTTCTATTCTAGTCTATTATTTCAAAACACGCAAAGTAATTATATTTAGCGCATGCGCTTTGATAGGTTACCACATTCTTTTATTGACTTTCGGAGACCTCACTTTACTAGGCAATGCTGTTTTAAAGCTGGATAAAATTTTAATTGGTGCCGATCATATGTACCATGGCAATGGCGGTGTAGCTTTCGACCCTGAAGGGCTATTAAGCACACTACCATCCATCGTGAATGTCCTAGCTGGATACCTTACAGGCAAATTCATTCAAAAAAATGGACAGAACTACGAAACGGTGGCGAAACTTCTAATGTTTGGCTGTATTTTGGTTTTTGCAGGATTGGCTTGGGATTTAATTTTACCCATTAATAAAAAACTATGGACCAGTTCCTTTGTGCTTTTAACATGCGGAATCGACCTCTTCGTAATTGCTATTTTGGTTTACTTGTTAGACATGACCAAGACATTTAAAAGGACCTACTTCTTTGAGGTTTTTGGAAGAAATACCCTTTTTATTTACCTCTTGTCAGAAATCTTCATTATCAGCTTATTTGAAATCAAAATGAAAGGAACAACTGCCTACAATTGGATAGCGGATAATATTTTCATTGCTATGGCAGGAGACTACATGGGATCCTTATTGTTCGCCCTTTGGGTTATGTTGACTTGCTGGTTGGTAGGTTATGTTATGGATAAGAAGGGCATTTATATAAAAGTTTAGTTTTTTTAATCGCAACGAGCAAAACAACCCTAATCACTTATACTTGTTTTTGAGCCAAACTTTTTGAAATTCCCGCTTTAGGATTAGAAACGCCATTTGCCCTGAAACCTCAACGGCATCGGTAACCTCTATATGTTGAAATTCCCTTTCCGGAATATCTATGATATAAAGAACGTTTAGATATTCAGAAAATCGTTCCATCATCAAGAAATAGATTTTCTCTACAAGTACCTTGATCAGTTCCTCACTTTTGATATCACTCGTTATATTCAAGGGATTATTGGCCAAGGCAAAATCCTTTTCCAATTGCAACAATAAACGATCATACAATTCTTGATTTCCGGATAATTCCAATAACTGCCTGCTATTCTGAACTTGGTGCTCCATACAAGGATTTAAATCGAGGAGTTACTGCTTATAGACAACCCCTTCCTTCATCACGAAAGTAACTTCTTCCAATGTGTCCACATGTTGCAATGGATTTTCATCCACGGCCACAATATCCGCTATAAAACCTTCCTTTATCTGCCCCAAATTATCCATCCCCAAAAGATTGGCATTGGTGATGGTTGCCGATTGCAATGTTTCAAGTATAGGCATCCCAGCCCGGTGCATATACCCAAACTCTTTACCATTTTCCCCATGTGGCGAAACCCCTGAATCCGTTCCAAAGGCAATGGGAACCCCTTTTTTATAAGCTTTGGCAAAGGTTTTCTCTGAATAGGGCCCGATCTCCAACGCCTTCTTGGCGACGACAGGGGGAAAATATCCCGGTATTTTAGCCAAGCGAGCCGCTTCCTGACCCGCTGAAATCGTGGGAACCAAATAGGTATTATATTGAATCATAAGATCCATGGTTTCTTCGGACATCAACGTTCCGTGCTCAATGGTCTTAATTCCCCCTTTTATGGCCCGCTGCATCCCCTCATCACCATGTGCGTGGGCGGCGGTCAACATTCCATAGTCATTGGCCGTATCCGTAATCGCCTTTACTTCCTCTATGGTAAACTGTGGATTTTGTCCATTTTTTGCCACACTTAGTACACCTCCCGTGGCGGTAATCTTGATAACATCAGCTCCATTTTTGTAGCGTTGGCGAACCGCCTTTCTGCCGTCTTCCGGCGAGTTTACAACTCCCTCCTTGGGTCCCGGGTCCCCCATGAGGTCATCCCTGGTACCGTTGGTGGGATCCGCATGGCCACCTGTAGTTGCGATCGATTTACCTGCGGTAAATATTCTTGGCCCTATAATGGTACCTTTATTGATTGCATTTCTGAGGGCAATGTTCACCCCCGAACCTCCCAAATCACGTACCGTGGTAAATCCGGCCATCAAGGTTTTCTTAGCGTAAATCGTAGATTGAAAGGCCACGTCTGCTTCATTTTTGGTAAATCGCTCCAAATATCTGGATGGGCTAGATTCACTTTCAATATGAACGTGCATATCAATAAACCCGGGCAAGATGGTCTTTGATTTTAAATCCACTACCTTATCGGCATTGGTGCCTGAAACAAAGCCGTTTCGGATGCTTTTTATCAATCCGTCGGAAACAACAATAGTCCTTTCTTCAAGTAGCTTGCCAGATGCAACATCCAGAATATATCCACATTGGAGATAGGTGTCCTGGGCACTTAAAAAGGCAGTGCCCAAAAAAAGTAAAATGAATGGCAGGTTTTTCATAGGCAAGAGATTCTACATTAAATAAGTGGAAATATAGCCATATTTCCCCTTATAAACATTCATAACCTATGAAATCATTTTCTGATTTTTTGTTCCCAATCCCAGGCGGATTTCATGGCCTCATCCAATGAATATTTTGATTTCCAACCAAGTACATTATTGGCCTTGGTCGTGTCCGCATAGGCCGAAGTGATATCTCCAGGTCTTCTACCTACTATTTTGTAATTCAGTTTTTCACCAGAAACCCTTTCAAAACTATGAATTACTTCTAGGACCGAACTTCCCTTTCCAGTACCTACATTAAAGACTTCATAATTTTGGCTGTTCTTTGATGCCAATAAGCGCTCCAAAGCCACGACATGGGCCTTTGCCAAATCCACAACATAGATATAGTCCCTAATACAGGTACCATCTTCCGTGGGATAATCATCTCCAAAAACAGCTAGTTCCTTTCTAAGCCCTACTCCGGTTTGCGTTATAAATGGCACTAGGTTCTGTGGCACACCTATTGGCAATTCGCCAATTTCAGAGCTAGGATGGGCGCCCATAGGGTTAAAATATCGAAGTGCAATGGCTTTTAAATGTGGGGTTACCTTGCAGGTATCCCTAATAATTTCCTCCCCAATCTGCTTGGTATTTCCATACGGAGATTCGGCCTCCTTAACCGGAGCATTTTCGGAAATAGGCATTTTATCAGCTTGGCCATAAACGGTACAGGAGGAACTGAAAATGAAATTAGCCTTGTTCTTTTTACTTAGCTCCTTTAATATATAAATAAGAGCGCCAATATTATTCTCATAATACAGCAAAGGCTTCTCCACGCTTTCCCCTACAGCCTTGGAAGCCGCAAAGTGTATAACACCTTCTATATCCTGATTTCTTTGAAAAAAGTCTTCAACCTTGTCCCTGTCCTTTAAATCCAACTTCTCAAAAATTGGTTTTATTCCGGTTATTTTTTCTATACCATCAAGTACCTTTTCATCGGCATTGGAACAATCGTCTATGATTATAACCTCAAATCCTTTGTCTTGCAGTTCTACTACCGTATGGGAACCTATAAAACCAAGTCCACCGGTTACTAATATTTTCATTTCGATTATTTTAAATACCCTCTAAATGTAAGCACCAATTAACCTATCCATTAATATACTCGATGACCTTATTGGTAATAAAGGCGATTTGTTCATCATCTAGTTCTGTATGCATGGGAAGGGAAATAACTTCGTTCACTAATTGGTTGGTTACCATAAAATCGGCTTCCTTATATCGTTCATCCAAATAGGCTTTTTGTCGATGTAAAGGAATGGGGTAATAGATTCCGCATGGAATATCGTTTTCCGCCAAAAACCTGACCAGACCATCTCGCTTACCACTGGTAATTCGTAAAGTATACTGATGGAATACATGACAATCACAGGTATCACAAATACCCTCACAAGAATTGACAGTTTTTGGGAGTATAATGTCTTTCTGATTTTTTAAGGCCGCATTGTATTTCTTGGCCGCCGCCCTACGGGCATCACAATATCCGTTCAATTTTGGGAGTTTTGCCCTTAAAACTGCCGCCTGAATGGAATCCAACCTAGAATTTACACCGATTACATCGTGGTGGTATCTTTCGTACATCCCATGGTTTACAATGCCCCTAAGGGTATGGGCTAAATCGTCATCATTGGTAAAAATGGCACCTCCGTCCCCATAGCAGCCCAAATTTTTTGATGGAAAAAAGGAAGTAGCTCCCACGTGCCCTATGGTACCCGCCATTTTTTTGGTTCCATTTGCCGATAAATATTTTGCGCCAATCGCTTGGGCATTGTCTTCAATTACATACAGATTATGCTTATGGGCCAAAGCCATAATAGCATCCATATTGGCACATTGGCCAAAAAGATGAACAGGGACTATAGCTTTTGTTTTTGAGGTAATTGCCTTCTCAACGGCATCAATATCAATATTGAAGGTCTCCTTATCCACATCTACCAAAACGGGCGTAAGTTGCAATAAGGCTATCACCTCCACTGTGGCCGCGAACGTAAAATCAGCCGTAATTACTTCATCCCCTGGTTTCAAATCAAGCCCCATCATGGCAATTTGTAAGGCATCGGTACCATTCGCACATGGGATTACATGTTTTACGCCAAGATATGTCTCCAACTCCTTTTGAAAGGCATGTACTTCAGGCCCATTTATAAAAGACGTGGATTCCAATATTTGGAAAATTGACGCATTGACTTGTTCCTTTATTTCCTGATACTGACCGCCAAGGTCAACCATCTGTATTTTTTTCATTTTACGGTATTAGATGCACTAGGGCAAAAATACGAAACGTCCCATAATGATTTTCTTGAAAGAACCGTAATTTAGTCGCAAACAAATAAATTTGCGCTACATCTATTCCTTTGCTGTTTCTATAACATGGCAAATCCTAAAAATTATAGGGTTTGCCAATCCCAAGATTTCAAAATTTGTCAAAGGACGAAATATGGTCCTTGAAACCTTAAGAAATCATATTTCCAAAAGCGATCGGGTTATTTGGATTCATGCCGCATCCTTGGGAGAATATGAACAAGGATTGCCCATTTTGGAGCAGTTGAAATTAGCGTACCCCAACCATAAAGTCTTGCTGACCTTTTTTTCACCTTCCGGATATGAGGTTAAAAAGAATTCCTCGCCTGCCGATATCACCACATACTTGCCTTTTGACATTCCTGGGAAAGTAAACTCCTTTTTGAATGCCGTTAGACCCGATATGGCGATTTTTATCAAATACGAGATTTGGCCCAACTATCTTTTTGAATTGCATAAAAGGGCCATCCCTTCCATCCTGATTTCGGCTAGGTTCAGTCCCGACAAAATCTATTTTAAAAATTATGGAGGTTTTATGAGAGAGGCTCTTCGCAGCTTTTCACACCTATACGTGCAGGATAAACCATCCAAGGAACTACTTGACAAAATTGGAATAAAAAATGTAAGTATCGCCGGGGATACACGTCTTGATAGAGTTGCGGAAATTCTAAAAAGAGACAACACCCTAGACGTAATCAGCTCTTTTTGTAAAGGGAAAAAGTGCCTTGTAGCAGGAAGCACCTGGCCAGAGGACGAGCGGATACTCACCAACTATATTAATCATGCACCCAATGACCAAAAGTTCATCATTGCCCCCCATACCATAAAGGAAAGCCATATTCAAAGTCTTTGCCAGTCCATTGACAAAAAGACCGTTCTATATTCTAAAATTTCACTGGTACTTGAAAATGATGTTCAGGTTATAATCGTTGACACTATTGGGCTATTGACCAAAATATACAGTTATGCGTCCATAGCGTATGTGGGTGGCGGATTTGCCACAGGCCTTCATAACACTCTGGAACCTGCTGTTTTTGGAATTCCCGTTGTAGTAGGCCCAAAATATCAAGGTTTTCTTGAAGCAGAACAACTGGTCCAATTGGGAGGTATACTTCCAATACAAGATAAAGAGGAGTTTAATAATAGTATCAATCGATTATTTAAAGACCCCCAAGAACGTAAGAGCATCGGAGAAATCAATTCACAATATATCTTAAATAATAAAGGGGCAAGCGTCCATATCATGGCAGGGATACGTACATTATTAAAGTAATCAATGCCTAAAACAGATGAGAAACCCAAAAATCATCTACTCTTTGCTACTAGCCATCACCCTTTCTTCTTGTTGGGATTCATTTGTAAATACCAGGGAAAACAAAAATCAAGAAACCCAGAAGAAAATAGACTCCATCAAAATGAATCCTGACTCATTGAGACGTCCCCTTAAAAAACAAAATAGGCCCAAGGGAAACAAAGCTTTGGACACTTTAAAACCCGGAATAGCAATGGTATTCTTTCCTGTAAAGGAAATAAACAAAAGTTAGCTGCACGTAAAGTTTCAGTTTTTAACAGAGGATTTTTCTCTCTTGGTCGAATTAACCGCCTGTTTTTCAGAATCTTTATCTCAAAATCGGTATATTGTATTAAAGTTCCCCTGAGCTAGACCTGGAGGAATTGAAAACAAACGTTAATTTTTACTGCTACCAAGGGTTGATGTATATCAATCCCAGTTATCGAGTAAACAACACTATTAGGATTATGGAACAGGAACTTTCTTTTGGAGTGAAACTCCTCAATGGATTTTTAAAACTTATGATTGCTTGCCTAATTGGTATATTGGTCGCAATCCCCATTGCATTGATTTTAGATTGGTTAGGTATTATCGATTAGTATGAACAGATAAAATAGTTATAGGATGTGTATCTAAGGGTGCACATCTTTTTTAGTTTAAAAAATCGACCAATAGTCTGCTTTTATCGATATAAAGTAACGATTCAAAATTCAAGGACTACAAAATTATGCCCCTAGACCACGCTAAAACCCCACTACACAACAACGCCTACAATTAAAAGGTAGATTTCACGTACTTTATAATAAATAACTTTAAAGTAGGTAATGTTATGAACCATTTATCATTTAAAACCGGGGTTGACGCGTACTTGTCAGTTCTGATTATCGCAATGAACGCCTTTTTGGCCGTAGTTGCCGTAGGATCCTTATTGGCCTTGTTTGGCTTAATTTAAACCTTCTAAATTTCCAATTATAGATTAAAATCTACGATTAGCAAAAAAACCCTCCAAATTGGAGGGTTTTTTTTGTTAGCTTCCCATTATACCCCATTGAACTTTCCAAAAACTATAGCCTAAACCAAAACAAAATTCTGATTGTAAGTAAGTTGTAATACAGCTACAAATAAGAATATTAAATGCTCTTACATACATAGCTATTGACAAGTTTATTTTATAATTTAGTTTTCCCCTAAGGTTGATTATGACGGTTTGAAAAAAAACTCCAAAATATTCGTTTTTGTTTTTATTGCGATTCACACATTTGCTTTTTCGCAAAAACAGAAAAATGATAGCATAATCGAATATTTAAATCGTATTGAAAAGTTGGTTTCAGAAACTAAAAATCAAAACAAATATGATGAAATCAACAAATTGACCTCTATGAAGGATAATGCTTCTGGCAAAGAAAAAGCGGATATCCTACTTCAATTATGTCATCTATATAAATATAGAAATATTGACATAGCCAAAAACTACAATAAAGAAGCATTGGCTGTATCTGAGGATATCAATTATCAAAATGGCATCTACAAAGCCAAATATAATTTGGCTTATCTCATGTTCATACAAGGTGATTTCAATCGTTCAATGGAAGTCATTAAGGGTTTGGAAAAGGCAATAAATTACAAGCAATACCCAGAAACCTACGCGGAATTTGAAACCATAAAATCCGATATATACACGGAAAAGGGGGAATATGACAAAGCACTGGAAACAGGTCTCAAACTTTTGGACATTTCAGAAAACACCAATAATAAATTCATATTATCAAAGGCACACGCCGCTTTATCCCATTATTACCTTCGATTGGAAAATTATCAAAAAGCCCTAGAGCATTGTCTAAAAGGTTTGGATTTCATTATTAAACAAAAGGACAACCACTATATTTTTCAAAAAGTGGATGAAATAGCAAGGATGTCCGCAAAGCTGGGAGACAAAGAAGCCGCCTTAAAAGCATACAATTTCTATTTAAAATTGGAAAAAGAACTATACTCCCCTGGAAGTTATATACAAAGCGTCGTGTATATGAACATGGCAGACATCTATCTTTCCAATGGCGAATATGAACGTTCCAAAAACTATTTGGACCGATCAATAAGCATGATAATGGCAAACAACTACAGGTTTCGGCTGCCAAGGGCTCTTTTAATCCAAGCCGAACTCTATCTAAAGACCAGAGATACCTTAAGCGCTATATTAACCTATGAAAAAAGTATAGATGCTGCGGAAAATATCAACGCTTTTGACGTAATAAAATCCAACAGTCTAATTTTAATGGATCTTTATAACAAAGTAGGTAGGCCCGATAAAGTTAATGAAAATAAGACCTTGTACGACGCTATTAAAGACTCACTGTTCAACAATGAGAAAGAGCAACGCATAGTTATCCTAGAGGCCCGAAGAAAGATTAAAGAGGCCGGATTAAGACAACAGGCGCTTGAATTGGAGAATATTTCGCAAAGAGCTGAACTAACCTCCATTATAACTGTGCTGCTATCAATTCTAGTAATTGGATTCTTTGGGGTTGTGGCCTATGTAAAATTCAAGGAAAAAAACAAAGTTATTTATAGGAGGACTATTGAAAATCTTGAGACACAACTAAAAGCACAAAACAAAAATATTCCCATTAGACCATTAAATGTCAAAACTGAAGACAAAACAAATAATACTTTAGACGACAATGTAAAGTATATAATATTAAAAAGGTTAAAAAAATTGGAAGAGGAACTCTTCTTTATTGATTCCAGTTGTAACCTACATCAGTTATCAGAAAAACTTAAAACCAATCCCAAATATCTATCGCAAGTTATAAACATTGAAAAAGGCTCCAATTTTAATAATTATATAAATGAGCTTAGAATAAATTACTTATTAACAAGACTGGTACAGGATGAAGAATTTAGGCAAAGAAAATTAAGTTATATCGCCTCATCCATAGGATATAACAATCTAAACACCTTCAACGCAGCCTTCAAGAAAAGACAGGGAATCCTACCGTCCTATTTCATTAAGAAATTAAATGAAGAAGCATAATAGTAGAAACCATTAATTATAAAAATAGAAAAAGGTAGCAAGGTGAACCTGTACTACCTTCTTTTTGAAATTAAATAAACTAACTCTAACAATTTTGTAAACCTAATTACAGTGACAATTTACACTAAAAATCAGCCACTTATGTTGTAAAGCGTGATTGAATCTGTAAAATTCATGAATTTTACAGAGTAAGGACACAAATAATATATTAAAGAAATTTTCTTAACCTGACAAATAGATAATTAGTTTACAATCAACTTAATAACCATAGGTCCCAAATAATAATTCAGGTAGGAGTTATTACATAAATATTTAAGAACTTGTTGCTTTGGATTGATTTCAAGAATAATAAAAAGATTTAGATTAAACCAATCAATAAACAAATGAAAAGGACTTATTTGAGAGCCACTATATAAATCTACTGATAAATATCATAGTAATTCAAGACAACAAAAAAGGCTCGAAGAAATAATTCTTCGAGCCTTTACTATTGATTTAATAAACTACTTACTTATAAACACTTTCTTAATACGCAGGATCTTGTGTCAACGTAGGTTGTCCATCCAATGCGGAACGATCAATTGCTTCCAATGGAATTGGGAAGTACTCATGCTTACCAGCTGTAAAGGAACGACCTTGAAGATATGACCTGTGTTGAGACTCACTGGCTATATACGCGTTCAATACTTGAGCTGATACGCCCCATCGTTGAAGGTCAAAGAACCTATGTCCTTCTAACGCGAATTCTAAACGAGACTCAAAGCGTACGGCTTTCCTCGCCAATGCTTGATCCGTCCAAGGAGTATCATAAGTAGCAATATCATAATTAGCTGCAGGTACTCCAGGTTCAATGGTGAAATCGTTTCTCTCAGCACCCTGTATTGCATTGGGAACGAAACCTTCTGGGTTCGCAGCCCTACTCCTTATTTCATTTACCAACTCCCTAGCTCTTTCCAAATTACCCAATTCCACTTCTGCCTCAGCAAGCCACAAGTAAATCATACCTAGTCTCATGATTCGGTAATTATTTGCAGATAGGTTACCCCAACCACCTTGGCCAAATGCTTCCGGCTCGGCAACGTGCTTCATGGAGAAAAATGGACCTGCATATGATAAATCTCTTACGAAATCGGTCTGATAAATCTTGAATCCTTTGTAAAGTATACCAGGTCTACCTACAGTATGGTCCAATCTTGGGTCTAAAGTTGTAGTAACTACAGATGATCCATCTGCATTCGTATCAGCAGAAACATCAGTAGCATCAAAAGTATCCAATAAGGGCAAACCATTTTCAGTCTGATAAGCGTTGACCAAGTTTTGTGAAGCTTGATAAAAACCACAGCAACCCCATGGATCTGTATATGGGTGTGCAAGTCCAATACCCCTATTAGAGGCATCACCGGTAGCACTATTAATTGCATATTGCACTTCAAAAATTGATTCCGCATTATTACGGGTTGCCACTAAAAAGTTATCTTCAAATTTATCCATTAATTCGAAAGGACCGTTGTTTATGATATCATCAAATATGGCCTTGGCCTCACTCATTTTAGCAGTATTGGCGTTGCCACTTTGATCAAATCCCTGATAGATTTTAGCCTTACCTAAAAATGCTTTGGCTGCCCAGCTGGTAGGTCTACCAACATCACCTTGTGTATCTGGCAATACCGAGGCAGCAGCTTCAAAATCAGCCTCTATAAATGGCCATATCTCCCTGTCATTAGGTATTTTAGTACTTTCCAAATCATTTAGGACAAAGTTTTCATCACTAATGTAGACCGGCATACGCCACATTTTTCTTGCCTCAAAATGGAAAAGACCTCTTAAAAAACGTGCTTCCGCAATAATTTGTTCCCTCCTCGCATCAGATATTCCATCCTCAACAAGAGCTAAGGTATTTATTACATTGTTCGCTGCGGCAACACCTTTGTACAATCCTCTCCATTTATCACGGATATGCACATTAAAAGCTTGAAAATCGTACGCTTCTATAAAGGATTGTTCTGGCTGGTCACCGGCATCCGTACCTTTTAAGGCATCATCAGACGCTATGTTGAAAACCCAACTGTGTATATCGTTGTGCCAGGTTTGTCCAGTAAGACCTCCACCTGGAACCATAGTATAGGCCGCAATTAGAAGACCTTCAACCCCTTCTGGAGTGGCTACATCACCTTCACTGAAACGGCCTTCCGGTTCCCTGTTTAAATATTCATCACTACAGCCAGTCGCCAAAATCAATATGGCGAATAAGGCCCCGAGCATAAAATTTCTCTTTTTCATAATACTTGTATCTAACATAATTTTTTTAATTTAAAGTTACATTAAGTCCCAATAGGAATGTTCTTGCAACAGGCATGAACCCTCCGTCGTAACCAATATCAATACTATTTGGTGTTTGAATTTCAGGATTTAGACCAGAATATTTTGTCCAAGTAGCCAAGTTTTGACCTTGAATATATACTGAAGCCCTGGATATTCCTGGAATAGCATCCAATAAACCTTCGTTAAAATTATAACTCAACTGGACGTTCTTAATTCTAAAGTAGCTACCATCTTCCACAAAATAAGATGAAGGTCGGCTACTTACTTGGTCATTGGCGTCCATAATTGGCACAGTTGCGCCTGGATTTGCAGCTACCCAAGTACTTGGGTCTGACTGTGGATTTGTGGGCTGCCAAGCACCATACAATGCCCTTGTAGATCGGTTACCTTGAAACGTGTTAAAATCTGCGAAATAACGCACATAGTTGTAAATATCGTTACCCTGTGAACCATTACCGAAAATATTCAGAGCCAAATTCTTATAGGTAAGATCTATATTGATACCATATACAAAATCTGGATGCGGATTTCCAATAACTGTCCTATCGTCATCGTTTATAACTCCATCCCCATTGATATCAGCTACTTTCAACTTTCCAGGTGCATTATAAGTACCGTACTCTGGCCAAGTATCAGCTTCTGCTTGAGATTGAAAGATACCAACGGTTTTAAATCCAAAGAAAGAAGATAGCGGAGATCCTGCCTGGGTTACCGTTAAAGAGGGTACCCTTCTTGACCCTCCTAAGAAACGGGTAGATGGGTTATCATCCAATTTGTCTACATTATTGGTGTAATGTGTAAAATTAGTATTGACACTGTAACCAAAATCTCCCTTTTTATCACTAAAGCCTAAATTAAATTCAACCCCTTTATTGGTAATACCACCCACGTTAAAACGAGGAGCTTCAGCCTGTCCAGCTGTATAGGTTGGAGGGATTTGAAACAACATGTCCGTAGTAACCCTAGTATACGCATCAAGAGAGAAAGTCAATCTATTTTGTAACATATTCAAATCTATCCCCACATTATTTGTAGTAGTCGTTTCCCACTTTGCATTGGGGTTACCAAATGCTTGTGTTTGAAAACCTATGGCAGGCGAGGAAGGATTACCATCAATTGGGTAACCTCCTGTTCCTATATTGGATTGAAAAGTCGTAAAGGCATTGTAGTCGCCAATCTGTTGGTTACCCGTTTGACCCCAACCATAACGTAACTTAAGATCATCGATCCAATCCACATTTTCCATAAAGCTTTCATCAGAAACCCTCCATCCTAAACTAAATGCAGGAAATATCGCGCTTCTGGAAGCTGATTGAAACCTAGATGAAGAATCATTTCTTAAAGTTACCTGTGCCAAATACTTTCCATTATAGTCATAGTCTATTCTACCAAACTGGGACCATAGCGAATAATCCTGCTCCACAAAACCATAGTTGGTAGATGTTGTTGCATTACCTAAATCCAAATAGCTTAGAATATTGGTAGTTTCAAAGGCAAAACGCTGTCTTGAGGCACCAAATCGCTCTTCAAATTGTTGAATACTCTCAACACCCAAAAAAGCCTTGAAATTGTGTACCTCATTGAATGTTTTGGTATATTCCAAACTATTAGTCCAAGTCCACTGATACTCATATTCCTCTCTAGCGGTAGAACTATTGATAAAGTTACCTTCTACGTACTCAGGCTGTGGCCTGCCTAAATCTCTATTACGCTGGGCCCTAACATCGGCACCAAAACTGGTGCGAATACTTAAATTTGGTGTAATATCATAATTTGCGAAAACGTTCCCTAAAAGTCGTAACCTGTAAGTCCTATCGTCTTGATCCCTAGCAAGAACCGCATAAGGGTTAAAGTTGTTACCTAAATTAGCACCCCTACTACCGGCAAAGTTGCCTGCAATATCATAGATGGGTAGCAACGGATGGTGCTTGTAAGCAGCGGAAACAGCATTTTGCTCTTGGTCATTTTGAAAGTTACCTTTTTGGTTATCAAAGGAAGCGGTAAAATTCTCACCAATGGTCAATTTACCATCTATTGCCTTGAACTCAGTGTTGGCCCTTAGTGACACCCTATTATAACTTGCAAATTTTACCAAATAGTCTTGCTCAAAATACCCTAGGGTAAATGCATATCTTGCACTTTCAGTTGCACCGGAAGCGGATATATTATGCTGTTGAATAGGCGCAGAGCGAGTAACGGCATCCCACCAGTTGGTATCGGCAGAACGTGTAATGGCATAAATATTGCCTTCTTCCAAGGCGTACAAACTTGGATCTGTACCAGGGTCTCCCTCATTAGCACCACTAGGAAATACAAAATCAGGAATTGTAACCTCGCCATTTGGTCCAAAAGTATATTGACCGTGACTTGGTGCTTTTCCAGCATACAAATCGGCCAAGTATAGGTACTCTCCCAATTCTCTAGCATTAAGTGCCTCTGGGTCCTTTTCAGGTGAACCTATACCATAATAAGAGTTGTATGATATGGTAGGCTTTCCTAATTTGCCCTTTTTAGTTGTAATGATGATAACACCATTGGCAGCCCTTGAACCGTAAATAGAAGAAGCAGAAGCATCCTTAAGTATTTGCAGGGACTCTACATCATTAGGGTTCAAATTGGCCTGAGCCTGGGTTGGTACACCATCAATTATATATAAAGGAGCGTTGTTACCAACTGTACCAAACCCACGGATTCTTACAGTAGCCTCACCGCCAGGCCTAGCATCGTTGATAATACTTACACCCGCTGCCCTACCTTGTAGTTGTTGGGCAAACGTAGTGGCAGGAACGGCTAAAAGTTCTTCCGTGTCCACAACAGAAACAGAACCGGTCAAGTCCTTTTTGGCCTGGGATCCATACCCTGTTACAACTACCTCGTCCAATTTACTAGCGTCCTCCTCCATAGTTACATCTATAGTAGATTGACCATTTACCGGCACTTCGACCGTCTTAAAGCCGATGTAGCTGAAGACTAAGGTGGCATTGTCATTTACATTGTCCAACGTATAATTACCGTCAAAATCAGTTTGGGTACCTGTCGTGGTACCTTTAATTAAAACACTAGCGCCAGGAAGTGGCCCAGTTTGGTCTGAAACTGTACCCGTTACGGTTTGAGCCTTTACCAACCCGAAACATAAAAATGCCCCGAACAGCAAAAAACCCTTTAAAAATGTACTCTTCATAAATGAATTTGGTTTAAGTTAATATTGATTGTTGTTAGTTAAAATGAAAAAACTAAATAAAGTTATGGAGCGAGTTTGCCATCTCCAAACAAAATGTTAATAGTCTAAAATTTTCTTAAAATTACCTTAAGGGATTTAAATCCAAATATGTTTCTTACCATAAGAAGTATCAAATTCATGAATTTTTAGATTTTTTGGCTTTCAAGGCCCATATAAAAATTGAAAGATTCGATTTTATTAGGTGTTCAATGTAAACCAAGTGGTATTAAATATTTCTGAAAAATTAGTAAATATTTAACTAATATTCGCAAATACTGCAAAAAATAATATTCAGAAACACAAGTCAAACTGAACTCATCGTGTAAAGTTTCTTTCTCTGAGCTTGTTAAAAAGAAAAATACAAAGTTCATAAAATGCACATAAACTCGTGAAGAATTAGGAGTTGTACAGGTGAGTTAAGAAAAGCTGAAATTATGATTACATTCTATTTGAGATCGCAATATTTTCTACACTGTTAATATTAAAAAATAATCAAAGTCGTAGATGCTACTGAATCGAATCTATAATACTCCCACAAGTCAGCATTTGGTCTCCATAATATGGATTTTTAATTTCCTTTTCCATGCTTAGCCAATATGCCCCTTTATTTTTATTCGCCATTGGACATTTTTGAATATAGACCAGGTTATCCATTTTACCTATATTCATGATTATCGGAACAATGTTCTCATTTAGTGCAATAAAAATGTCCCTTTGATATTTAAGATCTTTACTATTCGACATATCTTCCGCCAAATCAATAATTATTGAAAAATGTGATTTTCCTATGTCATTGAGGTCGGATTCATTTATAGAAACAAGGCTTTCCAATAGGTCTTTAGCATATTCAGACACCTCGGTTGCACTTCCTAACACTAAGGCATTCTTAATATTGAAATAAGATGGCAAGACCGATTTAAATTCCTTTTTAAAGGAATCCGACAGTACCATTTTCATATTTCCAATTTCACTAGATGAAATTTCCTCTTCTTGATTTTGATTCATCATGGATTTTTTACCCTGAAGCTGCGCTGCCGCATCCACCGTAAAAGTTCCATTGGTGACCACTTCATCCCCTTTTTGAAGACCTGAATTCACCACAAACATATCCCCGTTCCTGCCGCCCAAATCAACTTCCTTCATCCTAAAAACAGGGGTATCACCATTCACTTTTAAATAAACAACAGAACGTTCACCGGTCCACATAACCGCCGACGCCGGAATCATAACTGATTCAGGGACAGCATCTTCCTTATCCTTTAAACTTTCAACATTTCCTTTAACGAACATTCCCGGTTTAAAAATCCCATCCCGATTATTTAAAGTAGCACGTACAACAACGGTACGGGTACTTTCATTTAAAATTGGATCAATAAAAGTAATTGTAGCCTTAAACGACTTATTTGGATAGGCTTTTGTGGTCAATGTTATTTTTTCACCTTTTTCCAATGAAGAAATTTGATTCTCATAGACGTCAAACTCAACCCAAACAGAACTAAGGTCTATCAATTTTAAAAGTGGCTCACCTTGTTTTACATAATCCCCCTCAGAAACCATTTTTTCCAAAACAGTTCCAGAAACTGTTGCGTATATAGGAAAGTACTCTTTAACCTCTCCTGTTTTCTCAATAGTATTGATTTGGTTTTCGGTAAGTTTCCAAAGCTTCAATTTGTTTCTGACCGCCTTGTACAAAGCTGGTTGAGATTCCCTTAGCGATAATGAACTTAGTAACTCTTGCTGTGCAGCAACTAGGTCTGGCGCGTAAATAGTTGCCAACAGCTGTCCCCGCTTTACGTCTTGCCCTTCATAAGATACATTCAAACGCTCCAAACGACCGTCAAAATAACTTGCTTGTACCATCTGTTCCTCTTCGTTCACCTTTATACGTCCAGATAAGGAAATATCAGTCATTGAACCGTCGTCCTTGCCATCTCCAATTACAGTGGTGCTAATATTGGCCAACGCCATGGCATTTTTGGTCATTTTAATTTCGTTCATGGCCAAACCCTCTTCATCCATATTCGCTGGAATCAACTCCATACCGCAAATGGGACAATCTCCAGGTTCTGGCTGCATAATCTGGGGGTGCATCGAGCAGGTCCACATTTGTTGGCCTTCGAGTTTATGCTCATGCACTTCAGCACTACTATTGGCCCTTTCATCGGATTTTCCAAAAATCAACCAACCCAAAAACAGACCTGCTATACCTGCCAATCCTATGTAAATTACTTTTCTATTCATGACCATTAAATTTGATTTGTATCAAAATCATTATTTTAAACTTTTTCTAATTGTGGGAGAACTAATAAACCAGAGCAAAAATCCGCTAAGAACCGTTACCAAGCCCAACAAGGAAAAGGCCCTTAATACTATCGTGTTAAAATCATCCCTTCCTTGGTAGTCCATCGTATGGGTCATCCAAAGAAAATCGAACCAGCGCCAATCCCTATGTCGCAACGTCTGAAAAGCTCCATCTTTGACCGACACATAAGCTATTATATTTTCTGCATGGTCATATGAAAATGCATAGGCGGGCAGGGACCTACCTCTGTATTCAATATGGTTCCCAACTTTTGTTAACCTAGAGACTCCTGATACTTTTAAATCAGGACGCATATTCACCGCTGCAATTTTCAACGCTTCCTTCTCGGTAATTTGCCGTTTCAAATCACCTGTTCTGGCATTATACAACTGCTTATTGTTTATCCAATAGTAAGGTTCTCCACCAATATCCCTGAGTGCTACGGAGGATATTGGTTTTTCTGGTTCAATATCAGAAAGACCTATTAAATCCGTAAAAGATGCTTCATTTTTGGATTGAATTCGAAAATGGTCCCCATGGATTTCATCGATATCAGTCCAACTAAAATAAAGTCCGCTAATAGTCCATAGGAGAAACTGTATACCTAAAAAAATACCCAAATACCTATGGGCCTTTCTAATTTTGATGGCGGTTTTTCTTTTTACCATATATTAATCCAATTTTTTACTTCTCAACCTTAAGGCATTGCCTATGACGGATACCGAACTGAAACTCATTGCCAAAGCGGCAATCATTGGAGACAATAATATTCCAAAAAAGGGATAAAGCACCCCTGCCGCCACTGGTATGCCAACTGTATTATATATCAAAGCAAAGAAGAGATTTTCCTTTATATTTCTCATTACACTATTACTAAGTGTGTGGGCTTTTACAATACCGTTTAAATCCCCCTTTACCAATGTTATCATAGCACTTTCAATAGCTACATCCGTACCTGTTCCCATCGCAATGCCCACATCGCTTTTGGCCAGTGCGGGCGCATCGTTTATTCCATCACCGGCCATGGCCACAACCTTACCTTCCTTTTGTAGTTTAGCAACCTCATTTAGTTTATCCTCTGGCAACATGCCCGCTTTAAAATCCGCCAAATTTAACTTTGCGGCAACCGCCTTTGCCGTATTACGGTTATCTCCTGTCAACATGACTACCTCAATCCCCTTTTTTTGAAGTTCTTGAATTGCCTTTGCACTAGTTTCCTTGATTTTGTCACCTATAACCACATAACCTAAGATTTCTTGGTCTACCGACAAATAGGATACTGTTTTACCTTCGCTTTGGAATTTTTCAGCTTCCTGCTTCATGTTTTCCTTTAAATTGGCTTTGGCATATTCCATCATTTTGGCATTTCCCAAGCTTAATTTTTTACCTTTCAAGAAACCTTCCACACCCTTGCCGGTTACCGCATTAAAGTTCTCTATCTTTCCAATTTCCGCATTTTTTTCCTTGGCATACTTTATAGTAGCCTCGGCCAAAGGATGTTCACTAGAACTATTTAGGGCAGCAATATGCCCAAGCAATTCATTACTATCAAAGTCACTCCCAAATGCCGCAACCTTTTCTACGGTTGGTTTACCCTCCGTTATGGTTCCCGTTTTATCCACGATAAGCACATTAACCTTATCCATCTTTTCTAGGGCCTCTGCGTTTTTTACCAAGACCCCATGCTGCGCGCCTTTACCTACTCCTACCATGACGGACATAGGAGTAGCCAATCCTAGGGCACATGGACAGGCAATGATCAAAACCGCAATGGCATTGACCAAAGCATATACATAAGCCGGTTGTGGACCCCATATGGACCATACGATAAAAGTGATAACCGATACCATAACCACAATGGGTACAAAATAACTTGAAATTTTGTCCGCTAAATTTTGAATGGGTGCCCGGCTTCGACTGGCATCGTTCACCATCTTAATAATTTGCGAGAGCAGGGTATCGGAACCCACTTTGTCCGCCTTCATCAAAAACGATTGATTACCATTTATGGTGCCACTGCTAACTTTATCGTTTAACGATTTTTGAACGGGGAGTGGCTCCCCGGTTATCATAGATTCGTCCACCGAAGTTTCTCCTTCGATTATCGCACCATCTACCGGAATCTTTTCTCCGGGTTTCACCTTTAGGATATCATTAATTTCAATCTGGTCGATGGCCACCTCTATTTCCTTACCATCCACAATCATTATTGCTTTGTTCGGCGCCAGTTTTAACAGCTCTTTCACCGCCGAATTTGTTTTACTATGGGCACGAGCTTCCAGAACCTGACCCAGGAGCACGAGGGTCAATATAACCGTGGCCGATTCAAAATATATATGTACGGCACCTGATTCCGTTTTAAACTGGGCTGGAAAAAAATCAGGAAACAATAATCCAAATACACTGAAGAGCCAGGCTATCCCGGCACCGATGCCTATCAATGTAAACATATTAAGGTTCCAAGTCTTGATACTTCGATAGGCACGTTGAAAAAACATCCAAGTTGCATAAAATACAACGGGTATGGAAAGGGCCAGCTGAACCCAATTCCACCATTTTTGTTCCATGATATCATATAAGGGCATACCCGGTATCATATCGCTCATGGCAATCAGGAAAATGGGCAATGTGAATCCTAAAGCCAACCAAAATTTCCTTAGCAACTTTTTATAGTTCTTCTCCTCAGCAGAAAGGTCAGGTTCTTTGGGCACTAAATCCATTCCACAAATAGGACATGAGCCCGGTGCATCCTCGATTACATCTGGATGCATAGGACAAGTCCATTCTCCATTTTGGGAAGCAGTACTCTGTTCTTCAACTAAGTCCATCCCACATACCGGACAATCGCCAGGTTTATCATACGTTTTATCCCCTTCACAATGCATGGGACAATAAAAAGTTCCCGTACCCTTTTCATTTGGCTTCTTCTTTTTGGATGGCTTGGGAGCCTCTCCATGATTATGTATTCGATAAGAACCCCCATCCTTTTCAAGAGCTTCCTTAAACTGGTCAATTGGGATATGAGCATCCATTTCAATAGTGGCTTCCCCATTTTCCAAATCAACGGATACATTGGTCACACCCTCAACATGGGATAGTGTCTTTTCTACATGGTTTTTGCAGCCATTGCAGCTCATTCCCGTTATTTTATACTTGTGCTTCATATTCATGTTGCAAAAAATTTAATCATAAGTCCTCCTAACAACCACACATAGCAGATATAAGCCACATACTTTAAAACAGCTTCCAAAATTTTACTTTTAGGGGCCATTTCGCTCATGGAATGATCCACGTCCTTTCTCTTGAAAAATCCCAAATAAATTAAATAACCTGAAACAATAAGGAATACAATATTCAAAAAGAACGTATAGTCTATCTTGAAATATGCACTATCCTGGATTTTAACTTGGGAAGGGTCCGGCAAAATATTCAAAAAGTCAAAACTGTAATGCAGTGCCAACGAAGCAACTATCAATGCAGTAAATAATAGGAAAAGTATAAACAAGGACATTTTCCAGCCGTAATACTTTGCATTTATACGGAGTACGGGAAAGACCACCAAGTCACTGAAAATAAAGGCCATTACCCCGGCAAAACTTACTCCCTTACCAAAAAGTAAGGCGGCCAAAGGTATATTTCCCATAGAACCGATAAACGTTAGAAATGCCGCCACCGGCCCAACCACAATATGTTCAAAAATTTCAAAAAATGAGAAATCCATATTTCCTTGCCCACTATTGATGAACAGAGTCTGAAAAAAAGCATCGGGAACAAATGCGGCCACAATGCCCGCTATGGTAAAACCGACTGTAACATCTTTCCAGACCATCTGCCATTCCATCTTATATTTTTTACCGACCCTTGCCCAACTGTTTTCCTTTATAATCTGCTTTTTCCAATCTTTTGAATCGTCCATGGAATCGCAGTCATCCTCATCATCCAGGTTTTTTCGTGCGGCCTCAATCAACTTTTTGGGATTGATCACGCGAATGAGAATCCAGCAAATACCTATTAACAATAGACCTCCAATGTATTCGCCAACCACGAATTGCCATCCCAAAAAAATGGAAATGATAATCCCCAGTTCAATGACCAGGTTTGTGGAGGCCAATAAAAAAGCCATGGAGGACAGAAAACTCGCCCCCTTTTTAAATAGTGATTTTGCACTTGCCAAAGCCGCAAAACTGCAGGAACTACTAACAAAGCCAAAGAATGTACCCAACAGCACGCCCTTGGATTCGTCTTTTCCCATGGTTTTCTGCATACGCTTTTCGGTTACGAAAATCTGTATCATACTACTTATGACATAACCCAAAATGAAGGCCCAAAGGGCCATCCAGAAAAATCCGGTAGTTGTATAAGCAGCTTCACCCCACTGTTTAAAAAAGTTGCTCAAAATAGTTCTTTACTGTATGGTTTCGATTACCTTTCCACAGGTAAGCATTCTATCCCCAAAATAAGGGTTTCTTATTTCCGATGCATCGGAAATCCAGTATCCTCCCTTGCCTTCAAAGGCCATAGGACAAAATTGCTTGTAGATTTCGCCGCCCTCAATGGAACCTTTGAAAATAGGTTCTACCATTTCCGTAAGTTGGGAAAATAGTTCACGCTGTTTTTCAACATCTCCCGCTTTGGAAATTTCATCGGCCAAATTGCCTATTTCACTGTAGGTCTCACCAACAGCTTTTTTCATTTCTTCAGATGTTGTTTTGGCCTTATCTGGAGCAGTTTCTACCAAAGCTACCCTCAATTTTTGATACTCTTCAAATAAAGCATGGGTACTTTCATCATCGAAAGATGCCACTGCCATATCCTTTGACTGTTCTTCTACCAATGTTTCTGGAGTTGCAGGTTCGGCAACTTTCTTTTCTTCCTTGCAAGCAAGTGATAACACTAAAACGATTGCCATTATTGGCATGATTACTTTTTTCATACTTGTTGTTATTGAATTAAATAGTTAATTATTGCACTTTGTTCGTAATACGATTTTATAGCTTCCAATTGATTTACCTGAAACTTGAGTTGTAATTCCTGAATATCCAGCACATCATTAAAATCAATGGTACCTGTTTCATAATTTTTGGTAAGTATTTCCTCTGCATCCTTGGCCTGCTCTAAATTCTTCCTCGAAGTATTGTATGCAATCCTTGCTTGATTCCTCCGGGAAATGGCCCTTGCCAAAGTAGTTTCCAACAAGTTTAACCGTTGCTTTTTTTGAGATTGAAGTTCTTTTTGCCGAAGTTCATTTTGTTTGGATACCGATTTAAAGGATGAATTGAACAAGGGAATTGACAGGGAAACCATTGGCATAACTATATCCTTGCCGTTATCGCTAAAATCCATATTTGGCCTTTCGGAAACGGCAACATAATCCAGGCCCACCCCAAAATTAGGGGCACCCTGTTTCTGATTCAATAGTTCCGATTTAGTGACCGACTCATACAATCTGTCATATCGCAAAAGTTCAGGGTTCAATTCCAAGTTTTGATTCTCGTACATAGAATCTTCCAAGGGTATATCAAGTTGCGATACGACGTCAACCGATAGACTTTGTTCCTGATTTCTTAGTCCATTGAAGTTAGACCTTTCCGCTAACGCCTTTTGCTCCAAAACTTCAATTTGTTGCTGTAATTCATTCTGGCGGATTTGTAAACGCAATACATCCACGGCTGAAGCCTTCCCCACCTCCACTGAGGTCAGGGCGAGTTGTTCATAAGTGTCCAACAGTTGTATGTTTTCCTTCAAAACTATTTGTTTTGCATTTAATACATAGAGTTCGTAATAAGATTGCGCTACCGATAATGCCAACTTTCTTTTTGCGATGGCCAAATCCAAATAGTCCGCTTCTGCAAGGGAGCTCGCATAGCTTTCCCTAGCCATAATCGTTCCAAACCAAGGGAGCATCTGTGCCACGGAGAGGCGGGTGCGCTGTGCTCCGGTACGGGTTTCCGGCTCACTTACGAAATAACCGGCGCTAATAGATGTGTTAGGAAAGCTCCTAGCTTCCCCCACTTTTTCCTTGGAAATGTTATATTGTAGCTCATAAGCCTGTATTTCTGGATTGTTCGCTTCTGCCTCTTCCAAATAGGATTCCAGACTTTGTGCATTCAGGCTAAACCCGAACAGTATCAGAAATATAATAGGTATTGTTCTCATTTGTTAGCTCGTTTTAATTGATACTCTTTTTGCCAACTGTACAGCACAGGTACTAGAAAATAAGAGGTTATATCTACTACCATTCCCCCAAAAATGGGTATAGCCATGGGAATCATAATATCGCTTCCCTTCCCTGTAGAGGTCAGCACGGGCAACAATGCCAAAATAGTGGTGACCGTGGTCATCAAACAAGGCCGTATCCTTTTGTTGGCCGCCTCCAAAGTTGCTGAACGAATCTCCTTTACATTGCTGGGATTTTCCCTATCAAAAGTCTGCGTCAAGTAGGTGGCCATAACCACCCCATCATCCGTTGCAATTCCGAATAGGGCAATAAAACCGACCCAAACGGCAACACTCAAATTAATGGTCTTCATGTTAAATAAATCTCGAAGGTTTTCACCAAACAAGCTGAAATTCAAGAACCAATCCTGTCCGTAGAGCCATATCATGATAAATCCACCTGCAAAAGCTACGGCAATACCGGTATATACCATTAAAGAAGTAGCGACCGACCTGAATTGAAAGTACAGTATTAGAAAAATTACCAATAAGGCCAGAGGAATTACAAATGACAAGGTCTTTTCCGCCCTTAATTGGTTTTCATAAGTACCCGTAAACCTATAACTTATACCGTTAGGCACTTTTAACTCTCCATTGTTGATTTTTTCCTTTATCAAAGCCTGGGCATTTTCAACGACATCCACTTCTGCAAAACCGTCTAGCTTATCAAATAGCACATAACCTACCAAAAAGGTATCCTCACTTTTAATGACCTGAGGTCCTTTTTCATATCGAATGTCCACCAATTCACCAAGCGGTACCGGACTTCCGTTTTCTACGGGAACATAAATATTCTTTATGTCAGTAGGGTTATCCCTAAGCTCTCGTGGATATCTGACCCTGACCGAATATCTTTCCCTACCCTCTACTGTTTGTGTCAAAGGCATCCCACCGATTGCAACTTCAAGAATGTTCTGAACATCCATTATGGAGATACCATATCGAGCCAACTGTTCCCTTTTAATATCGATAAGCAAATAGGGTTTACCTATGATTCGGTCGGCAAATACCGCCTGTTCCTTCACCCCTTCAGCCTCCTTAAGGATATCTTCCAACTGCAGACCAAAACTTTCAATTTGCTGTAAATCCTGTCCTTTGACCTTAATACCCATGGGTGCCCGCATACCGGTCTGTAACATGACCAACCTTGTTTCTATGGGCTGAAGTTTAGGTGCCGAGGTTACACCCGGTAGTCTAGTTGCAGATACGATTGCATTCCAAATATCGTCTGGAGTTTTAATCTCAGGTCTCCAGTTTCTAAAATAATCCCCACTGCCATCTTCAATCAAATCCTCTCTGGATACCGTTTCAACCAGTTGGGTAGCATCATACTTGCCGTTATTGTTTATAGGATTGTTCGGGTTAATATGCAGCTTTCCATTTTTCAAAACGAAAAGTCCATCTTCGTTCACTTTATACCTTTGCCTTTTACCCTCGGTATTTCGCATAAACTCAGACTTATATTGAATGACGTTTTCGTACATAGAGAGTGGTGCAGGGTCCAAAGCCGATTCCGTCCTACCTGCTTTTCCTACTACGGTCTCAACCTCGGGGATATTGGCCACGGCCATATCCAACTGTTGCAAAACACGTTTGTTCTCGGCCACCCCTGCATGAGGTAAGGAAGTAGGCATTAATAGGAAGGTACCTTCGTTAAGTGAAGGCATAAATTCCTTGCCCGTATTTTTCATGATCAATATTCCCAAGACCAATACCATGGAAGGTATCAAAATAAACAGTCCTTTATTTTCAAGCGCCCACCGCAGGATTTTGGAATAGTATGTTTTGAATAAGGAGAAAATTCCCAATAGACCGAAGCAGATAATCGCAACAAAAATGAAATTTATGACCAATCCCCTATGAAAGCCCAAAGGCCTCCAATATTCCGCGAGGAGAATAACAATGACCAAAACGGAAATACCAATGTTTGCTAATGTTTTAGAGACCGATAACTGATATCGATTTATGGAAAACCTGAAATTTTCCGTCTCCTTAAAACCAAACCATAATCCCAAGAATCCGAAGGCTACCAAGGCCAAGCCCAACCAAAAACCAAAAAATATGGCCAAAATCCCTATACCTACAAGTGTATAGTCCCAAATTTTGTGGAATGGCAATTGCCTTTTTGATTTTTTAAATAGGAATGCCGCAAAGGGAGGAATCAAAAACAAAGCGATTACCAGAGAAGCGGATAGCGCCATGGTTTTGGTAAAGGCCAAGGGTCGAAACAATTTACCTTCCGCACCTATCATGGTAAACACAGGGATAAAACTAATAATGGTCGTCAATACCGCTGTAAGGATAGCTCCCGAAACTTCCGAAGTCGCTTTATAGACAATTTCATTCGTTGTGAGGTAACTCCCATCTTCCTTTACTTTCAGCTTTTCATCCTCTAAATGCCGAATCATATTTTCTGCCAATATGACCCCAACATCGACCATGGTTCCTATGGCAATAGCAATACCGGACAATGCTACGATATTGGCATCCACGTGAAATAATTTCATGGTGATAAAAACCATTAGAATGGCCACGGGTAACAGTGTGGATATAAGTAGCGATGCCCTTAGATTAAAAACCATGACAATGATTACCATAATGGTAATGAGCACTTCCAGGGTCAAGGCTTCTTTTAAGGTACCCAAGGTTTCCTGAATCAATTCCGTACGATCATAGAAAGGAACAACGGTCAATTGCGAGGTACGTCCATCAGCTAAAACTTTAGAGGGTAGTCCTCCACTCAATTCTTTGATTTTGTCCTTTACATTTGTAATTACCTCTAAAGGATTAGCGCCATATCTGGCCACAACAACACCACCAACGACTTCTGCGCCCTCCTTGTCCAATATTCCCCGTCGGCTTGCGGGTCCTAAATATACCTTGGCAATATCCTTGATACGAATGGATGTAAATTCTTGGGATGCAACTACCGCATTTTCAATATCCTCTAGGGATTTTATATATCCAAGTCCCCGAATAAGATATTCGGCCTGGTTCATTTCCAAAGTTTGGGCTCCTAAATCTTGATTGCTCTGCTTTATGGCCTTCACAACTTCTGTAAGTCCAATACCATACTGTCGCATCAATTCCGGGTCAACATCCACTTGATATTCCTGAACATACCCGCCAATGGAGGCCACTTCTGAAACCCCACCAGCAGCCGATAATCCGTATTTTAAATAGTAATCCTGTATGCTTCGTAGTTCCTGTAAATCCCATCCACCGGTAACATTACCTTCTTCGTCCCTACCTTCCAAGGTATACCAGAATATCTGTCCCAATCCGGTAGCATCCGGTCCTAAGGTAGGAGTTACCCCTACTGGCAACAATCCGTTTGGCAGCGAATTGAGCTTTTCTAGAATTCTACTGCGGGACCAGTAAAACTCTACCTCTTCCTCAAAAATGATATAGATACTGGAAAATCCGAACATGGACGAGCTTCGAACGGTTCTCACCCCGGGAATTCCCAACAAAGAACTAGTTAAAGGGTAAGTAATCTGATCCTCTATATCCTGTGGAGAGCGTCCTTCCCATTTCGTAAAAACAATCTGTTGATTTTCACCAATATCTGGAATGGCATCTACTGCAACCGGATCGGTTGGTAAAATACCGATATTCCAATTAAACGGGGCGTTCAATATGCCCCATCCTACAAATAGGAGGAGCATAAGAACCGCAATCAATTTGTTTTCTATGAGGTATTTTATGCCTTTATTCAGCATGTACATTGATAATTAGACAGTTAAACATTTTCAAGTTTTGAAATAGCAAATAACAAAACATGCCCGGAAACTATTAGCTACCAGGAAAAGATGTAGTGTCTAAAAATCAAATGAGGAAAGTCTGGTCCAGAACCTGAACATCCCTGATCAAGGGAGGAGGGGAATAATCCTTAAAATGTACTTTTTCTTGATGTCTGGTTTCAAATAAACAGGAATAAGTATCTAAGAAGGAGGTAATAAACAACTGTTTATCAAAAGACAATTGGTTGAAGGAAATTTGTAAATCGTCCTGACCCACAGCAGATAGTTCAACATCGGAACAGCAATCCATTTTCATTTCCACCATAGCGCAATTGGCCATTTTATGAGAAATCTGTGGTTGCATCATACACCGTTCTACATCTCCAGACAGGCTAAAATCCATAAGATGGTCTCCACAATAATGCATGTCTACCGAGAACGAGGTCGTGGTAAACAGCACTAAAAGTGCCATGGTAATGGATACTATTTTATGGAAGACGTCCTTCATTGCTTGTCAAAAATACAAAATAAACAAATTTAATTACTGTAAAGTTTTTAATTCTAATCTAATAGTACTGGAATAACGCAGATTTTGGGAAGATATTTGATAATCAATTAATTGAAAATACGGCTTATAGAGGTTCATGTATTTGAATTCGCAAAAAAAACGCCCAAGAAGATGAAGAAAAATCTGTTTTTTTAAACCAAAAAAACCTTTAAGTAATTAAATCGAAAATACAGTAACTTAAGTGCCTTTGTTAAATACGATTTGATATGAATTCTAAACTCAACCAGTCCAAACTTTCTAAAAGATTTTTTATAAGGTTTGCAAGCCTTTTGCTTATTTCGATTTGCCTAATTGGTTGTAAATCTGAAACAAAGTCAGAAACTAAAGAGAAAGCGGAGAGGCCCAATATTGTCTTTATCATGTCTGATGACCATGCATACCAAGCCATTTCTGCCTATGACAATAGCCTAATCGAGACACCCAACATTGATAGAATTGCCAAAATGGGAATGTTATTTACCAATGCCAGTGTTACCAATTCCATTTGTGCACCCTCGAGAGCTACGATTTTAACCGGGAAGCACTCCCATATAAATGGCAAGATTGATAATGTCTCCCCTTTCGACACTACCAATGTCACCTTTCCACAACTTTTACAAAAAGCAGGATACCAAACCGCCATGTTTGGTAAGTTACATTTTGGCAATAATCCGAAAGGTTTTGACCAGTTTAAAATATTACCGGGACAAGGGTCTTATTACAATCCGGATTTTATCACAAAAAATGAAGGAGAAATTCAAGTGAAAGGGTATGTAACGGATATTATTACCGGTATGACGCTAGAATGGCTTGAGAATGAACGTAAAAAGGATTCGCCATTTATGCTTATGTACCTGCATAAAGCCCCACACCGTTCCTGGTTGATGGCGGAGCGACATATGGAGGAATACACAAATAAAACTTTTCCAGAACCCAAAACCTTGTTCGATGACCATGAAGGAATGCCCGCGGCTAAGGTGGCCGAAATGAAAATTGACGGCGACATGGGTTGGGCGGCGGACAGCAAGCTATATCCCGAGGTTATGGACCAATTAGGGTTGGAAGAACAAATTGGTTTTGACAAGCGCAGATACGAAATGACGGTTGGAAGATTAGACTCCACCCAAAAAGCAAATTTTGATACATACTACAGAAAAGTTGCGGAAGATTTCATTGAACAATACCCGAACATGACAGAAAAAGATATTGCCAAATGGCGCTATCAAAGATATATGCAGGATTATTTGGGGACTATAAAATCCTTAGATGAAAATGTTGGAAGGGTTTTGGATTACCTGGAAGCCAATAATATGATGGAGAATACGATTATTGTGTATACGTCCGATCAAGGTTTTTACCTTGGGGAACATGGCTGGTTCGACAAAAGATTCGTGTACGACGAAAGTCTTAAAACGCCGCTTTTGGTTTCTTGGCCAAATCGGGTAAAAGCCGGAAGTGTATCCGATGAACTTGTCCAGAACCTGGATTTTGCCGAAACATTCTTGGACGTGGCCGGGGTAGAGCAACCCGAGGACATGCAGGGAAAGAGTTTGGTCCCCGTTCTTACCGGTGATATGGAAAATTGGAACAGGGATGCCGTTTACTATCACTATTACGAACATCCTTCCGAGCACAATGTCAACAGGCATTATGCAGCTATTACCAAAGATTATAAATTGATACACTATTATTTCGATATGGACTATTGGGAATTGATCGACAGAAAAAAAGACCCTTTGGAACAGCACAATTATTATGATGACCCGGCCTATGCAGAAATTCAAAAGGGTCTCCACCAAAAATTGGATGCCTTACGTGAAAAATATGGAGACTCTGAAGCACTGAGTCAAAAGTATATAGACGAATTTATGCCCCTTGCAAAAGAGGGTAAAGTATATGGCGTTGAAGATGATATTTTAAAGCCTATGATAGAAAAATGGGAGAATTCCAAAAAGGATTGAATAAGATCTTGTTTTCCTATTTCCGACAAAAACCGATTACAAAATGTCTGCTTTATTAATTTATAGTGCACTTAGTTACTTCATCTAAAAATCATCATAACCTTTTGGGCTTTCTAAGCTTCCAAAAGAAAGAAAATAAGACAACTCTATAAATTTTATTTGCGTTCGAAAACGATACTGTAGACCTCACGCTTTGCTTCGCCACATCAAACGCATAGAAACACGTCGCCATAACTTTTAAACTTTAATTGAATTTACAGTCAGGACAATGGCCAAAATTTTTAAACGGGAACTAAAGTTTAACCATACAATTCTGCCCGGCCGATTTATAAATGGCCTCTACTACCCTAATATCCCTTAGCCCTTCCTCTCCAGGTACGGGCATTTCCTGATTGCGAATTATCGCCAAGGCATCCTCATCCATCTGTTTTGCTTGCTGGTTATTTATGGCATAATTTATAATAGTGCCATCTGACATACTTCCCTTATTTCCAATATAGGCAGAATGAGGTTCCATTTTGAGCCAGCCCTTTTCATAATTTACCTGTAGGTGATTCATCTGTATGCCAAAGCTGGTTTGGCAGGATGCAAGGGCACCGCTTGGAAATTCAAGCTGAAACATCATGGTCTCTTCTACTTCGTGATAAATTTCGGGTCTAGTTGTCGAAGCCTGTGCCAAAACGGAAATAGGCTCCTCTCCCGTGGCCAATCTAGCACCTTGTAGTGCGTAAACCCCCATATCACCCATAGCTCCTCCGCCTAGACTTTTTTTCTGTTTCCAATGGTCTGTCCTGCCATCAAAATATCCAGCTGCGGAAGTAATCATCTTTACCTTACCAAAAGGTCTTTCCTTGGCCACTTTCATGTAGGCCTGAATATTTGGATCGTGCTGACACCTATATCCTATGGCAAGTTTTACCCCATTGCTTTTACAGGCATTTATCATGGCCTCGCAATCCGCTACAGTAGGAGCCATGGGCTTTTCGCACCAAACGTGTTTTCCAGTATTTGCCGCCCTTAAGGTATATTCCTTGTGCATAGACGGTGGTAGCACCACATAAATAACATCTATGTCTTCATTGTTGGCAATAGAATCAAAGTTCTCGTAATTATAAATATTCTTGTCCTTAATGCCATACTTTTCTTGCCAAACAGGAATTTTTTCAGGACTGCCCGTTACGATTCCTTTTAATTCGCAGTTTTCGGTCAGCTGGAGGGCCGGGGCCAGAAGATCCGTACTATAGTATCCCAATCCAACAAGGGCTATACCAAGCTTTTCCTTTTTTGGCCTAGTAGCTGACATCAAGAAATTTGGAGAAAAGCTTGCGGCAGCACCAGCTATTATTGAGTTCTTAATAAATTGTCTTCTCTGGTTCTTCATGGTTCCTATTATTTTATATACAAATTACAATATTAGATTTGATTAGCTAATTTTTATTTTAAATTGACTTTTGAAAAGAACTATAAACCTCCCTGGGATAAATTCATTGTTTTTCACTTTGTTAAAATAAAATTCCAATCAATTTCAAAAACCTATCTTTTAGGCTAGGTTTATTTTTGGGATATAGGGAAATATTAAAGGAAAGGACAAGAATTCCAATACAAAATAAGACTTGGGTACCATCTTAATCCCAAATAATGTCCAACTGCAACGTTTTTTTTGCGTTAGCATAAAATTACTTTGAAGCCTTTTACTAAAACATTTTCGTAATTAAATGCTTTTTTGGGCGGTAGATTATCAAATTCATAGAGTTTTATTGCTAAAATTGAATATTTTAATAGGAGCAAGAAAAAATCACAAAATATTGTAAGTACCTGCTTTTTAAGGCAGGTTTGAGAAGCATGTTATATCAAAAGTATATTCATACCAGTTACCTTTTTATATCTGTTTTGTGCGGTTTAATGCTGTCCGCACAATACAAGGATAGCAACTATAACTTTTTGGATATCGAAGAATCCATTACACAACGAGCGGTATCCACCATAGTTCAGGACAAACAGGGCTTGATTTGGATGGGAACGTATGGGTTGGGGTTGAATAAATATAATGGTATAGACCTTGTGCCTTACACGCAGGAGTTTGACAATCCAAATTCCCTTAATAGTTCATTGGTGCATACAGCCTATGTAGATTCCTCTGGACTGCTCTGGGTTGGCACGGAAACAGGATTAGATGTTTATCAAAAAGACTTTGATAACTTTAAACACGTCTCATTTTATAAAAATGGGAAACCTTTAAACAATCTAGTAGTTACCGCAATTGTTGAAATTGGAAATGATAGGTTATTGATCGGAACTATAGCGAATGGCCTATTTAAGGTAGACATCAAAACCTTAAAGGGATATCCCGTAACAATAAACAATCCAGCGTCCACACCTCTTCTCATTAATTGTTTGCTGCGATACAAGGATCAAATCGTTTATATTGGAACAAACAGGGGGCTGTACTCTTTTGACGGTAAGCAAACCCATAGGGTTAAGCTTAGAGAAAAACTTTTCGGTGAAACTGAAAATTTTGAGATAAATATAGAATCACTGCTCATTGATGACAGAGGTTCACTTTGGCTGGGAACACATTCGAATGGTCTATTAAAATTTTCAAATCCTGATGCGTCCAGAAATCATTATAAAATAGACATTTTCAATATAACCAGTGAGCGAATACTAACCATAGTACAGGCACCTGACAAACGAATTCTTTGCGGAACTGAAAATGATGGCTTGTACGTTCTTTCTCAAAATGGTGATCTTATAAAAAACTATCGTTACGATAAATTCAACAATAACAGTATTAAATCGAATTCAGTATGGTCCTTATTTGTGGATAAACAAGATCGGATATGGATAGGGTATTATAACAAAGGGGTTGGGGTACATGATTACAATTATGACAAGTTTCCAGATATACAAAGCATTTCCAATGTGGACAACTCATTGCAATCATCTTCAGTAACCGGAATAATTAAGGATAAGCAAAAAAGATTATGGATAGGAATGGATGGCGGTGGTATAGATGTTTACGACATAAAAACAAATCAATTTGTTCATCTATTAGACAACAAAAATTCCATAGCTAGGGGGCTGAAAGCTGATGACGTACAGACCATTTTCATGGATAGCCATGAAAATATTTGGGTAGGAACTTGGAATTCAGGTATTTACTTCTTAAAATCCAATACACAGGTTTTTAAACATTTTGATACCTATAGCACCAATGGCGCTTTAAAATCCAATAGGGTCATGAGTTTTTCAGAAGACAACTTCGGTAAAATATGGATTGGAACCTTTTCTAATGGTCTCCATTATTATAGCCTTGAAGATGGGAAATTTGGTTCCGTAGACGATAAAAAATTCAACGACCTGAAGACATACCGTGCGGAAATCCGCAAAATCATGGTGGATAGTAAAAATACCATCTGGATTGCTACTACGAGCGGATTGTTCAAAAGACAGGCCGAATCCAGCGAATCTTTTAATAAGATCGAACTGAAGTCCGAGAAAATGAATTCAAACGGCCCTAGCGTTTCGGTCGATGTTATTGTATCCCTATATGAAGATTCGGAAAATAATATCTGGATAGGCACAGACGGCGCTGGTGTATGGAAATTCGACGCAGGAAATGATTCAATACAGTGGTATAATAAGAAACAGGGACTGGAGCAGGAAACTATCGCCACGATCATGGAAGCGAACGACGGAAAATTGTGGATGGCCGGAAACAAAGGTATTTCTTGCTATGACAAAAGCAAAGGACAAATTATCAACTACGACATCAATGACGGGCTACTGACCAATGATTTCAACTTTAATGCAGCCTTTAAGGACGAGGACGGAACGCTTTATTTTGGAAATTATAAAGGCATAAATGTCGTTAAGCCTTCCGCCCTTCCACGCAACATCCACGAACCTGAGGTTTATTTTACAGACTTTAAGGTCTATAATAAATCCTTAGAAATAAATGAAAAGGATGCCCCTTTAAAAAAAGTTATTTCTGAAACTGAACAGATAACCCTAAATCATAAACAAAGTGTTTTTACAATAGAATTTATGGGTATAAATTATACAAGGCCTGAAAAAAATCAATATGCATATTACCTTGAAGGTCTAGAGGACGATTGGAATTTTGTAGGTAACGCAAGAAGTGCAACCTACACAAATCTATCTCCGGGAAATTATACCTTTAAACTAAAGGCAGCCAACAATGATGGGCTCTGGGGCGATAAAGTAAAAACCCTTTCGCTTACCGTATTAGCACCTTGGTGGAAAACTAAATTGGCCATTATCTTTTATTTGGCAACGATTGTTCTGTTTTCAACTTGGCTGTATAGACTATTAAGGGCAAGAATTCGAGAAAAACGTCTTGTTGAATTTGAACGTTCAAGACGCATTCAGGAGGAAGAACTTAATACTAAGAAAATACAGTTTTTCACAAATATATCCCATGAGTTCAGAACGCCATTGACCCTTATTTTGAACCCCTTGAAAGATATAATGTCCAATACTTCGCTTCCACTTCCCACGGTGGTACAGGAAAAACACACAATAATTTACAAAAACGCTGCCAGACTCAAACGACTTATCGATGAACTGATGGATTTTAGAAAACTTCAATTGAACAAATTTTCCATAAAGGTTTCCAAAATAGACATCAATACATTTATCAAGGAAATAACCGACCATTTCAAAGAGGAAGCGTTATTGAAAAACATCGCCTTATTAATAGAACGAAATGAGGCGCCTCTTTATCTATGGAGTGACCCTGGAATGCTCGAAAAAGTAATCTTCAATATACTTTCAAATGCATTTAAGGTAACGCCTGAAAATGGCGCCATAACCATTAGCGTTTTCCAATCTCCCAATGACGTTCATTTTCCCTTGGCAGAAAACAAAACCCTTCCTTGTTTAGAAGTCAATATTGAGGACACCGGTAGTGGCATTAACCAAGAGGAAGTGAAAAAAATATTTGATAGGTTCTATCAGGTAAAGAATATGAATAGTCAGTATTATGGAGGTACGGGAATAGGCCTTGAGGTGGTCAGGAATTTCGTTGAATTGCTGAAAGGGGTAATAATCATAGAAAGTGAAGAGACTGTAGGTACAAAATTTAGGATTTTACTTCCTTTGGGTAAAGAACATTTTAATGAAAGTGAATTTTTTAGCAATCCACAGAGCGAAAGTTATTTGCCAAATCTGAACTATTCAAAAACATCTTTGGCTTCCAAATTTGATAATAAATCCTTAAAAACAATATTAATCGTGGAGGACAATACGGAACTAAGGTCCTACCTAAAACACGAACTTTCCTTTGAACATACCATTTTGGAGGCCTCAAATGGACAACAAGCTCTGGATATAGCGCACCGTAGAATACCTGATGTAATTATTACCGATGTTGTAATGCCAGAAATGGATGGTTTGGAATTTTGTAGAAACCTTAAAAAGCATATTGCCACGAGTCATATTCCTATAATCATGTTGACTGCCAAAGCCATGATAGATGATAAGGTCAATGGAGTAAACTCAGGAGCCGATGTATATATGACCAAACCTTTTGATATGCGTTTACTCAACTCGTATCTATCGCGTTTGATTGAAAATCGTCAGGTGTACATAACCAAAAATTTAAACGACCCCACTAAACTAAACCTACTGGAGAAAACCACGGAAATGGATAAATCCTTTATGCGAAAGGTTTTGGACTATCTTAACAAGAATATTGAAAAAACCGAATTAAACGTGGAGCACATGGCAGAGGATATTCACTTAAGCCGTAGCCAACTTTATAGAAAAATCAAAGCCATGACAGGACTAACACCAAACGAATTGATTCGCAAGGTGCGTTTGGAAAAGGCAAAAAATATGATAGAAACAGGTTGCGAGTCAATTGCAGAGGTAGGCTTCAAAGTAGGTTTTTCTTCTCCTTCCTATTTTAGCCGTTGTTTTAAGTCTGAATTTGGTATATTACCTACAGATATTAAAACAAAATAGCAAGGTACACTCTTTAATGCATCCAGAATCGCGCCCAAAAATCAATAAAAAAAGAGTCTTCGATCTTTATGACCCACTTTAACCTTAGGACGTAAAGGACATTTTTCCAAAAAGTTCATAAATAGAATAGCTCCGCTACCCTAAACCACACATACAACATGTTTAGGATAGATAGCTACATTTTTAATATTTCATGGATTGACATTCTTTTAGATTTACTGCTAAAATGAATTCTAACAATGATTTACTTAAAGCTTGAAATGACTTGCATTGCAAACAAAAAAACCATTGTGACCCCGTCTATTTTAAGACTGCTGTTCCCAATACTGTTTATTATCGTTTTGGTCTCTCTAGAAAGTTGTTCGAACCCCAATGAGCATAAATCCTTAGAAGTGGAATCCCTAAAAGATGCATTTGAAAAGGATTTTTACATAGGCGTAGCTTTGAACGGCGGCATCATTGACCAAAGCGACAGCACCTCTCTTAACGTCGTAAAAAAGGAGTTTAATAGTATTACCGCCGAAAATATCATGAAATCGGCCATCATTCATCCAAAGCTCGACAGTTTCAATTTTGAAATGGCCGATAAATTTGTTGCATTGGGAAAAACCAATGACATGCACATCCATGGCCACACGTTGATTTGGCACAGCCAATTATCACCTTGGTTCCAAGATATTGAGGACAGTCTTGAATTTAAGTCTGCAACTGAAAACCACATCAAGGATTTAGCACTTCACTTTAAAGGAATCGTTAACTCTTGGGACGTTGTCAATGAAGCCTTAAACGAGGATGGCACATTAAGAAATTCGATTTTCCTCAAAAAAATGGGAGCGGATTATTTGTCCTTGGCTTTTAAATGGACTTCCGAAATCGACCCGGATGCGAAGCTTTATTATAACGACTACAACATGACGAATCCTGAAAAAAGGCAAGGGGCCATTAGGATGGTAAAAAAAATCCAAGAACAAGGTATAAAGGTAGACGGTATTGGAATGCAAGGACATTGGCACTTAAATTCACCTTCCCTTGAAGAGATAGAACAAAGCATTTTGGAGTATTCCAAATTGGGCGTGCAGGTAGCAATTACGGAACTGGATATTAGCGTATTGCCCAACCCTTGGGATTTGGAAGGTGCGGAAATCAGTCAGAATTTTGAGAACAGTGAAAAAATGAACCCTTATACGAAGGGTCTACCTGATTCCGTTCAAATACAATTGGCCAATCGATATAAGGATATTTTCAATATTTTTTTAAAGCATAAGGACAAAATAAGCAGGGTTACTTTCTGGGGCCTAGGCGATGGGCAATCTTGGTTGAACGGCTTTCCGATTAGGGGCAGAACAAACTATCCTTTGCTGTTCGATAGGAATTTAAAGCCTAAGGCCGCCTATTATAGTATTATCGGCTTAAAAGAAAAATTTGACCAACTACAAACAACAAACTAATTTGTAGACAATGAGTTTAGAAGCACATAAATTATCCATCAAGGAAAAAATTGGCTATAGCCTTGGGGATCTCTCAGCTAACTTGGTATTCCAAACATTAGTTACCTATCTGGCTTATTTTTATACGGATATTTATGGTCTGGAAACAAATGATGCCTCGGTAATCATATTCGTAGTGGGCATAATTTCGGCTTTTGCCTTTAACCCTATTGTAGGTGCTCTTGCAGATAGGACACGGAGTAGATGGGGCAAATTTAGGCCTTGGATATTATTTACATCGGTACCATTGGGGATTGTTGCCCTACTAGCATTTAGCACACCAAATTTTGACTATCCAGGAAAGGTAGTCTATGCAGCGGTTACCTACACCTTGTTGCTGTTATTGTACGCGGCCAATAACCTGCCCTATGCGGCCCTGAGCGGTGTTATTACCGGTAGTATGAAAGAACGCAACAGTATTTCATCCTATCGATTTGTGGCCGTTATGTTCGCGCAATTTTTTGTACAGGTTTTCATGCTGCCCATTATATTGTATGCAGGGGATGGCGATAAGGCGGAAGGCATTGAAACGGTTATGACCTATTTGGCCATTTTAGGTACCATCATGCTATTGATTACCTTCTTTACCACAAAAGAACGCGTTGTTCCTACCCCGGAACAGAAATCCAGCTTAAAGGAAGATTTAGGCGATTTATTCAAAAACCGACCGTGGATCCTTATGTTGGTGCTCACCACTTTGGTCTTCATTACCCTTGCCATGAAGGGAGGGTCCTATGTCTATTATTTTGAAAATTATGTAGACGCTGCCAGCTTAGCCAATTTTATTGCCCCTCTGTTGAATGGTCTTTCCAGCATTGGTGTCGACTTTTTTGGAGACGACCCAACTTCCGCAGGGTTTGGACTGTTCAATGCAGGAGGAATTATTTTTATGATCGTTGGAATTTCATTATCCAAAAGGCTGGCGGACAAATATGGAAAACGGGATGTATTTGGCAGTGCATTGTTCGTGTCGACCCTATTTATAGCCATTTTCTATTTCTTTTCCTCCACTTCGGTAGAACTGATGTTCCTTTCACAAATTTTGCATGGATTTTTCTACGGAATTACCATACCGCTTCTATGGGCCATGATAGCAGATGTAGCCGATTATTCTGAATGGAAGAACAACAGAAGGGCCACGGCCATTATATTTTCGGCCATGATGATAGGATTAAAATTAGGCCTTACCATTGGCAGTTCAATGGTTACATGGATACTTGGGCTTTATGATTATATCCCAAAGAAATTTGCCACTACTGAATTGGTAATTCAGCCTGATAGTGCGATTGAAGGAACTAGGATGCTCGTTAGCATTTATCCCTCTATAGCATTCTTTTTGGGAATAGCTTTATTGTTCTTCTATGAAATAAACAAAAAAATGGAAACCCAGATTGAAAACGACTTAATCACAAGGAGACAAAAATAAACGGCATGCCAGAAGATAGTATTGAAAATATCGATTTTGATAAACTAAACGAAAAAGCGATTTCCCAACCACTGATAAAGCATATATACACGGCAGATCCCTCTGCCCATGTTTTCAACGGTAAAATCTATATATATCCCTCCCATGATATTGATGCAGGCGAGGCATTTGACGACTTGGGAAGTCATTTTGCCATGGAAGATTACCATGTCCTTTCCATGGATTCAGTCGATGGCGCAGCCGTTGACCATGGAATTGCCCTTCATGTAGAGGATGTCCCTTGGGCCGAAAGACAAATGTGGGCACCAGATGCCGCACAAAAGAAGGGTACATATTATCTATACTTCCCTGCAAAGGATTATGACGGAATTTTTAGAATAGGCGTGGCCGTTTCCAATTCCCCAACCGGACCTTTTATACCACAACCCTATGCAATAAAAGACAGTTTTAGCATAGACCCTGCCGTATTTGAAGATGAGGATGGAAGCTATTACATGTATTTTGGTGGCCTTTGGGGCGGCCAATTGCAACGATGGAGAACCGGGGAGTTCAATGCATCCAACCCTGAAAGTCCTACGGCACATTTCCCAAAAGATGATGAACCCGCCCTGCTTCCATACGTCGCCAAATTGGATGATACCATGTTGGAATTCGCTGAAAAACCTAGACCGATAGAAATATTGGATAACGAGGGCAAGCTATTGCTGACAGGGGACAACGACAGACGTTTCTTTGAGGCCGCTTGGATGCATAAACACCAGGAAAAATATTATTTCTCCTATTCAACAGGGGATACGCACTTCATCTGCTATGCCATAGGCGATACGCCATACGGTCCTTTCGTATACAAAGGTAGAATATTGGAGCCAGTCGTTGGTTGGACATCCCACCATTCCGTTTGTAAAGTCGATGGTAAGTGGTTTCTCTTTTATCATGATTCCTCACTATCAAAAGGTGTCACCCATTTGAGGTGTATCAAGGTAGCTGAAATTGAACATTTAAGCGACGGCAGCATTAAAACGCTCAAACCGTATAACGATTGAATTAATTCGTAAATAATCTATAATTCAACTAGTATGTTTTATTGAAATTGAATATCCTTTTAAGCAAGGTTAAATAACATAAGGATCTAAAAAGTCAATAAATACAATCTATTTTTTGGGAAGGGTATTGGTTTTTCCATAAAAACCCAAGGTATCATTTTGTAGGCCAACCAGTATTAGTTCTTCATTCGAATAAGTTTTCAATTTTACCAAGGACCTCGCCTCGCCGGAAACAATAAAACCACTTTTACATAGATTGACCAATTCAAATTTGCCCAAAATCCCATCATAAATAAGCATGTGGCCCTTGCCGGCATCATAGTGTCCGGTAAGGACTTCAGTGTTCATAAAATTTCCTACCGCCAACAATCCCTTTTTATTATCTCCCTGCATGTCCAAATCAATGAAATCAAAAATTGGAGACCATTGCAATTCTTCAGGCAAGGAAGACCTTTTGAATTTTCCTTCGCCTATGTTCTCAAAATACATTGAGGCCAACTCGTAGGTCTTGAATTGGGCCTTTGTATCAATTTTTTCTTTGTCAAAGAGTTCGCCAAAGGTCTTTTTCCCATAATCATGATAGTTGTTCGTCAACTTTCTAATTAATGGCAACTGTTTCATTAAAGTACCCCTAGCCTGTAGGATATATTCCTTTTCCCCATTGAAATAAGTTATAATTGGTTCTATGGTTCCGTTGGAATCAAAGTCTTTGGCATAAAGACTTAAAGGCTCTTCAAAACTGGCATGGAAGGGGTTGTTCAAGCCCCAATTTCCAGCCACAAAATCCATATCGCCGTCTCCGTCAAAATCTCCCGATTTTATGCAATTCCACCAACCATGTGTATTCCTTAAACCATTATCATTCAGATCAAGTGCCAAGCGACCCTTCTTGTTCAAAAAAAGTTGAACTGGATTCCACTCGCCTACCAAAATAAGGTCCATCCATCCATCCTTATTTACGTCCTCCACAGCTGCATCCGTTATCATCCCAGGGAATAGCAATTCCGGTGAAACTTTTTCCGTAACATCCAAAAACACTCCCTGTCTATTCTCCAAAAGGTATGATCTTGGGGAAAAAGGATATTTATTAGGATTCACACGTCCGCCAATAAATAGGTCCATATCCCCGTCATGGTCAAAATCAATTGGAACCACTGTACCGCTTGGAAATAAAATTTTTGGAAGTGCTGATGTAAGTCTATAATCATACTAATCGCTCTGCGGTTTCTAATCGAAAGTTATCATGGCCTTGACCACATTAGTTTCTGGCAATAACCAAGAGTCGAAATGTTCGATCATTTCAGAATAATGAACCTTATGCGTTATAAAAGAATCTGTTGGAAATTCCTTTATATGATCGATTACGAATTGAAAATCTTCCAAAGTAGCATTTCTACTGCACATCAAAGTCGTTTCTTTGGCATGTATCTGGGGGTGCGTATAGGTAAGTTCTCCTTTGGATAGGCCTACCAAGACAAATCTACCCCCATGCGACATATAGGAGACCCCAGACTCCAAAGCATGTTTGTTGCCAGTAGCATCAAAAACCGCAGTGGCCATGTCACCATTGGTAATTTGGGCTATTTTTTCTATGGGATTCTCCCTAACGTCCATTGTATAAGGCACCCCTATTTGATTGGCAGCGTAATTCAATCGCTCTATATTCATATCCAAGGCGATAACCTTGGCACCTTTAATTTGGGCCAACTTCATGAGGCCGATACCTATAGGGCCACAACCAATTACAACGATTGTTTCGCCTTTATGAATAGCTGCCCTTCTTAGGGCATGTGCCCCAATAGCCAAAGGCTCTATAATGGCCATTTCCTCGAGGGATAGACTATTTGCGGGAATAAGCAGATTTTTAGGTAGGCTTATAATTTCTTGCATGCCCCCATCCACATGTACGCCCAACACATTGATCTGGGTACAGCAATTTGTTTTTCCATTTCTGCAGGCTACACAGGTACCACAACTTACATAGGGCATGATGATAACATGATCGCCTGTTCTGAGGTTTTCATCATCCTCGCCAATTTCCAAAATCTCAGCGGCCAGCTCATGACCCAGTATTCTTGGGTATTTGAAAAAAGCTTGGTTTCCTCCGTAGGCATGCAAATCTGTACCGCAAATCCCTACCCGATGTATTTTGACCAGTACTTCCCCAGTTCTTCTAACCGGTCGTTCTTTTTCCTTTAATTCAAAACGGCTAGGTTCCTGGCAAATGATATATTTCATGGTGCTGCGTCACTTATCTTGAATCAAAAAAATTAATATTTCGGTTCAGAAATGTTATAAGTCTCAAAATAACGGAAGTTATTCTAACAATTTATTGGTTTTTTTTAGATTCCTTCACAATTATTCAAAAAATACTTTTTAAAACTAAAATTTAAATCGGCTTTATGTGTATATTGAACACTTAAATTAAATCTTCATTTTATAAGTTAGATGGTAACCCTAAAAAATGTAATTTGTACGGCCCTTCTCCTCCCTCCATTTTTATTTTTCGGACAACAAAGTTCTGACCTAAAATTGTGGTATGATGAGCCTTCCGGGGAGGTTTGGGAAAATGCCTTGCCTATTGGAAACGGACGCATAGGAGCCATGGTCTACGGCAATGTTGATAAAGACATTTTTCAATTGAATGAGCATACCGTTTGGAGTGGTAGCCCTAACCGAAACGATAATCCGGATGCGTTGAAAGCCTTGCCCAAAGTACGTGAGCTGATTTTTAAAGGCGAATATAAGCCCGCCGAACAACTGGCCAATGAGAAAATCATTACAAAGAAATCACATGGACAAATGTTCCAACCCGTTGGCAATCTTGAGCTATCCTTCCCGAACCACGACCAATACAAAGATTATTATCGGGAATTGGATATTAGCGACGCAATATGTAAAACTACCTATATCCTTGACGGGGTTACTTATACCAGGGAAGCATTTGCATCTCTACAGGACCGATTATTAGTTATCAAAATTTCGGGAGATGAACCGGGTAAAGTTTCTTTTACGGCAAACTTTACTTCGCCACATTTGGAACCAAGAATTGAGACTCAGGGTAACGACCAACTTTCCCTTTGGGGTAAAACAAGCGACCACGAAGGAATAGAAGGTAAAGTGGAATTCAATGCACTGGCCAAAATAAAAACCAATAACGGAACGGTCACTCAAACCAATTCCTCCGTTGAAGTTAAAAATGCGGATGGTGCTGTTATCATGGTATCCATTGCTACCAATTTCAATTCATATCATGATTTAAGTGGTGATGAAACGGAACGGGCAAAATCTTATTTGGATGCTGCTTTAGAAAAGGACTATAATCAATTAAAGTCCGACCACATTAAAAAATACAAAGCACTTTTTGATAGGGTTGTTTTGGATTTTGGAAGTTCAAAGGCTTCAAAACTATCTACGGATGAGCGTTTGGCGAATTTTGGAAATACCGAAGATCCATCGTTTGTGGCCCTATATTTTCAATTTGGAAGATACCTATTGATTTCCTCATCTCAACCTGGCGGACAACCGGCAAACTTGCAGGGAATATGGAACGGACGCATGAAACCCGCGTGGGACAGTAAATATACGATCAACATAAACGCCGAAATGAACTATTGGCCCGCAGAGCGAACCAACCTCTCGGAATTGCACGAACCCTTTTTGACCATGGTGCAAGAGCTTTCCAAGACGGGAATAGAAACCGCAAAAGTCATGTACGGCGCAAAGGGTTGGATGGCGCACCACAATACAGATATTTGGCGTATCACCGGCCCTATAGACGGTGCGTTTTGGGGTATCTGGAACGGGGGCGGTGCATGGACCAGCCAACATCTTTGGGAACATTATCTATACACGGGCGATACCTCGTTTTTAAAATCCAGTTATCCGGCTTTAAAAGGTGCTGCCGAGTTCTACGCCGATTTTTTGGTAAAACATCCTAACTACCCCTATCTGGTCGTCGCACCTGGAAATTCCCCAGAAAACGCCCCAAAAGAACATCAAGGGTCTTCCATTACGGCCGGCTCCACCATGGACAATCAATTGGTTCTGGATGTTTTCACTACAGCGATCAAAGCATCCGAAATTTTAGAAAAAGACAGGGCGTTTGCAGATTCCCTCAAAACCTTACGGAAAAAACTTCCACCCATGCAAGTGGGCAAGCACAATCAATTACAGGAATGGTTGGATGATGTGGATTCGCCCGAGGATAATCATAGGCATATTTCCCACCTATACGGACTTTTTCCATCCAATCAGATTTCACCGTATAGAACCCCCAAACTTTTTGCAGCCTCAAAAAACACATTACTGCAGCGTGGTGATGTCTCTACAGGATGGAGCATGGGCTGGAAAGTAAATTGGTGGGCTAAAATGCAGGACGGCAACCACGCCTATAAATTGATAAAAGACCAACTGACCCCGGTTGGCATAAACCAAGGTGGCGGCGGTACCTACAATAACCTTTTTGACGCGCACCCACCGTTTCAAATCGATGGTAATTTTGGGTGTACTTCCGGTATTGCCGAGATGTTGTTGCAAAGTTCCGATGGTTCGGTTCATTTGCTTCCTGCCATTCCGGATGCCTTAAAGTACGGTTATGTAGGCGGACTAAAAGCCAGGGGTGATTTTGAATTGGTTTCTATGGAATGGAAGGATAAAAAATTGGTGGTCGCTAAAATCAAATCAAATTTGGGAGGAAATCTTCGGCTACGAATACCAAATACCATAGAATTAGTAGGAAGAGGAACCTTGAAAAAAGCGGTAGGCGAAAACCCGAATCCACTCTTTTATGTACCTGAAACGGCTGCACCCATAATTTCAAAGGAGGCCACCTTGAAGAATCTAGAATTGGCAAATACGTTTCTATACGATTTGGAAACTGAAAAAGGAAAGACATACACCTTTATAATGAAGAAGTAAGCATGAACCGATTTTACACCCATACTATTTTGCTTGTTTTACTGATGCTTCAGTTTTCTGTTCATGCCCAGGGGCAAAACGCACAGAATCCCATTTTGTTTGCGGATGTTCCGGACGCATCCATGGTGCGTGTAGGAGACGCATACTATATGGGCAGTACCACCATGCATTTGAGTCCGGGGGTTCCTATCATGAAATCCAAAGATTTGGTCAATTGGGAATTGGTGGACTATGCCTATGACCGACTCGGGGAAGTGGATGCCATAAATCTGGAAAACGGCAAAAATGCCTATGGCAGGGGTTCGTGGGCCAGCTGTATCCGATACCATAATGGAACATTTTACGTATTCACGTTTGCTACCACTACCGGAAAAACCTACGTCTTTTCTACTAAGGATATAGAAAACGGTCCTTGGAACGAAACCTCGTTTGAACCTTCGTATCATGATTTGACGGTCCATTTTGATGATGATGGCAAAATATACATGGTTTGGGGTGCGGGAAAATTGATGATAGCAGAACTTGAAAGCGATTTGTCCGGTGTAAAAAAAGGAACGGAATGCGTATTGATTGAAAATGCCAATGCCCCGGCCGGTGACAATATCATGTTGGGCGCGGAGGGTTCACAACTCTTCAAAATTAATGGGAAATACTATCTCTTCAACATGACCTGGCCAAGAGGCGACATGACCTTTATACATTTGCCCAGCTTTTATTTAAAGAGTAGGCGAATTATACCTATGTATATTATTAAAAAAATCAGATCAAACAACCTTTGGGAAAACCAATTTGCAACATTAAAATAAATTAAACTCATTAAAACAAAACACTATGTTACACAAATTTAAATTCGCAATTTTAGGCATGCTATCGCTCTTTGCTGTATCGGCCTTCGCACAAGATGGAACCATCTATCCCCTTGAAGCACCTTCGGAGCCAAATGCCATTCCACTCAACACAGGTGGTGTGGATGACCAACCCGCATCAGAATCCTGGTTTAAACAGTGGGGCGACCCCATGGCAAGAAATATAACAAAAGCGACTTTGACGCCATTTCTTCCAGAGCCTGGAAAAGCGAACGGAGCAGCGGTCATTGTGGCGCCCGGCGGTGGTTTCAGATGGCTTTCTTTAGGTAACGAAGGGTGGGAAGTAGCGGAGGCACTTGCAAAACAAGGTTACGCTGCATTTGTACTTAAGTATCGTCTACACCCTACAGTAGAATCACTTGATGATTTTACGGCTTGGATGAACCGTCCTCGTCCTCCTGCGCCAGCTGAAAACTCTAGTGAAAAAAAGGAAGAAGCACCTGCACCCCCTTTACAAAGGGACCTTTCCAACCAACTAGAGGATGCGGAGGCTGCATACGCTATGATTGTAAATCGTGCCAAGGAGTGGGGCGTTGACACCAATAGAATAGGGATGATAGGATTTTCAGCAGGGGCCGGACTTACTATGCACTCAACGCTTAATTCAAAAACTATGAAATTAGCTTTTATAGGCCCAATTTATGGTGGTATGGGACCTGTTGAGGTACCTAAGAATGCCCCACCAATGTTCAATGTAATTGCTAGTGATGACTTCCTTTTTAGGGGTCAGTTTGGGGTTATTGATTCATGGTACAAAGCAGGTATTCCCGTAGAATTTCATCTTTATCAAAACGGCGGACATGGATTTGGCCTAGGAAACCCAAACCGTACAAGCAATCGTTGGTTCGATGCCTTTATACATTGGTTGGACGTCAATGGTTTTCAATCGGAAATGACAGCGGAAAAATAGGGTTATTAGATATTAAATATCCAATAACTAAATTGGCTACTGTCCTAATAAAAATAAAAAGGCCGACTTCTAGAAGTCGGCTTTTCCCTTTGTACTGACGGAGAGACTTACTTCGACTGCGCTCAGCATCAACTTCTTGTCTCTACTCCATTTCTAAATTCATTAAAGAATATTCAATAAAAAAAGCTTCTTGTTTCCAAGAAGCTTTAATCAGTACAGGCGGAGAGACTCGAACTCTCACACCTTGCGGCACTAGATCCTAAGTCTAGCGTGTCTACCAATTCCACCACGCCTGCATTTCCGTTAAAACGGGATGCAAATATAAAGCAAAAATTCAATTCTCTAAATTTTCATGTATTTATATTTATGGTTTTTGGAAAGTCACATGTAACATCCATACCTATTGTTCCGCTTTGTACCTAAAAATTTACAATGGATGTTTCAAACTTTAAACTCGAGCTTTTTGTATTTTTAAGTAGTTTATCCAAAAAATATAAATGAAAAACGTTAAAGAATACATCGCCAATCACAAAGACCGCTTTCTTACCGAACTCATTGAAATCCTAAAAATTCCCTCCATTAGTGCCGATTCGGCCTTTTCCCAAGATGTACTGGACACTGCAGATGCCGTAAAGCTGGCCTTGGAAAATGCTGGATGTGACATCGTGGAAATACACGAAACCGATGGTTACCCCATCGTTTATGGTGAAAAGATTATTGATGAAAATCTTCCTACCATTCTGGTTTATGGACATTATGACGTACAACCCCCAGATCCAATGGATTTATGGAACTCTCCCCCATTTGAACCGGTAATCAAGAAAACGGAACTTCATCCAGAAGGTGCAATATTTGCCAGGGGCGCCTGTGATGACAAGGGTCAAATGTACATGCATGTTAAGGCATTGGAATTCATGGTTAAAACCGACCAATTACCCTGCAATGTCAAATTTATGATCGAAGGCGAAGAAGAAGTGGGCAGTAATAATCTGGCCACCTATGTTTCGGAGAACAAGGAAAAACTGAAAAATGACGTCATATTAATTTCCGATACGGGAATGATTGCCAACGATATACCCTCCATCACCACGGGACTTCGAGGTTTAAGTTATGTGGAAGTTGAGGTAACCGGCCCCAATCGAGATCTTCATTCCGGGTTGTACGGCGGTGCCGTGGCCAACCCAATAAATATATTGGCAAAGATGATTGCGAGCCTCCACGATGAAAACAATCATATAACAATACCTGGTTTTTATGATAAGGTACAGGAGCTTTCCGATGCAGAACGTGCCGAAATGGCTAAAGCACCATTTTCCCTGGAAGCATATCAAAAATCATTGGATATTGAATCCGTATACGGTGAAAAGGGCTACACGACCAACGAAAGAAACTCCATAAGGCCCACTTTGGATGTTAATGGTATCTGGGGAGGTTATATTGGTGAAGGTGCTAAAACGGTCATCGCGAGCAAGGCTTATGCAAAAATTTCCATGCGCCTGGTACCCCATCAGGATTGGAGGGAAATTACAGAACTGTTCAAGAATCATTTTGAATCCATAGCGCCAAAAGGTGTCAGGGTCAAGGTTAAACCGCATCATGGCGGACAAGGCTACGTTACACCCATAGATACCGATGGCTATCAAGCAGCTTCGAAGGCCTATGAGACAACCTTTGGAAAAAAACCGATTCCACAACGCAGCGGCGGTAGCATTCCCATTGTTTCCCTGTTTGAAAAGGAGCTGGATAGTAAGACCATTTTAATGGGATTTGGGCTGGATAGTGATGCCATCCACTCCCCCAACGAACATTTTGGGGTTTGGAACTATTTGAAAGGTATTGAGACCATACCTTATTTCTATGAATATTTTACTGAAAAGAGTTTGGGAAGGGGTTAGGTATTAGGAGCTAGACGTTGGTTGTAACCTTCGACTACGCTCAGGGCTAGGGTTTTTGGTTATTGGTTGTTGGTTGTTGGTTGTTGGTTGTTGGTTGTTGGTTGTTGGTTGTTGGTTGTTGGTTGTTGGTTGTTGGTTGTTGGTTGTTGGTTGTTGGTTGTTGGTTGTTGGTTGTTGGTTGTTGGTTGTTGGTTGTTGGTTGTTGGTTGTTGGTTGTTGGTTGTTGGTTGTTGGTTGTTGGTTGTTGGTTGTTGGTTGTTGGTTGTTGGTTGTTGGTTGTTGGTTGTTGGTTGTTGGTTGTTGGTTGTTGGTTGTTGGTTGTTGGTTGTTGGTTGTTGGTTGTTGGTTGTTGGTTGTTGGTTGTTGGTTGTTGGTTGTTGGTTGTTGGTTGTTGGTTGTTGGTTGTTGGTTGTTGGTTGTTGGTTGTTGGTTGTTGGTTGTTGGTTGTTGGTTGTTGGTTGTTGGTTGTTGGTTGTTGGTTGTTGGTTGTTGGTTGTTGGTTGTTGGTTGTTGGTTGTTGGTTGTTGGTTGTTGGTTGTTGGTTGTTGGTTGTTGGTTGTTGGTTGTTGGTTGTTGGTTGTTGGTTGTTGGTTGTTGGTTGTTGGTTGTTGGTTGTTGGTTGTTGGTTGTTGGTTGTTGGTTGTTGGTTAAAAAAATACTTTTAACGATTAACTATTAAATCAAACCTTCTTTACATATTTTGTGATGATAACGATTTGCTGACCGTCCACCTTTCCCTCTATGTATTCAGCATTTTCGTGGTCCAAGGAAATTCTACGAACGGCCGTACCCTGTTTGGCTACCATACTGGAACCTTTTACTTTTAGGTCCTTTATCAATACAACGGAATCGCCATTCTCCAAAATAGCTCCATTGGCATCCCTATGAATTATTTTATCCGATTCTGCTACACCCTCGCCAGTAGCCTTCGCCCATTCCAAGGTTTCTGGTTCCAGGTACATCATGTCCAACAGGTCTTGGGGCCAGCCTTCGGATTTTAATCGGGATAGCATACGCCAAGCCACTACTTTGACCGCATCGTGCTCGCTCCACATACTATCGTTGAGACAACGCCAATGGTTAGAATCGGTTGTATCAGGATTTTCAATTTGATCTGTACAGGTAGTACAGGCCAAAACACTGCCGTCAAAACCTCCAGTCGAAACCGGTGGCACTTCATATATCTTAAGATTGTCAGCTGCCCCACACAGTTCGCAAACATTGCCACTTCTATTTTGTAAATCTTCCAATAACCCCATTACACTCAATTTTAAACAAACAAACATACTGCTTTGCGCTTGTAAATTCATTTATCAAATCAAAAAAACATACTCTACATTTGTAGAATTAATTTTTTTATTCTATGTTTGTAGAACAAATTCTAAAAATGTAGAAGATGCAGCTATCAAAATCCGAAGAGGAACTTATGAACATCGTATGGAAATTAAAAAAGGGGTTCATGAAAGATTTGTTGGATGCCCATCCAGAACCCAAACCGGCGCCTACCACGGTAGCCACACTTTTGAAGCGCATGACGGATAAAGGTTTTGTAGCCTACAATAGTATAGGAAGAAGCAGGGAATATTACCCTTTAGTTAAGAAAAAAGACTATTTCGCCAAACATGTAAATGGGTTGATCAAAAATTTCTTTAACGATAGTCCGGGACAATTCGCATCCTTCTTTACCCAAGAAACAAATTTGAGTAAAGCCGAATTGGAAGAATTGAAAAAATTAATCGACAACGAAATAAAAAAGAAGTAATGATACTCGCCTTTCTCTTAAAATCGACCGCATGCTTGGCCATTTTTTTGGCCTTCTACAAACTTGTTTTGGAAAAGGAAAGTATTCATACTTTTAAACGATTTTTCCTGCTTGGAGCTTTGATCACCTCCTTTATAATTCCCAATATTGTATTTACGGAGTACGTTGAAATAGCATCAGGTACCGAAATTAATGTTACTCCGATGACTGGAGATTTACAAGCCTTGGACTCCGAGCCAGTAGCTATAATATCAACATCTTTGGATTGGGAAGTAATTCTATGGAGCATTTATGGCATTGGGGTTATCATTTTTGGATTTCGATTTATAAGGCATCTGCTACAAATTTGGTCCCGTATTCGGTTTAACCCCAAATTGAAGGAGAACTTTATCACCCGGGTACTTCTAAGACAGTCTGTCGCACCACACACCTTTTTCAACTACATCTTTTTGAACAAAAAAGAATTTGAGGAAAAAAATATCCCACAAGAAGTATTGATGCATGAAGAAGCGCATGCCAAACAAAGACATAGCTTGGATGTACTTTTTATTGAAATGGTCCAAGTGTTCTTTTGGTTCAACCCCCTGATTTATTTATTAAAATCCTCCATAAAACTAAATCATGAATTTTTGGCCGATAATGCCGTAGTAAACAGCAATATAAGCATTCCCAAATACCAACATCTTTTACTTTCCTTTTTGTCAAAGGCAAGTGAAAATCACCATTCATCCATCAAAATAGCGAACGCTATAGTTTATTCATCAACCCGTGCCGAGCGAAGTCGAAGCATCAAAAAACGTTTTACAGTCATGAAAACAAAAACATCAAAAAAATCAATTGTTCTAAGAAGCTTTTTGCTTCTCCCCTTAACCACTATTCTCTTATTTGGATTTAGTGAAAAAAAGGAAATTCCCTTTAGCGAAAAAGCAGTCTTAGAGATAACGTTAAAATCAAAAAATAACGTTGATCCGAGTCTTTGGTCCGCTACAAAGAAAGAATTATTAAAATTCAACGCTCTTGCCAAAAAGTACAATGCTATCCCGGTTGAAAAAAGAAAAATACCCATGGATGACCTCCAAACTCTGGAAACCATCTATGGCAAAATGAACGAGGTACAGAAAAAGGTAGCACAACCATTTCCAGAATGTCCGCCCCAAAATCAAATAACAGTGGAGCTCATAGAAATCAATATTAACAATAACGGTCAATTATTGGTTCAGGATGAACTGGTACGTTTGGAGGATTTAAAAGCCTATCTATCTAAATTTAATAATCATCTTTCCTTTGACGAACGAGAAAAAGTAGTGCGTTCCATTATTAAAGTAGACACCAAAACCCCAAAGGGGGTCATCCAAAAAGTAGATAAAATCTTAATGGAATATGGCTGTGCTACGATTAATATCGTTGGCAGGGATAATCAACCTCAATCAAAAGTTCAACATAGCGCCACCCGTCAAGAAATGAACGAATACAATACCCTGGCCAAAAAGTACAATGAAATGGACCCTAACCGTATGGTCATCAAAAACAAGGAAATAAAACGCTTAAAGGAATTGTACGTAAAAATGTCCAAAAAACAACAAGCGGATGCAGAACCCTTTCCTAATTTTCCTCCACCTCCCCCTGCCCCAAAAGCACCAGAACCTCCCAAAAATGTTTCGGATACTAATTATGCAGCGAACCAAATAGAAACCATAATTGAGAAACAGGATCCTTATGATGTGGTTGGCAAGACTATACTGGTTAATAGGTCTGAACTACCGGAGCCTCAAATGACTCCAACCTATATCAAGATTAGTGAACCAAATATAGCAACGCCACCTCCTCCGCCAAACCCTATCTCCCCCGTTGAAAGCATTGAGAAATTGGCCAAAGAGGGAGCCGACTTTATACTCAACGGCACACCCATTTCCGCAGAAAAAGCATTGGAAGTCGTTAAAAACAATCACAAAATAAACATCGACCTCAGGGAATCCAGTGGAGAAAAGCCTTTAGTGAAGTTATCAGTAAATCCCATTCACCTAAAAAACTAGAATTTTTACTAATTACTGTTAAAAGCCCCTACTAAGGGGCTTTTTGTGTAACAAACTTTGGTAAACTACGTTCTAACAGATAAGGCTTTAATCAATCAAAAAACAAATCAACATGCTTCAAGACTTTTTTATCCTTTGTTCCGGGGCGGATTCCGAAATTTTAAAAACCTGTTCCAAGGGAGAGCAGAACAAATATGCCGGCATTGGCGCAACTGTTTTTTTTACGGCCGTCATGGCCTTTATTGCTAGTAGCTATGCCCTTTATACCGTTTTTGACAGTGTGTATGCCGCGGTTTTCTTCGGTCTCATTTGGGGCCTTTTGATTTTTAACCTGGATCGATTTATCGTTTCTACCATTAAAAAGCGTAATAATTTTTCACAGGAATTGCTACAGGCCACTCCCCGTATTTTGTTGGCCATCATCATCGCGGTTGTCATTTCCAAACCGCTCGAAATGAAAATTTTCGAAAAGGAAATCAACCAGGTGCTTTTGGAGCAAAAAAATGAATTGACCTTGGCCAATAAGGAACAGCTTGCTTTACAGTATACGCCTAAAGTGGAGCAATTGAACCAGGATATATCTGACTTAAAATCAGAAATTGCCACCCAGGAAGCCGAAACAAATGCGCTCTATGATGTTTACATAAACGAAGCCGAAGGAACGGCCGGAACCGGACTTTTAGGGAAAGGTCCCGTATACAAGGAGAAACGTGAAAAACACGATGCGGCATTAGCGGAATTACAGGAATTAAAGGTTACCAATGGTGAAAAAATAAAGTCCCTGGAATCTCAAATCGCAACCTTGGATGCAGAGTACGCCGAAGTGGTAAAAAATTCCCAACCGATTATTGATGGTTTTGATGGACTCATGGCCCGAATTATAGCTTTAGGTGAGCTTCCATGGTTTCCATCCTTCTTTATTTTTCTATTGTTCCTAGCTATAGAAACCTCGCCCATAATTGCCAAATTATTAGCTCCCAAGGGGGAATACGACGTCAAATTAGAGGAACAGGAAAGTATCCTTAGCTCATGGGTAGCTCAAAAGGTAGCTCAAAGACAACTGATAGTTTCTACGGATGGAGAAATCAACCAGAAAATCTATGAGGATCTAAAGGGTGAAGAGGAACTTTACGGTTATAAAAAGCAGAAAGCGGAAGAACTCTTACGACTACAGGCGGATAAATTCCATGAAGTTCAAGTTAAAAACTTATAGCTAGGGCTGTTTACATCCCGGACTGTAGATAAGGACTATAATAGTGCCCAAAGGGTACTTGACCGAGGCAACCAAAATTTCACCGCCTACGTTTTTAGGAGCTTCATATAACGTAGCTCCAAGCCCAAGGAGTTGGTCGAATTCCCATTATTACCTTTATTTAGCACTGTGAAATCAGCTAAAATCACCTAATAGGAATAAACACGATCCTTATGGGCGCAAAAGAGACACTCTTTATAGCAAATCAGCATCGCACCATTGATATTACGAGGTATTTTTGCACAAGTATGAGTAGCTTGAAGGAAAGAAAGCAAAAAAAGAGAAGAATTTATAACCTGGTTATTGTTATTTCCCTGATCATTGTCATTTTGACGGCATTTTTGGTAAACGCCGAATAATAAGGAGCTTGGTCAATTTGCCAAACCATCTCTTTTCTTTAGGAATGTATGAAAATCAAAACTTGGAACCGAAAGCGGATATTGAAAATGGCAGGAAAGTTTTTTCTGGCCCTCATGCTGCTATTCTTTATTTTGGTACTGCTTATACGGACACCTTGGGTACAGCATAGTATCGTTACGAAGCTTACCAATTATATTTCGGAAAAGACAGGTACCAAAGTTGCGGTGGAGCATGTCTTCATAACATTTTCAGGGGCCATCATGACCGAAGGTATTTTCTTGGCGGACAAACAGGGCGATACGCTGCTCTACTCCAAAGAACTTCAGATGGATTTACCCATCTACCCACTACTCTTTAAAAATGAATTGTCCATTGACGATGTGTACGCCACTGGACTCATTGCGAACATCGGTAGGACCAAAAATCCCAATGGCTTCAGTTTTTCATTTCTGATGGAGGCCTTCGAAACCTCAAAGGATACCACTACCACCACAAAACCCATGTCCATATCATTGGGCGATTTTTATTTAAAAGACTGGAAAGTTCGCTACGACGATGCTTATTTGGGGACAAAATTGGACGTATCCCTTGGAAACCTGGAGACACAAATAGATGTTTTTAATCTGGAAGATATGACGTTTTCCGTGGATGGATTTAGTTTGGTCGATAGCCAAATAACCTATCATCAAACAAATGATTTTCCTGAATCCAATGACTCCACTACCACCCCGATGCCCACTATTGATTTGGGCAATTTCGATTTAAAAGAAGTGAACGTGGCCTACCACTCCCAACCTGATGGAATAACATCTCAAATGCAACTTAAAGATATTGGATTATCGGATGTGCAGATAGACCTATCCAAAAATAGCTACAAGGCAGAGGATATTCTACTGAAAGACTCCCATATGGATTTGGCATTAAATCAACCTGTGGACACCGTTGCCATACAAAAAGAAAACACTCTATTTGAGTGGCCCCAAATGGAAGTTTCCCTGAATAGTGTTAATCTGGAGTCGAACTCCTTTACTTTTTCCCGAAACGGCGCCGTACAAAATGATACCTTGTTCATCCCCGATGCCTTTGCAATAAACGATTTGCAACTAATCGCTGAAAATGCAAGTTACAATCCTAAAAATGTACATCTGGGAGTAGAAAACCTTTCGTTCAAAGAGTCAACCGGAATCAATCTAAAACAATTGCGTTTTGAAATAGGTCTAACGGACAAAAAAGCCTTCATTTCCAATTTAAACATACAACTGAACCAAAGTGAGGCCCGTGCCAGTCTATCTGCAGAATATACTTCTCTGGATGGAGCCATGGAAAATCCAGCGGACAGCAATCTGGAAGTGGCCCTTACGGAACTCAAACTGGAACCAGGGGATTTTGTCAGAAGGATACCCCAATTACAAAAAAACACCTATCTGGATTCCCTTGCGAAACACCCTATTACGGGTAGCCTAAAAGCAAAGGGGAGCTTGAAAAAAGTAGAAGACTTTGACACTGAACTCCATTGGGGACCTAATACCATTGTAACCATGGAGGGAGATTTTTTAAATCTCACACAACCTTATGCCTTTTCGTTCAATTTGAACAATATTGACTTAAAATCCACCAAAGAAGACCTTGAAAAATTCATATTGTCCAAGAACGTACCCTTTAAGATTCCCGAAAAACTATCACTCAACGGAACGGCGCAAGGAACCATGGATTCCTTTGAGACACATTTGGCCTTGGTACTACCAGAAGGTAAAATAGACATGGATGCCACTGCAGATCTCGGTTCCCAAAAACAATTCAAGGCACAAGTGAGCACGGATAGTCTGCAATTGGGAACATTGTTGCAAAACCAAAATCTGAGAACTATTTCCCTTCAAATTGAAGGTTCCGGTGCTGGTTCGGAACTTTCTACCATGGATGCCCAAATTAAGGGTGCCATTTCCCAGTTTCAATTCAATGCATACAATTATAAGGACCTTAAACTTTCAGGAACACTAAAAAATGGTTCTGGGAATATATCCTTGAATGTTCAAGACAAAAATCTCAATCTTACATCGGATACGTCTATTGATTTAACCTCAGAAGGAAATAACATCAAGTTTACTTCCAATATAATCGGTGCGGACCTTCGGGAACTGGGCTTCACCAAAAATGACATAAAAATTGCAGCCGATATAAACGGTTCCTATTCGGGCTCAGCCAATAATTTTAACATCCAAACCTCCATTACCAATGGCATTGCTGTGACCGGTAATGAACAATACCAAATTTCTCCCATAATCATTAACTCCCACGTAGAAGATTCCGTAACAGATGCGACCATAGAAAGCGGCTTTTTGAATGGAAAACTCTACTCAAATGCATCCCCCAACAGAATCAATAAAGCCTTAAAAAAACAATTGGAAAACTACTTCACTGAGGAAGCGGGGAATAATAATTTGGACAATGTCAAGGCGGAATTAAAATTGGCCCTTATCCCTACCCCTATCATTTCAAAAGTATTTTTTGATGGCGTCCAAGATTTGGACTCGGTACATATTGATGCCCATTTCGATGCCCGTTCAAGGCAAATTAACGGTGAGCTCTTCATCCCCAAATTCTCCTATGCCGGCAGTATCGTGGACAGTCTTGCTATAAAGGTCCTTGGGGATTCGCTAAACCTCAATTTTTCTGCGGGTCTTTCTAGTTTTGAGTACCAACCGCTTCACTTAAAAAAAACCTCTTTAACGGGAAACCTGCAAAACAAGGAATTGGTATTGGATTTTAGTTCCGTGAACGACACCACCCAGATAATGCATATCAACTCTGAACTGGTATTCAAAAAAGATACTCTCACCCTCCATGTCTCTCCCAAAAATCTTACGCTCAATAAAAAACAATGGCAAGTACCGGAGGATAACAAAATAATCATGGCAGAATCCTATTCGGATTTTCAAAATCTGATTCTTTCTAGAAACAACCAGTCGCTTCAAATTTCAACAAAGGTTCCTAAAATGAATAGCGACCATATAGGAATCGTTTTTAAAAACTTCCAATTGCAATCCCTTTTAAGTCTGTTGAATCCCGATGAACCTATTGCCAAGGGCGTCGTCAATGGTAATTTTGTTATACTTAACCCATATGAAGCTTCAGGTTTGGTTTCGGAAATGGATATTTCAGAATTTCTACTCATGGGAAATCCGCTGGGGACCTTAAGCCTAAATGCCTCCTCCAAATCCCTGAACGACTATGATTTTGACCTTATATTGAAAGATGGTGCAGATCTTAGGCTTACCGGAGATTATGTGGCTAAACAAAATGATGCCGATTTAAACCTGGAACTGGACATTCAAAAATTTCAAACAAGTATTATACAGGGCTTTCTTAAGGATCAAATTTCAAATCCGTCCGGGTATATCTCCGGTAGTATGCTGGTCAATGGTACGCTTAGTAATCCCGCCTACTCCGGCAGGTTAAATTTCAATGAGGTAGGTCTTACACTGTCGGATTATAAAACAAATTTGAACATCAACGAACAGCAGCTCGATTTAAACGAAGAGGAAATCACCTTTAATGCTTTTAAAGTAAACGATTCAGGCAATGGAACAATTACTTTGGATGGCACCATAATTACAGCTGATCTTTTTAATCCGGAGTTCGACCTTGCTATCCAAGCGGAGAAATTCACGGTACTGGATTCCAAAAAAGGAGATAACGATTTGGTTTATGGCAAGGCTCTGATCGACACGGATTTGGAGGTGACGGGAAATATAGCATTACCGGTAATCAATGGTAGGCTAAGTATTGGTGATGCAACGGACCTCACCTATTTGGTTCCCCAAAGCCAATACGAAATACAGGAACGGGAAGGCGTAGTAATTTTTGTTAATCGTGAAAACCCCGATGCCATATTGACACGAAACTCGGGCGAAACGACCAGTTCAGTCTTTGCCGGCATGGATATCAATACCACTCTGGAAATTTCGGATGAAGCTCTATTTACAATAATCTTGGATGAAAAAACACAAGATAAATTACAAGCATCTGGAAATGCGACTTTAAATCTCAATATTGATCCAAATCAGGATATACGATTATCGGGAAGACTGGAGCTAAATTCTGGATTCTACAGAACAAGCCTTTATAATCTAGTAAGCCGGGAATTTAAGATTAACGAAGGAAGTAGCGTGGTATGGACCGGTGACCCCTATAATGCAAAACTGGATGTTACGGCCATCTATGAAATTGAAACCTCCGCTGCTCCCCTTATGTCTTCTATAAGCTTTGGGCAGGATACCGGGATTTCCGGACAATACCAGAGATCTTCCACCTTTTTGGTGTATCTAAATGTTGGAGGTGAAATTACGACCCCAGAACTATCCTTTGTATTGGACATGCCCGAGAATGTACGGGGAACCTATGGCGGAGCGGTTTATGGCCGCATACAGCAATTGAACGAGCAAGAATCAGAACTTAACAAACAGGTGTTTTCCTTACTGGCCTTGAACCGATTCTATCCTACCTCAGGAAGTGATGGAAGTAGTGGTGGTGCCGTGGCCCTCGCCCGAAACAATGTAAACAAAGTGCTATCCGGCGAACTCAACTCCATCTCCAATAAGCTTTTGGGCAATAGTGGTTTTGAACTGGATTTTGATCTGGACAGCTTTCAAGAGAATCTGGGTGCCAGTTATCAAAATAGAACCCAATTGAATATCAATGCACGTAAGAAACTGTTCAATGACCGTTTGATCGTTACCGCGGGTAGTGCTGTAGACGTGGAGGGAAGCGCTTCCAATTCCGATACCGCTACGCCCCTCATTGGAAACGTGACCTTGGAATATCTATTGACAGAGGAAGGAACCTATCGCCTAAAAGGGTTTAGAAGACAGGAATATCAAAATATCATTGACGGGCAACTTATTGTTACGGGACTTGCCTTTATTTTTGATCGGGAGTTCAATAAATTCAGTCAGTTGTTCAATCCGGTAAAGAATACGGCCAAAAAAGAGGACAACCCTAAAAAAGAATAAGACAAACCATGAACCTGAAACAAATTATTTGAAAAAATCCATCAGAAAATATCTTTTTTTATCTGGACTGGGAATTTTGCTAATACAATCCTGTAGTATAGAAAAGTTCATCCCGGAAGGTGAGAGGTTGTATACGGGTGCCCAATTGGAATTGGACACCATTGGTGAATTCAAGGGGTTAAAGGATGTTAAAACCGAGTTGGTCAATCTAATCGAGCCCAATCCCAATACAAGGTTTTTGGGCATGAGACCGGCCCTGTTTTTTTATTACAAGGCACAACGTGAAAAACCAGGTTTTATTTATAGATTTTTGAACAAATCCTTTGGTGAGGAACCGGTATATTTTTCAGAGGTCAAACCAGAAAAAGTAGAGGAACTGCTATTGAACCGTTTGGACAACAACGGCTTCTTCTATAGCCGAACCAGCTCGGAACCTGTCCTGAAAGAAAAATACGCCTATGTAAATTATGCGGCTACAGTTCAGCAGCCTTATACTTTGGAAAACTACCAACTGGACAATGATTCCCTTCCCATTTACAGGGAATTGTCAGACCTCATCAAGGATACGCCCTTATCCAAGAACGACCGTTTTGATCTTGACCTGCTCAAGGCAGAAAGGGAACGTTTGAATTTCAATCTAAAACAACGCGGCTATTATAACAGCCAGGCAAATCTTCTCATTTTCGAGGCGGATACCAATCAATATAAAAATAAGAAATTCGACCTGTTTCTTAGATTGAAAAAAGAAGTACCAAAAAAATCGGCCATGCCCTATATCATAGATTCCATAACGGTATATCCCAATTATTCCGTGGAGGGGGATACCATACCAAAATCCCGACAAAATCCGGTAACGGTCAATGAAACCGATTTTATACAGAACGAATACTTCTTTAAACCTGAATTGCTAGAAACCTATCTTCTCTTTAAAGAAGGAGACCTTTATAATGCAAATACCTCTAAGATTACCAGCGACCGACTCGCTTCCTTGGGCAGTTACAAATATGTAAATATCCAATATAGGGAGTTGGATACCACCATGACAGATGGCGATTACGGTTCCCTAGCGGCCGATATCTATTTGGCTCCGTTGACCAAACGTTCCCTTCGGGCAGAGGTACAGGCCGTTACAAAATCCAACGGATTTACGGGACCTGGTGTGCAACTTACCTATAGCAATAGAAATTTGTTCAAAGGTGGGGAAACCTTAAGTTTATCCACCCATTTCTCCTATGAGTCACAGCTCTCGTCCGGGAATAATTCCAGTTTAAGCAGCATTGCTTATGGCATAAAGGGCGATTTAATTTTTCCAAGGTCCATCCCTTTTTCACCCAGAAATTTTAGATACTCCGTTCCTAAAACCAAAATTTCCACGGGAATTGATTTCTTAAGACGTAGTCAGCTTTTCACCTTGAGTTCCATTAACGGTTCCTTTGGATATACCTGGAAGGAGAATAAGTATGTATACCATCAACTGGATCCCGTTAGTATCAACTACTCCCGTTTATCCAATGTAACCGATGAATTTCAAACCATTTTAGATGACAATCCATTTCTAAGACGAAGTTTTGAACAACGCTTTATAGCCGGACTTATGTATGGATTTACGTACGACGAAGTATCCGATTTGGATAAGGATTATCCTATTTTCTTCTCCACGAACATGGATATTGCCGGTAACCTTTTTAGTTTGCTCGATGGTGGTTCAGGGACCATCGTAGGTTCGGAATACGCCCAATATGCCAAGGTGGATGCAGACTTTAGGTTTTATCTGCGTTGGGGCAAGGACCAATCCTTGGTAACCAGGGTTTATGCCGGGTGGGGCGTGCCTTATGGAAATAGTGAGACAATGCCTTTTATAAAGCAGTTTTTCTCCGGAGGGCCTTATAGTGTTAGGGCTTTTGACATACGCTCCTTGGGTCCTGGTAATTTCAATGCCCAAGAAGACGAGTCCACTACGGACTATTTTGACCGTTCCGGTAATCTAAAACTGGAAGCCAATTTGGAATACCGATTTCCTATTTATTCCTATTTAAAAGGTGCTTTCTTTGTGGATGCTGGTAACGTTTGGCTTACGGGAAATTACGATGAATTGGAAGCCGACCAACGAAACAGTAATTTCTCCAATACCTTGTTCACCGATGGTACGTTTGAATCGGACTGGATTCGTGAAGTCGCTGCCGGATTTGGATTCGGTGCCCGTGTGGACATCCAGAATTTTGTGATTCGTCTAGATTTGGCTTCACCCTTCCGTGTTCCCAATCGGCCGATAAATGACCGATGGAACATCCCCTTCTTTGGGGATAAAGGAAATAAAATGACCTTGAATTTCGCTATTGGATATCCATTCTAATGGTATGAAACATACCTAGGTCAAATTTACATTTGAATTAAATTTTTATTGACTAACAGCTTCGGGGCGTCTAATCTTCTGCTCCCAATCCCATGCGGATTTCATGGCGTCATCCAACGTGGATTCAGCTTTCCACCCCAGCACTTCGTTCGCTTTGGTCGTATCGGCATACGCCGTAATCACATCCCCGGGGCGTCTGGCCACCATTTTGTAGTTCAGTTTTTCCCCTGAAACCCTTTCAAAACTTTCAATAACCTCCAACACGGTACTTCCGGTTCCGGTTCCCAAGTTAAACACATCAAAGTTGGACGCATTCTCTTCCTTTAAAAGTCTTTGAAGGGCCACCACATGGGCCTTTGCAACATCTACTACATGGATGTAATCCCTGATGCAGGTACCATCTGAAGTTGGATAATCGCTTCCAAAAACCGATAGTTCCTTTCTTAGTCCTACGCCCGTCTGGGTAATAAAGGGCACTAAATTTTGAGGCACGCCCAAGGGCAATTCACCAATATGGGCAGATGGGTGTGCCCCCATAGGATTAAAATAGCGTAAGGCTATGGCCTGGAGGTTGGGGGTAACCTTGCAGGTATCCCTGATGATTTCCTCCCCAATTTGCTTGGTATTTCCATAGGGCGATTCGGCAGCCTTTACCGGAGCGGATTCTGTAATCGGCATTTTATCGGCTTGCCCATAGACCGTACACGAACTACTAAAAATAAAGCGGGCCCTTTGCATGGCACTCAGCTCCTGCAGCATGTATACGAGCGTATTCAGATTGTTTTCATAGTAATTCAAAGGTTTGGCCACACTCTCACCAACCGCCTTGAAGGCTGCAAAATGGATAACACCGTCCAAATCCTTGTTTTCGGCAAAAAAGGTTGAAACGGCCTTTCTGTCCCGAAGGTCCAAACGAACAAAATCAGGTCTTTTGCCGGTAATGGCCACAATTCCCTCCAAGACATCCTCCGAAGAATTACTAAGGTCGTCAATGATCACTACATCAAAGCCTTCATTTTGAAGTTCAACAACGGTGTGGGACCCTATAAAACCAAGTCCGCCGGTTACCAATACTCGCATACTGTTTATTTTTAGGTTAGACCGATTCCTTCCTAAGAATTTCGGAAACGGCCAGTAAACTTTCCCGCCAATGCGGAATGTCCATTTTTAATACTTTTTTTATTTTTTCCTTGTCCATCACACTATAGGCGGGACGTTCCGCGGGGGTAGGATATTCTTTCGATCGGATTGGTTTTAAATCTACCTCAATATGGTTGATGTCAAATATCGCCGCCGCAAAGTCGTACCAACTGGCCACACCTTCGTTACTGAAGTGATAGATTCCGTAATTATCTATTTCCTCCGAAATGATTTTTAGGATTACTTCAGATAGATTATGTGCCGATGTGGGCGTGCCCACTTGATCGAATACAACCGATAATTGGTCCCGTTCCCTACCATATTTGAGCATGGATTTAAAGAAGTTATGACCGTATGCCGAATACAACCAGGAAGTACGTATAATGAAATATTGATCCATATTCCGTACCACCTCCTGTTCGCCCTTGAATTTGGAATGACCGTAAATTCCCAAAGGACTGGGTCTATCGGTTTCCTTATATGGTGAACTTTGGGTGCCATCGAACACAAAATCCGTGGAAATATGTATTAATTTTGCATTGGAACCGTGACACGCCTTTGCCAGGTTTTTGGCTCCTTGTTGGTTAATGAGCAATGCAGTTTCTGAATCTTCTTCGGCTTTGTCCACCTGGGTATAAGCTGCACAATTGACACAATAATCAAAGTTGCCCTTATTAAAAAAATCCGTGACCGCCTCTGGGTTCGTGATATCCAAATCCTTTGAATTGGCAAATTCAAATTCAATGCTTTCATCAATGGATTGAACCGTTCTTTGCAAGGTAGTTGCCAATTGACCTGCGCCTCCGGTCACCAAAACTCTTTTTTTACGCTGCATGAAATTGCTTAATTGAGTATCAAATCCTTGAACCTTGGTAATACTTGGTCCTTCTCGGAAATGATGAGTTCACTTTCGTTTATTTCCCAATCGATGTTCAAATTGGGATCGTTGTATATAATTCCCGCTTCTGCCTTGGGGTCGTAATAATTATCACATTTGTAGAAAAAGGTAGCCGTTTCGCTAAGGGTCACAAAGCCATGGGCGCATCCTCTAGGAACAAAGAGCTGTCTATGGTTTTCTGCGGATAAAATAGTCTTGAACACGTTTCCATACGTTGGGGAATCCTTTCGGATGTCCACCGCCACGTCCAACACTTTTCCCTGAAGCACCCGTACCAACTTCGCTTGGGCACTTTCACCTTTTTGATAATGCAACCCACGCAAGACCCCTTTGGATGAAAACGATTGGTTGTCCTGAACAAAATTCACCATAAGACCGGTCAGTTCGGCAAACCTTTTTTGATTAAAACTCTCAAAGAAATAACCTCTTTGGTCCTCAAATACCCTAGGTACCAATTCATAACAATCCTTAATATTCGTTTCTACAACCTGCATATTTCTATGATATTACGGACCACAAGGTCTTACTATAGCCACTTTTTAGCAAGGGCTCCGTAATCTTTTTAAATTGATTTTTTGTAATGTATCCCATTTTATAGGCGGCGGACTCGATAGAACCTATTTTCAAACCTTGCCTTTCCTCAATCACTTGTACAAACTGGGAAGCTTGCATCAAGGAATTGAAGGTTCCCGTGTCCAACCAGGCCGTTCCGGTATCCAAGATACTTACTTTTAATTTACCCCGTTTTAAATATTCTTTATTTACATCCGTAATTTCCAACTCGCCCCGTTTACTGGGCTTAATATTTTTCGCAATGGAAACCACCTCGTTATCGTAAAAATAAATGCCTGGAACCGCATAATTTGATTTTGGTTTTGCCGGTTTTTCCTCAATGGAGAGCACGTTCCGCTTCTCATCAAAATCAACGACCCCATAACGTTCGGGATCGCTCACGTGATAGGCGTAAATGATACCACCGTCTGGGTCATTATTGGCCTGAAGCAATTTTTCAAGTCCCGTACCATAAAAGATGTTGTCCCCTAAAATAAGGGCTACTTTGTCATGGCCTATGAATTTCTCCCCAATGATAAAGGCTTCGGCCAAACCATTGGGAGCTTCCTGTACAGCATATTCGAATTTACAGCCCAACTTACTGCCATCACCCAATAGTTTTTTGAAATGAGGCAAATCATGAGGCGTGCTGATGATCAAAATTTCCCAGATTCCCGCTTCCATGAGCGTTGACAATGGGTAATAGATCATCGGTTTATCATACACCGGCATCAACTGTTTACTTACGGCCAGCGTACATGGGTGCAGTCTTGTTCCGGATCCACCGGCCAATATTATTCCTTTCATCGGTTTACATGTTATGGGTTAATGGACCAAGCCCTAGACCAAGGTTTTTTCATATTTTTCGATATACCATGAAATGGTCTTTTCAATGCCCGTTTCAAAGTTTTCATCGGCCTTCCAACCCAACTCCTTTTCTATTTTGGTGGCATCAATGGCATACCTAAAGTCGTGCCCCGCTCTGTCCTTTACATAGGTAATAAGTTTACTGTACGGTTGTTTGTTGTCCGCAGGATGGAGCTTGTCCAATAGTTCACATATCCGTTGCGCGATGTATAGGTTGTTTCGTTCGTTCCTGCCCCCTATATTATATGTTTCCCCGGACTTTCCTTCCTCATAGGCCAGAGCAATTCCCTTACAATGGTCCAACACATATAACCAATCCCTGATATTGCTTCCGTCACCATAAATGGGAATAGGTTCTTGATTTAAGGCTTTTCTAATAATGGTAGGAATCAACTTTTCATCGTGCTGTTTTGGTCCATAGTTGTTGGAGCAGTTGGTGGTGACCACGTCCATGCCATAGGTATGGTGGTAGCTTCGCACGATAAAGTCCGACGAAGCCTTGGAAGCGCTATAGGGACTATTGGGCGCGTAGGGCGTTGTTTCCATAAATAGGCCTTCCTTGCCCAAGGTTCCATACACCTCATCCGTGGAAACATGGTGAAATCTACAGTCTTTATAGGCCTCCTTATAAATTCCAGGTGCAACCATCCAATGTTTTTTGGCAACATCGATCAGATTAAAAGTTCCGATTATATTGGTCTGCATAAAGGCATCCGGATTGGTAATGCTATTGTCCACATGGGATTCCGCAGCAAAATGGATGACCCCTTTAAAATCGTATTCATCAAATAAGGACTCGATCAGTTCACGATTACAAATATCACCTTTCACAAAGGTATATCTAGTGTGGTTTTCCACTTCCCTTAAGTTGTTGGAATCCCCCGCATAGGTCAGGGCATCTAGGTTTACAATATGTATCGATGACCGCTCCCCAAGATAGTAGGGAATAAAATTGGAGCCTATGAAACCCGCTCCTCCTGTAACCAAAATCGTTTTTTTCATGAATATCGGTTTATCCTTAATTTCAATTTTTGTAAATATAATCCTACATTAAATTTTCTATCAACTATTTGTTGTGAAACGTAAAAAGCCTGTGGTAGAATACTGTTTTGTATAGACTAGTCATTTTTAAAAGCTCTAAAAACCGAGACCAAGGCCAAAAACCAAACTACAGTCATGTGATATATTTTCCTACTTTTGAAAGCCTTTACATTCCTAAATATGATACCAAAACCTGAAATTGATCAAATCAACATCTCCATCATTGACGATGAATTGATGAACTTGGAAATGCTGGGGTTCATCATTCGTCAGTTGGGTTTTGGCTCCACGGGCATCCAACATAGTCTGGAGGCCATCGAAATTTTAGAAAAGTCGGTTCCCGATCTCATTCTTTTGGATGTGAAAATGCCCAAAATGGACGGTTTTGAACTTTGTACCAAAATTAAGGAACATAGGAAATTAAAGGAAGTTCCAATTATCTTCCTTACCGGACTGGACCAAACGGAAAATAAGATCAAGGGATTGGAACTTGGCGGGGTGGATTATATCACCAAACCGTTCAACCCCTTGGAGCTAAAGGCGAGGGTCAAGACCCACATAGAACTCTCCATGGCCAAAAGAAAAGTAGAGGAACAGGCAAAAAAACTTAAGGAAGACTTAGCCATTAAAAACCGAATGTTCTCAATCATAGGGCACGATCTTCGGTCTCCCTTGAGTGCGGCCAAACTCAAGATGGATTTTATTCAACGCGGAATCATAGACCACACCTCCCCCGATTTTATAAACGGGACGGTCTACGAAATCTCCAGGACGATGGACGAGGCCCTGAACCTTTTACAAAACCTTTTGGGCTGGGGAAAATCCGAAAGTGGGCAAATTGAGATTATCGCGGAAAAAATTGCATTGCACGATATGGTCGATGAAACCTTTAGACTGCTAAAACTGCCAAGCAGCCACAAGGGAATAGGTCTTATAAATGAAGTGCCCCAAGAGACATATGTCTATGCCGACATGAATACCATCAAAACGGTTCTAAGAAACCTGGTTTCAAACGCCATTAAGTTCACACCGAAACAGGGAATAATAGGAATTGGGGCGGAGACAAAAGGGAAATGGGTCTACATTTCGGTTACCGATAATGGTAAAGGAATCACCGCGGAGGACATCAAAAAAATCCTAAACCCTAAGAAACATTTTAGCCAATTGGGTACGGAAAAAGAACCGGGAACGGGATTGGGACTAGTCCTATGTCAAATCTTCATCAAAAAGAACGGTGGAAAACTTTCCATAGAAAGTGAACCTGGGAAAGGCAGCACTTTCACCTTTAAGCTCCCCCTGTACCAAAACCAGGCCTAGGCCACTGGCTCTGCAGCAACACCGCCACGCTTGGCGCGTTCCCAATTCACGGTTTGACTTCCTTTCAGGTATCTCCAAAGGCCTAAAAACACGGAGAGATTCATGATAAAAAAGTAATAGGGAACGAACAAAACCTTTACTTTGATCCTTCTATTTTCCAAGAACCAGCCCAACAATGCCGCTGCATAGAACATCATCTGCCCCCAAAACAATATGGAGTAGATGCCCAAGGCATATATTCCCTCATTCATAGCCAGCACCAAATTCATGGGGATTAAAAGCAAAAGAAACAGGGGTGTCAAGGTCCATCGCAATACCCTATGGGAAATGTACTGGAACGACAGGGTCCCATACTTAAAGAAATTCAATAAGGGCGCCAATCGTACAACGGATTGCAATCCGCCCGCGGAAATTCGCACCTTACGCTTCAATTCCTCCTTTACGTTGGCGGAGGCCTCTTCAATGGCAAAGGCTTCCGGGTTGTACTGGATGGTGTAGCCGGACATGGCCACGCGTAACGAGATCATGAAATCGTCCAAGAGCGTATCCTTTTCCACTTCCTGCCAAAGTTCCGTTCTAATGGCAAAAAGCTCGCCCGCCGCTCCAACAACGGAATACAGCTCGGCATCCCATTTTTTCAACTGCGACTCATACTTCCAGTACAGGCCTTCCCCCGCACCCGCAGCGGCATCGGACTCCTTGGAATAGATTCGCTTTTCCCCAGAAACACAGCCCACTTTTGGGTCCCTGAACAGTTTTACGATTTTCTTAATGGCATCGGCTCCCAAGGTGGTATTTCCATCGGAAAAAATTACGATCGGAGTATCCACAAAGGCCATCCCGCGGTTCATCGCGGCAATTTTTCCATTTCGGGCCGGTTCATGGAGTACTCGGACCCCATCATATTTTTTTAATTGATCCGGTGTGCCATCGTTGGAACCATCGGTCACCCAGAGTTGTTTTATCTTGTTTTGTGGATAGTTCAAGCTTTTGGAATTGTTGACCTTGGCATCCAGATAGTCCTTTTCATTATAGGCCGCCACGAACAAGGTTACCTCTGGCTCGTAGTCCTCGTTACCCGTAAACTTTTTGTCCAGGCCCAAGAGCCTACGTACTTTAATGATCGCGAACAGCAACATTCCATAGCCCAGATAGGAATAAAAAATAACGAAAAGGGCAATCCAAAATAAAACTTCCAGTACTGACATAATCCCTGTTTTTAAATAGCTATTGATTGTTTTTTCACCACCGATTCCCAGGCTCCGGTGAGATGGTTGTATTGTTTGATGACCCGTGCCGGGTTACCCACAGCTACGGAAAAGGGCGGGATGTCCTTGGTAACCACGCTTCCTCCTGCGATGATACAGTGCCTTCCTACGGTTACGCCGGCCACAATGGTAACGTTCGCACCGATCCAGGAGGCCTCTTTTATGCGAATCAGCGAGGTGGAAACCCCCTGTTCATGAATTGGGCGTGTAACATCCTCATAATTATGGTTCAATCCGGAAAGCACCACATTCTGCGCCAATCGAACATCGTTGGCAATACTAACCGGACCAATAAGGGTATTCCCCAACCCGATACGGGTGTTGTCTCCAATGATCACATGCCCCACACCGTTATTAATGGTGGTGAAATCCTCAACGGTGGAGTTTCTGCCCAATTCAAATCGGTTCCAGGGAAGTACGTCCATACGGGTACGCCGACGAATTTTGGCTCCCTTTCCCTTTTTATGGTAAAAGGGGTTTACGAACCACTGCACCCATAATCTAGGCCTTGCCTGTCCCCCGGGCACAAGGGCCCAATGCACTAATCTCTTTAATGATGTATTTTGTTTTATGCTGTCCTTTAGTCCCATAATCAAGCCGATTTTTGAATGGCCTCATAGATGGCCCCTACATTATTTTCCCACGTATGGCTTTTGGCAAACGCTATTCTGGATTTTATGAGTTCCGATGAATTTTCTTTCAACGCCCTTTGTGCCAAGGCTATGTAATCCTCTTTTGTTTCCGCTAGATACACATGGTTCTGGAACATCTCCATCGCCTTGGTGTGGGTAGCCAACACAGGTTTCCCCATGGCCAGGTACTCATCGATCTTTCTAGGGTAGTTTCCAATGGTCCAATCATTGACCACCTGTGGGTTCATGGCAATATCGAAACCTTTCACGTATGCAGGTAGTTCTTTGGAGTCCTTACTTCCTAGAAAATATACATTGTCCATTTCGTGCAAGGCACTATTGCGAAAGGCTTCGTCCTCAGGTCCTACCAATACAATGCTCCAATCCTTATTCTTTTGGGCCATGTATTCCAACAAACCAATATCCAAGCGCATTCCCGTCAAATAGCCCACATAACCAATAATAGGCCTGGGAATATTGGTGAACTCCGCTGGGATAGGTATGTTGTTTCCTTCATCGTTGAAGAGGGACAAATCGCAGCCTTGTCCCACCATAAAACTGTTTTTGTTGAACTTGGCCCCATATTCCGCATAAAGCGTAGAATTGTTCACGACAACATCGGCCTTTTTTATAAGCTGGGGTTCCATACGCTCGCCATGCCTTTTCCAATAGGGTACTTTTATCAGATAATCGCGCATATAGTAAGTATAGAAACTTATGGGCAATAGCTCCTTGAGGTGAAAGCCCAAGAACATGGAGCTGTCGTTGAAAAGCAAAACATCCTTAAAGTCGAGGCGTTCCATGGCGGAACGTATGTTCTTCGCAAACAATCTGTTGTTCCTCTTGTTCAAGACTTTGAACAGGGAATGTGAGGGCAACCAGTTTATGGATTCGATCCTATTTTTAGGGTAGAGGTTCCAGAGGTTCTCCCCTATGGATACCAAATCTTTCTGCAAGCCTTTTTGTATCTGTATCCGTTTCATCACCTTTTCCGTATTTGCCTCTCTTTTTAGCGTGGCACGGTCCAAAGGTGGATTTACATAGAGCACTCTGTTATACCGGGCAAACTCGGTCGCAATGTTCTTACAATTACTGCCGATTTCGATATCCCAGGCCTGTATGCCTATCACTACAATATCCCTTCCCTTGATCATTGCACAATCACGTTTTTATTTTCTTGATATACTTCCTGATATACTTCGTGGTAAATGGCCAGTACCTCCGATGCCATCGTACGCCACGAGAATTTTGCGGCACGTTCGATACCTTTTTCGGCCAACATTGCCGCCAACTGCCTATCCTGAACCAGCATTTCTATGGCTTCGGTAATTTCCCATGGATGCAAGGGATTGACTATCAAGGCCGCATCCTCCCCGGCAATTTCCGGCATGGATGAGGTATTGGAGGTAATTACGGGCACTCCACAGGCCATCCCCTCCAAAATGGGAATTCCAAAGCTCTCCCGTAATGATGGATATAAAAACACGGTACACTGACTAATGAGCGCCGGTAATTTGTCGTTGGGAACATATCCGGTCAAATGGATTCTTTTGCGAAGTTCCGGCCGGCCAAGGGTATCCAATATTTTTTGCAAGGCACGCTCCTCGTAGTCCAACATTACCAAGGTATAGGTATTGGGGTACCTATCGTTAAAGTCGGAAAAAGCCTCAATCACCCCCGGAGTATTTTTTTTGGGGTCCGTATTGCCCAAAAAGAAAAAGAATTTATCGGGTAAACCGTAATCCATCTTTACCTGCTGCAGTTCCGTACCGTTGGTTATCTTCTTAAAATGTTGCCCTACCCCATTGTAAACGGCGCATAGCTTTTCATCGTTAAATCCGAAGTATTCCTGAATCCGTTTTCTTTCATAGTTGGAAACCGTTATGACCTTTTTACTTTGTCTCACTACGGATGGCACCACAAAACGCCGATACATATTCCCTAATTTCTGATACCAAGTACCAGCCCTATTCAAAATACTGATGTTTTCCAGGTAAATGATATCGTGCAGTGTGGTCACTACAGGGATTTTACTGTTAATAGGTCCTGTATTGCTGGTACAATGGAGGATATCACAACCCTCTCGTTCCGCCGCTTTGGGCAATTCAATCTGTTCCCATCCCGGGTATCCAAACTGGGATTTAAGTTCCACGACCTCAAAATTGGGAGCTTCCGGAATGCAGGTATGGTCCGCATCTGGTTTTACGAAAATCACATATTCGTTCTCCGTATCCAATTTCTGGAGGTTCTTGATCAGCTCCAACGCCACCATGTCCATTCCATGCTTCTTTTCCCTGAAAAGTCGCTGGCCTTCAATCCCTATCTTCATCTTTAATTAATTGCTTTTTATGGTCCCGTGCTGGGTATGAATAAATTTCTTGTTGGCGCCCTTTAGCTTAAAAAGCGAAAGGAACATGACCCCAAATGCCTTGGGTAGGGTCCAAATGGCCCGCAATGTGGCCGCGTTATAAAATTTTTGGGGTATGGCCAACAAAAATGAAAGAACCGTCATCCCAAAAATCAGGTACCACGCCAAGGGCGACACCAACAGCCTTGAAGCCTCAAAGAACACATCGAACAACAAATAACCCATGGTGATGAGTACCACCATGCCCAACAATAATATTCGGGGTGGGGAAACCATTTGATAGACCTTATCGGCAAAATCGACATTCCCCCTTAAAAATAATTCCTTGAGCCCCGAGGCGGCGAAACGCCCGAAATACACAAATTGAGCCGAAAGCCATCGCTTTCTTTGATTGGAGAAAACATCGGTCTTTTGGACTTTTTCGTCCAATACGTAGGCATCCGCCAAATATTCAATGGTATTTCTGTCCTTGAGTAACTTCAATTCCAGCTCCTTATCAAACCCGCCCACGGCATTTACCTGTGCCATGGTCTTTTTGAAAAAATGAAAATCAAAGGCCATCCCGGAACCGATCAAGGCGGAAGAAAGTCCCAAAACCCGGTGTCCCTTTCGGAAGATATGGTTGTTCACTTCTTCACTTATGGCATCCAAAACGGCAAAGGCCGTGTTGGTGTTTTTGGCCACACGATGCCCTTGGACTACCTTATATCCTTTGTTAAAGGCATCGTTCACTTTACCGATGAAATCCCGTTCCATGATGTTATCCGCATCCAATACAAGGGCCACTTGATAATCGTCTCCCAAAAGCTCCATGGCCTTATTGAGTGCCTTGGACTTGGTGCTTTTTTCAAACGAAACTTCCAAAACGGTTATGGGCAGTTTTTGGAGCGCCTCCAATGTGGTCCTTTTGAAGGAATCCGCAATGACCACCACCTCGAATAGGTCCTTTGGATATTCCTGCTCCAGCGCACTTTTGGCCACCTCCACAATGACATTGTCCTCCTTATACCCAGGAATGAGCACGGCAAATTTCCGTTCCCGGTTCATGATCCTGGCCCGTTTTGGGGCCTTAAAGACACCCGCGAAGGCAAAAATGAACACGTAGAGGGAAGCAAAGCCGAAGTAGGCGATCAAAAGCACCTCCAAAATGTACGCTATGATTCTAAGAACATCCATATTGAGGGGCTACTTAGGAATTCACCAATGCCTTTATGGATTGGTCCTGCAACATATTATCAAAATACTCGATCGTTTTAATCAAACCGGATTTTAGGTCGACAGAAGGTTCCCAGTCCTTTAGTTTTTCTTTGGCCAGGGAAATGTCTGGTTTGCGTTGCATGGGATCATCCGATGGTAATGGCAGGTGAATGATCTTTGATTTTGAACCAGTAATTTCTATGATATTTTGGGCGAGTTCCAGCATGGTGAACTCACCGGGATTCCCAATGTTTATGGGTCCGATAAAATCGTCATCGGTATCCATCATTTTTATCATTCCATCAACCAGGTCGCTTACATATTGAAAGCTTCGGGTCTGGGTGCCTTCGCCAAAGACGGTAATGTCCTTGCCCTGAAGGGCCTGCATGATAAAGTTGGAAACCACCCTACCATCGTCCGGTTCCATTCTGGGTCCGTAGGTATTAAAGATGCGAATGATCTTTACTAAGACGTCATTGGAATGGTGGTAATTGATGAACAGGGACTCCGCACATCGTTTCCCTTCATCATAGCAGGAACGGATCCCTATTGGATTTACATGGCCCCAGTAGTTTTCTGGCTGCGGATGTATTTCCGGATCGCCATATACCTCACTGGTAGAAGCCTGTAATATTTTGGCATTGATACGTTTGGCCAAGCCCAACATATTGATAGCACCTAAAACCGATGTCTTTATGGTCTTAATGGGGTTATGCTGATAATGCACCGGAGAAGCCGGACACGCCAAATTATAGATTTCATCCACTTCGATAAAATAGGGCAGGGTTACATCATGCCGTATAAGCTCAAAATAGGGATTGTCCATTAGGTGTACGATCTTGCTCTTTCTACCCGTAAAGTAGTTGTCCATGCAGACCACCTCGTTACCTTCGTTCAATAGGCGTTCACAAAGGTGCGAGCCTACAAATCCCGCCCCGCCGGTTACCAATATTCTTTTCATCTGTTGTTTTTTATCTTTTATAAAGGTTCGAGGTCTACTAGACAGCCTTTTTTACTTGTACGGGCTGTTCCTGCTGATTGTTGATTGTTTCTCTACCAATACTGTAATATTGGAATCCAAGCTCCCGCATTTCTTCTGGGTCGTATACGTTTCTTCCGTCAAAAATGAGCTTTTGGTTCATAATCTTCTCCAAGATCCTAAAATTGGGCATCCTAAATTCTGACCATTCGGTCACCAAAATCAATGCATCTACCTCTATACAGGCATCGTATTCGTCCTTGGCATAGACAACGGTTTCGCCCAAACTATGTTTGGCCTCCTCCATGGCAACCGGATCGTATACACGTACCTGGGCACCCATGGCCTTTAACTGTTCTATGATAACCAAAGATGGTGCTTCGCGCATATCATCCGTTTTTGGCTTAAAGGAAAGACCCCAGATTCCAAATTGCTTGCCATTCAAATTGGTTCCTAAATGACCTTTTATTTTTTCCACCAATTTGGATTTTTGTCTATAATTAACGTTTTCAACGGCTTTTAGGACCTCTAGGGAATGCCCATGTTCATCGGCCGTTCTAATCAAAGCCTGAACATCCTTGGGGAAACAGCTACCGCCATATCCCGTACCCGGATAGATGAATTTATTACCGATGCGCGCATCTGAACCAATGCCCTTGCGAACCAAGTCCACATTGGCCCCGACCAGTTCGCAAAGGTTGGCAATATCGTTCATGAAGCTGATTTTGGTCGCCAGCATGGAGTTTGCGGCATACTTTGTCATCTCTGATGAAAATATATCCATAAACAACAAGGGGTGACCGTTCATCAAGAATGGTTTATATAATCTTTTCATGGTCTTTTGAGCGCGATCGTTTTCTATTCCAACAACAATTCTGTCCGGTTTCAAGAAATCATCCACAGCGCTACCCTCTTTTAAGAATTCTGGATTGGAGGCTACATCAAAGGGTATGTCCACTTTACGCTTGTCCAATTCCTCCTGTACCGCTTTTTTCACTTTAAAGGAAGTTCCAACGGGAACGGTACTTTTTGTAATAATCACTTTGTAGTCGTCCATGTGCTGGCCAATTTCCCTGGCAACGCCAAGAACATACTTTAAATCGGCACTACCATCTTCATCCGGTGGTGTTCCCACAGCTATAAAAACAGCATCACTGCCCTGTATACCCTTGGCCAAACTGGTAGTAAAGGTTATCCTACCCTTTTCTAAGTTTCTTGCCAATAAATTATCCAGACCCGGTTCATAAATGGGAACCTCTCCATTTAAAAGCATCTGAACTTTTTTCTTATCAATGTCCACACAGGTAACATCGATTCCGGTTTCTGCAAAACAGGTACCCGTAACCAAACCTACGTACCCTGTACCAACTACTGTTATTTTCATTTTGTTTGAATTGATTATATATTGTAAATATATTCTTACATTTTTTGAAGAAATAATATATGTTGTATAACCACCCCAATATGTGGTGAATACTTTTTTATTATCTATTTAAGATTTCAGGATTTTATACGACCTAACAACTCCTATTTTGATAACTTGAAATGTGTCAGATTCCAATAAATGGCACTAAAAAATGCCTTCAAATGTTCAAATTGACCTTTTAATAGAAATGTGATAAGATTTTTGGGAATGGACACCACGGTCTGAAACAGCATGCTGAACCATAGATATTTGGAAGAAAAATTTCTTCTGGCAAAGACTATCCTATTCCTTGCGATATAGTATGTTTTTAGTGGACTGTTCTTACCCGTGGACAATGATTCCTTATGTAGGATATATGACTTTGGTTGATAATAAATGGAATATCCCGCCCTTTTTATCATTTCGGCCCAGTCATGTTCCTCATAGTACAGGAAATACATTTCGTTCATCATGCCTACTTCTTCGATCACGTGTCTGGGCACCATCATGGCCGCTCCGTGAATGGAGGCTGTTTCCCCTTCGCTGTCATAGCTTCCATCATCGGTCTGATGATACCCAATGCTATGGTTCCTAATCGTCCATTTGTTCATGGGCGTATATCCGGCATATTGGATCTTACTGGGGTCCCAATGAAATTTGATCTTGGGGCTTACCATACCAATGGTCGTATCCTTTTGTAACGTTTCCACCAAAGGCTCCAAAAAGTGTTCCGGTACTATGGTATCGTTGTTGATGAACAGAAGATAGTCTCCTTTCGCCGCTTTCACCCCAAGGTTATTTCCGCCTGCAAAACCTAGGTTTTCATCGCTCTCGATCAACATAATTTCTGGGAAGGTCTTCTTGATTATGGACGGATCGTCATTTGGCGAAGCATTGTCCACCACAATGACCTCCACATTTTTGTACGAAAGGTTCCTCAAGGATTCCAAAAGATCCATCGTTACCCGTGATTCATTGTAGTTCACGGTAATGATGGAAACAAGAGGTAGGTTATTGTTCATGGGAAAATTGGTTTTATGGGCATCGCCAAAGGGTTTATTACCCTAGGATTGCCTCGAAATTAAAGGTTCGTTTTCAAAGAATGCCTCATGGGCTTGCCCCGAGGTAATTTTCATATAGCCCGCTTTCCGACTTCGAAAATACAGGGCCCATCTATTTTTTTTATGTTACTGTCGACGAATGGTCGTTTGCCATATTCGAGCAATTCGTTTTACTGGTTAAGCCGCAAGGGCCTTTTTCTCTATAGCCTCCTCGTTCTCCAACAACCCCTTCTCCTCCAAGATTTTTCTATCCATTTTGGGGGCTATGAACATAAATACCATGCCCGTATACATCAAGATACACGTTGGAAACTGTCCAAAAACCCCATTGCCGTAGGATGCCAACATAATACCCGCCATCCCACAGACCAAGGCCGTTATCTGGCCTTTGAGCCAGACGTCCCTGATCTTGTACATCACATTATAGGCACCGGTCACCAAAATGAAAAAGAGAATGAACAGATGAAGATACAGTCCCACAACACCGGTATCCGCCCAAACGGCCACAAACCAGCTATCCGTTGCCGTGTTGGCCAAAAAGGTATTTGGGGAAAAGCGCTTGCCCCAATTTCCCGTGGAGCCGATACCCCCACCCAAGGGTCTTGTGGCCAAATAGCCCCTGAGCTTTTCCTGATTTATCCTACGCATTTCCAAGGATGCGTCATTGGGGTCGAAGGCAGTACGCATACGCCGTATCTGGTCATTATCGTTTCCAATGGTGGTGTACTTGAAAAAAACGAACACCCCAATACCCATAAGCACCCCCATGATGATACTGGGCATGTGCTTTCGCACCAGAATGAACATAACGCCCCCCATAGCAGGAACCGCAATGGCCCCGCGCGTTCCGGATATCATCATTCCAATGAGTCCGGCCATGGCCACCACCCCACAAAAAAGCTGAAACTTCCTGTTTTTGGCAAAGAGCGCCAAAATACCGAATACAACACCCGTATGCCCCTGCGAGGCACCGAATTGGCCAGCATCGGAATAAAAGGAAAAGATGCGCAATTTCCCGAAAAGGATATGGGTCACGTCGCCACCGGCGTCCAACCAGGCCTGTTCCCACTTGTCCACCCCAAAGATGAGCTGTTGCATCCCTTTGAGGGTGGCCATAAAGGAAAGTACGCCCCAGATGATAAAGAACACATGCAAGTCCTTATGCTTATTGAACAATATAAAGACCAAGGGAACGAACAACCATTGGTAAAGGGCCAAACCTCGCATGGCATAAAACCAGGCCGCCACACTTACAGCTTCGGGATTTACGATCTGTAGCACGGCGTAACCGAACCAAACGGACACCAACAACGTCAGTTGGGAACTTGCCCTACTCCAAGGAACCTTTATTTTAAAGGCCTTAAAGAACAAGGAAAGGTACATGAGCACCATGATGCCATCCATGAGCAGTCCCCAGGTCATGGGAATATACCTGCCGATACCCAATACAAAAAAGTTGAAAATGAGTATGGTGATGATACCGATTCTTGGATTTACGAACAGCGCACCCACATACATGGCGACCAAAGGCAGTACCAGAACGGCCAAAGTGGCCACGATACCCTTTGTTGCCGTTAGGTAGGAGGTTATCAATATCACGGAAAGCAGCAATGCCACTGGCAAGGGCTTCCTCAAGTGATCAGGACCATGTGTGGTTAAAAACGGATTCATGGCGCCCAATTGGATTTTAATTTTTTTACGAAAAGGATGCTCTCCAAAAACATTTCCCTGATATGAATCTGAAGCTCCCTTCGTACATAAAAGAACCCGAGAAAGATACCCAAGAGCGTGAAAAACACAGTGCCAATGGCAACGGCAATCAAACTTTTGAAAACGAAGACGGCCAACAAATCCACCAAAATATTGGCCGAAGCCATGAACAATACTTTATAAAGGTTGTATTTGGGTTTGTTCAAACTGTCCAATAAAACCCCCGTAAAACGGTCAATGGGCAATAACAGGACATACACGGTAAACACCCTAAAAATAACGGCCAATAAGTGAAGGGATTCCTTGTATTCCGTACCTCCCAGTAGCAAGATCAATTCTTCCGCGAATACGAAACTAACAAGTGCCACGGGAAGGAACAATAAGGTCACTGCCCCGGAATAGGTGTAAAAAATACTTCGGGCACCTAAAATATCGCCTTCCAAACATTTTTTGGACATCCTGGGATAGGCCGTCATGGAAAAACTATGCAGGGGAATACCCAGTAAATCGGTTAATTTAAGTGGGATGGCATACATGGCAATTCCGGCGGAGCCCAAAAAAGGACTAAGGCCGATAATAAAAGTATCCGCACTTTTTAATAAACTAGAACTGATTAGGGTTCCCATGGAATATTTCCCAAAATTCACCAAGCGTCTTTCAACATCCCTCCGGGCATAGCCCAGGAAAAAGAGTCCGTCCCACTTTTTTAGGGTACACGCCACGCCGGAAATAAAGTTCACCGCGATGTTCACCACAATAATCGCGGTAAGGCCATAATGGAAAAACCAATAGTTGAAAACAAGGAATATCAAGAACAGAACCACATTGGACAAACGTATGTACATCATCCTTCTAAAATTCTGTTCTGCCTGAAAAAGGGCCAAGGCATTGTTCCAACTTAAATTTGCAAAGGCCAATAAGGGATACCAAACAAGAAATAGATAGTAGCCCTGGGCAAGTTGAATTTGCCCTATTTTCACAAGAAAAAGAAAGCTCCAGCATAGCACCGAAATACCGAGTACAAGTGCTAGGTTTATCCGGAAGGTAGCGCCCAACAGCCGTTTTCTCAATAGTTCATCGGCACCGGAAAGCTCCCTAACGGCAGCAGTTCTGGTAAGTCCAAACCGCAATAGATCCACAAAAGTCGCCAAGGTGATAAAAAGCACCCAATCCCCAAAGGACTCCTTTGGCAATTGCCGTGTCAACAACACAAAACTCAAGAGACCGGAAAAAGCCACGCTTACGTTGGACAACAACGAAGCAAGGTTTTTTTCCCTTCCCAATTTTAATAGTTTACGTATCATTAGGCGATGGATCTTTTGTTGAAAAACCGGAACTGAACTACCTGTTTCATAAATTTTCTGAACAAGGACCGCTTTTTGGGCAGCTCCCCTAGGACGGTCTCCATTTCCAAGACCTTAACACCGTTAAGAATAATGGTAGGTTCCGGCCCTGTAGTGGCCTCTTTAAAGAGCCTAAGCGCATTTTTATCCGCTTCGCTCCATGCGCGATTTGCACGGGTGACCAAAAAGGTATAGTCCATGGTAGAGGCCAATTTCACTGGAAACGGGTTCTTTATGATTCCGGGAATCTCCAATACCACAAAATCGAACAAGGAATAATCCTGAATGGAATCCTCGCTATCGAATTCATGGATTTCCGAAATCTTGTACAACCTGTCGTTCACCGGATAGGTGATTTTTTGATAGTATTTGCTTTGAATTCCCAAGTCCTGTACATCATATGTGATATGCAACACCTTATAATCCAGTTCACAGAGCTTGGTAATCAAATTCTTGCAGATAAAGGACTTGCCTTCATGCTCTTGGGTGGAGAACAACATATTGACCACAGGCTTCTCCATTTCGGATTTTTTGTACTGGTTCAACAAAACGTTCCGGGATATCGCATTAACGGCCTTGTTTTGAATAAACGCATAGTCAATACCTTTATCCTCCAAGTTGATGACCGGAAAAATGGAGGATACACTGAGTTCTATCTTATCCTCCGCCCTCGCCGCCGTATTGATATTACTGTCTAAAAATTCCAACAGGAAGATGACAATAACGACCAGTAAAAAACCTACAATTCCTGCAACCGCTACCAGCATCATTCGCTTGCTTGGTTTTGGGTTTATGGGATAATAGGGAACTTCGGTAAGTTTTATGTTGGATTTTAGCTCCACATTCTGCTGTTTCAATTTGGCCAATCCCAAACTGTGCAACAAGCTTAGGTATTCCCGCTCCGCAATGTCGATTTTCCGTTCCAAGCGCTTCATGGTCGCTCCCAGGGGCGAAAATTTCTTGTAAAGCTCCTCAAACTCAAGGCGCTTTTGCTCCATTACCTGTAATTGCGCGTTGTACCCTTCGTATTCGATAGTATTCTGTAACCAGGTTGCCAGAATATTTGTGGATGCCACACTTTTATTGTCGTAATCGGTTTGATAGAGATCTTCTACCTGTGAGGAAAGTTTTGCCTCAATTTCCGCCACCTCTTTCATTTTATCGGTCATCCTGTTGGAATCCGATGCAGACAAAGTGGAATCTTTTTTCATACCCAGACTGCCCATGGATATCTCAAAATTCAAAAGGGAGAGTTTCTTGCGGAGTTCCATGATGTTCTCACTGGCGATCCGCTTTTTTTCATGGGTGGCCAACTTGGACTCCAATTCATCCAAAATGGCCTTGGATGCATGGAACTTTCTATATATTTCAAAATACTTTATCTCAAATTCCTCTTTCTCCGCAGCTATGTGCTTGGTCTGTTCGTTGTAATTAAAAATATTATGTGTCCTATTGAAATCAAGCAACTCATCTTCCGCCTCCTTTAAATGGACTGTAGAATTGTTGAGCTGCCCCTCAAAATATTTCACAACTGCATCGGACTGGTTTACCTTGATATCGGCATTTAGCTTTACAAAGACCTCGCACAATATCAACAACGTATTCTGACAAATGGCCGCATCATCGGATTCATATTGGATATCAACAAAATCACTATTGGATATCCTATTAAGACCTACTTTTCCCGATATTTTTTCGATGCTATAATCCGGATGATCCAAATTTATTAGCTTGTAGATATAGTTGGAATGGCCGGAATCCTTCAAGGCGACAAAGTTCTCCAAGGTTTTTTCCACGTCGCCCTTTACCACCAGGTCCTTGACTTCCCGTGGAACTTCCTCCAAAAGGGATTCATATTTTTCCGCGGAAATAATTTTAGGGTTGGATTCGCCCAAAGCCATGTGCTGGGCAAAAAGATGGAGTCCTACCGCTTCAATCGTGGTCCTTGCCTTAATGAGGTTCAACAGGTTGTCATAGGCGGTATTGGCCGCCCTAAAATCTATTTTGGTGTCCTCCAATTCTATGGTGGAACCTGATGCGATTCCCGTATACACCCTTGCTTTGGAATCATAGGTCTTGGGTTGGTCCATGGTCAAATAGAATACCATGGTCGCCAAAATAATGGGCATACCGATCAGGAGGCCTATGTGCCTCATTAAAAGACGGACGAAAAAAAGTAGGTTAAACTTCATTATATATCAAAATCCGCTCCTGTAATATTTTCCAATGCCATGACCGCGGCCACAAAATCGGAGCGTTGTAGTTCGTAATTCATGGATGCCTGGTTCATCATTTGCTGTAAACGGGTGTACTCCGTAACCGAGATGACCCCGTTGGCGAAGTCCTTTTCCGCCCTTAGGGACTGTACCCTAAAAGTGTCCACAATGGCATTGGCCAGAAAGAACATGCGGTGAATTTTCAACAAGTCGTTGTAAAGTATGGTGACCTGTTGTTCCAGTTCCATTTCCGCCACTTCGGTTTCATAGCGTGCCTTTTCCGCCTCGCCCTTGGCACTTAAAATTTTGGCCCTTCTATTGATGATCGCCGATAGGGGTAAACGAACCGATACACCAAGCTGATACCTGCTCTGCTCTGTCGAAAACAAGGCCTGACTTTGGGGATCGCCCGCAATTTGGGAATTGCTCAGGTTGTCAAAAATACCGTAGTTGTATCCGGCCTCCAGATTGATATACTGTAACCAGGCACGTTGTTCAAAGGAAACAACGCCATCCCTGTATTGCTGTTCGTTGAGGGTCACCTTTAAAAAAGGGGAATGCTCCTTGGCCATCACGACCAAAGAATCCAAAGGGGGTAGTTTTTTGCTGATGTCGTTAACCTCGAGACCATTGGCTATGAAGTCATTGATATCCTGGGCCATTGCCATTCTCACCATCAATAAAAATATATAGGGAAGGGTACGGCGCAGAAACTGCGCGGTACGCTTCCTATCAAAATCAGCAATTATAGTATTATAGGGTAGTTTCAATTTCCAAGGCTTTTAGAGTGGTCCTTACTGTTTCGTTTTGGGGGTAAAATCTATCGTTGCAAAATGGAAAGGGCCTACCCGGTTCCCTGGCCGGTGGTAAGGCCGTGTGGACCGATATGGGTACGTATTTGAATTTACCGGAGTTGTTCAAGGCGATAGCTACCATACCATCATCGCAACCGGATACTACTTTTAAATCTGTATTGTAGCCAAATTTTACCATGGTTTCCCTTCGATACGCCATGGCCACAGCACGTATATGCTTTATCCTTGAGGAAAATCCAAGGGAAAGTTTGGTCCTGAAATAGTGCACTTTTGCCCAATTCCTTAGCCACATCTTCAAAGGGAGCTGAAAATCCTGTTGGTAGCTTTGTGATATGGAATAGCATAATACCAACTTGGGATGCTCATAAAAGGGCAAAACCATTTTGTCAATATAATACGGATCGTAAATACTATCCGGGTCCATGGTACAGACAATTTCTCCCTTCGCCTCCTCCAAACCCTTTTGTCTGGCATGCGTGATTCCCTGATTTTTTTCATGGACTACTTTTGCACCTACTGTTTTCAAAATGTCCTTTGTGGCAACATCCGCATTGTTGTCTATAAAAATGACCTCGTACGGCAAAATGGTCTTTAGCTTGGAAAGGGAAAACATATGGGCCATTAAGGTTTCCTTGGCCCTAAAAACAGGAATCAAAAGACTGGCCATGGGCTGCTCCACCTTGCTAAGAAGCTCAAAGTAGCGGGTTATGTGATTCAAATCCGCAGGGGAAAGGTCTTCTGGAAGCTTTCCAAAATATTTTTTATAATCCGTAACGTTCATGGGAATAGCGGTTATTAAACCCTATCGGTACTAAGAATATAGTCCGTTTTGGTGGTGTGCATGATTTTTGAGATATTGGAATTGTGCCTACCGATAATGTGGATTATCTTATTGTCACTGGCCACTTCCCTATAAAACCGCTCAAAAAAGTGTGCGGCGGACGAGTCCATCTCCGTCACTTTCTCAATGCTAACCAAGAGTTTTTCAGATTTCTCCAAAATTGCCTGGAAGTAGGTTCTTAAAATGCCCAGATTCTGGGACGTTACCCTACCGCTTATTTCAAAAAGTCCGTCTTTGTCTTCTATTCGTAATGCCATGCTGTTATGTTTTGATTCATCCTGTTTGGTTCCTATTTATGTTATGAGGTAAGATTTTAGGGTTTTCTAAGGATAGTTAGACATTTTCCTTTTGGAATACGGCCCGGAAGGTTCTAAATATGATCCACATGTCATATAAAAAGGCCCGCTTGCTGTTGGCGTATTCCACATATTTTACATCCAATTGTTTGCGTTCCTCAGGGGACATCTTTGATGTTCTTCCGCGCGCCTCTACTTGCCAGAGGCCCGTAATTCCGGCCGGACCATTAAAACGCTCCGTCCACTCGTCCGTGGTCAACATTTCCGCCTCGTACAGTGGCAGGGGCCTGTTCCCAACGATGGACATATCGCCCCTGAGTACGTTGATCAATTGCGGAAGTTCATCGATACTCAATTTCCGGATGATCTTTCCCACCTTGGTGATCCGCGGGTCGTTATCGAACTTTACAAAGGCACTGTCCGTCTGCTTTCGTTTCTTCTCATTAAAGGCAAGTTCCTCTATTTCTGAATCATCGCCGTAGAGTTTGATTCCGTTGGAAAGGGTGATCTCCTCCAAGTACGCATCCTCATCCTTCGAATCCTCGTGTACATACTGGTTCAGGTGTTGGAATTCCTTCAAGCGCTTATCGGCATCCGGATACATGGACCTCAACTTTAGAAAATTGAAGATCTTGTAGCCCGTACCTACCCTCTTTGAGATATAATACACCTTCCCTTTGGATTCCAGTCGAATGGCCATAATAACCAAGAGCAGAAACGGAGCCGCAAGGAGTAGCACGGTCCCGGCGAGAACGATGTCAAAACTACGTTTCCAAAACCCGATCTTATATCTTTTGGAGCTTTTATTGGTGGATATTTTATTTTGTAAAAGATTTGACTTTAGTTCCCTTAAAAAGGAAACCCGCTCCAGAATCTGTTGCATACCCAAGGGATAGACGAAAAAATCATCGAAGCCATGTTCTATGGCCAATTGTTTTTCTCTTTTGCCCAATGCCTTGCCCAAAAGGATAAAGGGAATTTTCTGTTCCGGATCAAAAGTATCCGTAACATATTCCTTAAAGGCGACCATACCGTCGTCGTACAATCCAAAATCACACAAAATGGCATCTATGGCGTTATGGGAAAGGCTCCACTTTTTGTCCTTATAACTCCCTTGGCCATGGATCCATTTTATGGCCTTTTCAACGCTATCTACCATGTGGATGGCGGTTCCATTTTCCTTTTTATGGATTTCCTTCATCAACACCTCATAGCTACCTATGTATAGTAAAACCGTAGTCCTGTCCGTAGTAACCTCCATTCTTACTGCATTATCAGTTTATCAACACGTATCAATAGTTCTTCCGGATTAAAAGGTTTTACCATATAATCCTGTGCCCCTAGGCGAAGGCATTTAATACGATCGGCACTGCTCTCACGACAGCTGAGCACAATGATGGGAATGTCCGAAAACAGTCCAGAACCCTTTACCTTTTCAATCAACTGAAAACCATCCATTTCAGGCATCTCCAAGTCTGTAATTATCAAGTCGGGCAAATTTCCCTTTTGCAACCAAGTAAGGGCTTCCAATCCATTTTCTTTCGTAGTAACTTTGTAGGATTGGCCTAAGAATTGTGCAACAAGCTCACTTAGAGACTGCTTGTCGTCTATGACTAAAATTTCCATAACATTACATTTGTAGGTTTATTTAATAACGAAATGTAAGATTTATATTACCTTTTGGTTCTGTTTTGTTGTAAACCCATGGCATATCGTTGCCATTACCTATAAAGTAGTTGACAGTATTTTCTTACTTATACGATTTGAATCGATTAAATAAATTACCCCGTCTCAAGAGAAATAGAGAAAAAGCCGATACGCATATCGGCTTTTAAAGACTCGGGGGAAACTACCTGTTGTAGTTTTCTTTTAAGGGGCTACTGGCGTTCTTGTACTAACGATTATTTCCTTTCCGTTGATGACCACATCACAGATCTGATAAATTTTTAGCGTTTTTGAGACTTCCAAATAGCCGAGGGATTTTCTGAGTTTATTGCCTTTTTTCATTGTAATTGTCGTTTGATTTGATAACAAATGTAGCAACCGTTCCCAATGCTATGGTGCAGTTAAAGATGAATGGTCTAAATACTGTAGATGAATGGGAATAAACTATGGACAAATAAAAGTTCCGTTCAAATTTGCGCTATGGAATTGGTCTATCCTACAATAAGTACGCTATTCTTGGATGATGTCCATTTTTCGCAATAGAAAGGATGCGTTCATATTTTGACAAATGCCCTTCTTAAAAGTATAGTCAAAATGAAGCTCGTCATCAATTATCTCCGCATCAAAATAGTAGTTTTTAATTTGTGGCAGTTCCTGGGCCACTTCGCACAAACTAAGATCATGGGTGGCTATAATTCCCGATGCTCCTGAGGATACCAATCGCTCCACGAATTTTCTGGACCCAATTGCCTTATCCTTACTATTCGTTCCTTTGAGAATCTCATCCAAAACAACAAAATAATTTTCCTTTTGAATTTCGTCTACAATGAACTTCAATCTTTTTAATTCCGAAAAGAAATAGGAGGCTTCATCGGTCAAGGAATCCGATGTACGCATGCTGGTTATCAATTTTATGGGATTATATTCCATGGATGCCGCACATACGGGCAGCCCGATGTTGGCCATCACTATCTGCAAGGAAACGGTTCTCAAAAAGGTGCTTTTGCCGGCCATATTGGCGCCGGTGATGATAAAGAAATCCGTTCGATCAATCACGTAGTCATTAACCACACATTTTTTGGGGTCCAGCAAAGGATGTCCCGCCTGCTTTGATCTAATGCATATTTCGTTTTCCTTAAGAATTGGAAATGTATATCCCGGATGGTTAAAGACAAAATTCGCCAAGCTGTTGTGGGCATCGAAAAAGGCGATACAATCGAACCAAACACCCATAGATTCCTTGTGTTCAGAAATCCACTTTTCAACCCTAAATGCCGTAAATAGGCCCCTTAGAAACAAGCCGTTTCCAAAAATGAGGTATAACAGGTTGTTGTTTTGGTCCAAATCCGACAGTAAACCAGCGAATTCCCTTAGCACTGCCGAAGTCTTTCTACCATGGCTCTGTATTCCAACCTGTTTTTCCTTTAGTAAGGCCGACTCAAATTTTTGTGCTTCGATGGCCGCCAGCAAACGATTGTAGCGCTCAAATATCGACTGGATCTTACTTGTCCCGGAAACTAGCTTTGTCATTTTTTTGGAAAAGGCACCTGTAATCAACAGTCCCAACAACAACCAGTAGAACAATACCGATGCGGGTAGAAAACCCATTAGCAATAGGCCAAAAAACAGGATACTGCCTCCAGTGTACAACCATGGTAAAAATCGCATAATACCCGGAACAAAGGGTGTATAATTTAAAATCCAATGCAAAGCCGTCTGGGTAGTTATTCCCGACTTCGACAAAGCCGCGGTGGCGGCAAAATCCTGTCGCCATTTGGGAATTTGGGCCAATTCCTTCAGCGCCTCCTGCTTTTCTTCAATTCGGTCTGTAGTGTTTTCCTTTAGTATGAAAGCCAGGAGTTGGCCGCCTTCAGGAAGGCTGCTTCTGTTCAGATACTGATAAAAAGAACCATTTCCAAAAAGGTCTATATCCTGACTGTAAAAATGGGTGTCATCCTTAAAACCTGAACCGTCAGGTAGGTTTTTAAAGTCCCTGTTTAAAGCCTGAATCTCGGTTTCGTTAAGGAAAATCAGCTTTTTAAGCTTGTCTCTTTTGTACTGCAAATCGGTATGCCTGGAGACCAAATAAAGAAAAATAGCAATGGCAACGACCATCGCTACAAGGACCATCCTGGTATTCCCATATAAAAAATAAACACCAAATACAGCAAGCATGAAAACGACCAAACGGACGGTGCTTGAGGCGAGCAATTGTTTCTTCACCATTTCCAATTGCACCTTGTATGATTTTATTTCTTCCTGATAAAAAGATTGGGGGTCCCTCATTCAGTTGCCAATTTCTTGAATTTCAACAAAAGTAGGGTTTCAATCGCTAAGCAGGGAAACCAACATGGATATTTGGCCTAAATGGTAGATATCATGTTGGGAAATACTGGTCAAAATTGGACCATAAGTATATTTTTTGCCTGGAACCTTCTTCTCTAAAAGATGGTCGTTTTCAGTAATCAATTTTTCCAATAAATCAGTTTGAGTACGCTGTAAATTCAACAACAAAGCTTTCCATTCCGGTTCGTTTTTTATAATTACCGGTGTCCAATCCTCTAAGCTATCTATTACTAAATCATATGATTCATCACCCTCCAACTTTTTAAGCAAGAAAATACGCCAATTGATAATATGTTGGACTAGAACCGCAATGGACTTGGAACCATAGATTTGTTCATTAACGATGCTCCACGGCACTTTTTCAAGCTTCTCCATTAAAGAAACCCCATACCATGGCTTCCCATTGAAACATTCCTTTAAATTTCTTATTATATATTGCAATTCCAAATCCATCTAATATAAATTGTCATACTCCGCCCTAAGCTTTTTTGGGAACTTGGCCACCACCAAATCATAGGAATGGTCCGTAAGCTCTAAAACCAACTTGGGCTGCAAACGTTCTATAAAGAGGGTATTCCAATGGATTTTGCTCATATGGTAGCCTGGAATGATTAATCCGTCGTATTGCTCCCTTAATTTCTCCCCTCTATTTGGGTCACACTTAAGGTTCACTTGTGAAGGTACCCGTTCCAAACCACATAAGGCAAACATTTTACCCATGACCTTGAAAACGAGGGTCTTTTGGTCAAATGGAAATCCTTCCGTTACGCCCTTTTTTGATAGACAGTATTCCCGAAAGACCTCAATGTTCATCTTGAATTGGTTGTTGGTTGTTGGTTGTTGGTTGTTGGTTGTTGGTTGTTGGTTGTTGGTTGTTGGTTGTTGGTTGTTGGTTGTTGGTTGTTGGTTGTTGGTTGTTGGTTGTTGGTTGTTGGTTGTTGGTTGTTGGTTGTTGGTTGTTGGTTGTTGGTTGTTGGTTGTTGGTTGTTGGTTGTTGGTTGTTGGTTGTTGGTTGTTGGTTGTTGGTTGTTGGTTGTTGGTTGTTGGTTGTTGGTTGTTGGTTGTTGGTTGTTGGTTGTTGGTTGTTGGTTGTTGGTTGTTGGTTGTTGGTTGTTGGTTGTTGGTTGTTGGTTGTTGGTTGTTGGTTGTTGGTTGTTGGTTGTTGGTTGTTGGTTGTTGGTTGTTGGTTGTTGGTTGTTGGTTGTTGGTTGTTGGTTGTTGGTTGTTGGTTGTTGGTTGTTGGTTGTTGGTTGTTGGTTGTTGGTTGTTGGTTGTTGGTTGTTGGTTGTTGGTTGTTGGTTGTTGGTTGTTGGTTGTTGGTTGTTGGTTGTTGGTTGTTGGTTGTTGGTTGTTGGTTGTTGGTTGTTGGTTGTTGGTTGTTGGTTGTTGGTTGTTGGTTGTTGGTTGTTGGTTGTTGGTTGTTGGTTGTTGGTTGTTGGTAAAATAATCATTACATAATACAATTGAAAAATATTCAGTATTTAAAAAATTGTACTAAGTAAGATATACCCTTAAACAAAAACAATTCCAACACGCATTGAACAAATCACTTCGTACTGCAATCCTGCGAAGACATAGTTTTTGTAACCTTTCAATCCTTGCTCCTTGCTCCTAACAAAACTATCCCCTCTTTTTTGACGCAACAAGCTTTAGAAAGGCATCCATATCACTCCAAACGTATCGGGTTTTGGAGAAGGTTTTATCCCCAATATCATTCGCTTCCACACTTTCAAATCGTTGGCCACCAATACGATCATAAAAAGTAACGGCCGCATAGTTGACATCCAACACCCATAAATAAAAACCGTTTGCGTAGTTTCTTACCTTTATCTTCTCCGCCAATTGCTGCATTAATAGTGTACCGATGCCTTTGCCCTTAGCATTGGCACTTACGTGTAAATTATCAAGATATGCACCGTAAACAGGATTTTCCTCAAAGTAAGAACATATAAAGCCTAAAAGTTCTCCCTGCTCCTCGGCAATGATAATAAACTGATTTTCTTTTGGATGCGCGAAACGTTCGTTCCAAACCGTAAGCCTATCCTTAACGACCTCATTATCCAGAAAATGGGCGCTGAACGCTTGCCTATAGTTTTGCTGCCAACTTAAAGCGTGCAATTGGGCTATACGTTGTGCATCTTCGGCTGAAGCTTGCTTAAAAACCACCTATGAAATACTAGATGCCGACCGAATCGTAGACGATAACCTTCTCCCAAAGATGTTCTGACTCTTCAATGAAAAGTTTATGTGGGGCTTCATCCTGGTACGCCTGTTGTGCCTCGGCAGATTCGAAGGAAACCATTAGGGAAAAAGTAAAGGAACCATCCACTACGTCCCTGCTCGCTTTTGGCGGGGTCCCTATGAACTTGGTCTTGGCATACCCGGAATTGTCCAAAAATTTTGACAGGGACTTTACAAAGGCATCCCTATCAGCCTGACTATCTGGATTTTTCAACCAAAAAAATACGGTGTGGTTGAAATTAGGATCGAATTCTTTCATGTTTTCTTTTGTTTGGCCAAAGGCCATGGTTGTAAGTACCAAAAATACTAAAGTTGTAATAGTTTTCATGTGATTGTATCCGTAGTTTGATAAGTTTATTGTTCGAGTAGTCTCTTGTCCTTTTCCGAAATATGCAAGGCGGTATAATCCAATTTCCAGCCAATGGTCTCCACAATCTTTTCAATGAGCAAAACCGATTGTAAAGCCTCTTTTCTGGCAGTCTCCATAAGTCCACTTTCCGGTATTTTTTCCCGAATATGCTTTTTTGCCTCGATGTTGAGACTGGTCAAATCGTCTGGGGTAAAGGTATTGAAAAGTCCGTTTTTAATATCATAAAATTCCAAATCGGGCTCAATCGACAAAACCTCAGGTTCCGGAAAATTGGATAGGATGATCTTCCTTTTGCCAGTATCGGCATGCATCAATATTTTATTGAGGTCGTACCCAATTTGTGCTTTCGCCTTAATGACGATGAGCGCCTTTTTTTTGCTGCTCAACAGGCTCATAAACCGCTCCCGTGTATTTTCGTACTTGTAGACTTCGGCAAAATCGCCCTCCACAGAAATTAACTTGCAGACACTGCGTATCTTTTCCAATAAAACGGCGGATTGATGCGTAGTAATTTCCTTGCTCTGTTTTTTTCGGAACAGGGAAAACAACCAATACATGCTGATTCCACCCAAAATAAGGCCCAAAAAGACATCAAGTATATTATCCATTCCTTTTTCCTATCTCCCCTAAATGGGTGTATTTAAATCCCTTTTCATATTTAAGTCCATACCCAAAAATCCGGTCCATAGATGCGTGCGCGAATAGTATGACCCCTATCATCTGAACGACGGGCATTGAGAGGTAGATCCCCAAAAAATACAAAAGTATGGCAATTCCCTTATGGTGGAAAAGATTATATGCAATGGCCCCAACCTTTTCGTTTACCAGATAACCGAGCATGCCAATATCCGGCGTTAGCAGTAGTACAAAAAATAACCACCACGGGTAGCCCAAAAGTCCGTACATAAAAAGACCCAATGCAAACATGGCCAATTCCTCCAATCTCAACAAATTCCTCATACTTCGGTAATTTTAAACAACACAGGTCTGCTAGGGCTGGCATCGTTCACGAACGGAGCAACCTGCAGATTCAACAAATACATTCCGTCGGTTACCTCGTTGGGTACAAAAATAAATTCCGTAATGGTGGCCTCCTTTCGTATGTCGCCGTTCATGTTCCAAAAGGTTCGATGACAACGCAAGGCTCCGCCATCCCTTTCCTTATCCACGGATGGTAGGTCCACCAATAAATGGTCAATATCGCTGTTGACCAAAAATGCCATGGCATCCTCCATAAAATATGGCGGATTGCTATTTGAATACTGTTTTGAAAACTTCTCCTTGGTGTTGGGCAAGGTACGAACCACCAGAGCGTCCGGTTTTGCGCCTTTTAAGGCATTGCTCAATTGATGCTTTGAAATCACAAAATCGTCCCCTAATTTTCCTGGGGCGATTGTAATGACTTCGGCCAAAAAGAAGTAGTTTTTCAATTTTTCGTTGACCGAATAGACCTCACGGGTAATATGGCCGTAGCACTCCGTATGGGTGCCATGGGCATGGGGATTGAACCAGATATCGTTGAAATTGGTGCTTGCGCCCTGCTTCACGCTACCCGTAAAACCATGTTCCACGTGCGGCTCGATCCTTGGATGGTCCACATACCAAGCATTTACATTGGATATGTCACCGGTCATGGGAATGGATATATCCAACGGTTTGGAAAGGTCTACTTGATAGGTTCTTTTTTTATGGGTTATGGTGGCTTTCACTATTAAAGGTGTATCCTTAAAACTGGATCTTTTGTCAGGACAAGTTAATCATAAACAAATCAGCGGCAATTCCATCCGCCAAAAACTTCCCTTTTTTGGTGGTAGAAAGTACATTTCCCTCTAAAACCAACAAGCCCTCTTCCCTAAATTTCTTGGATTGCATTATAAGATAGTCTTGATATTTTTTCCCATACTCCTTTTGGATTCGGGTTACATCCACGCCCCAAATCGTTCGTAGGCCGGTCATGACATACTCGTTGTATTTATCCTTTGTGGACAAGGTTTCCGTTTCCATGGGAAGTTCCCCCTTTTCCAGTGCCTTGATGTATTTGGGGTTGTTGCCGATGTTCCACCCCCTGCGAATCCCGTCAAAGGAATGTGCCGATGGCCCGATACCCACATATTTCTTTTGCTGCCAGTAGGCCGAATTGTTCTGGGAAAAATAGCCAGGCTTGCCAAAATTGGAGATTTCGTAACAAATAAACCCTTCGTGCAGCAATGTTTCGTACAAGAGATGAAAATGCTCTTGGGCCACTTCATCACTAGCGGGCCGAATCAATCCTTTGTCCACAAAATTGGCCAATGCCGTCTTGGGTTCTATAGTAAGCGCATAGCTCGAAATATGGGGCACCCCAAAGGAAAGGGCCTTTTCGATGTTTTTTTTCCATCTATCCAAGGTCATATCTGGCATGCCATAAATTAGGTCAATGGAAATATTGTCGAAATAGCGTACCGCATTTTTTAGGGATTCCGATGCTTCATCGGCAGTATGGGCACGGTTCATCAGTTTTAAATCGGTGTCAAAAAAAGACTGTATGCCAATGCTCAATCGGTTGATAGGGCTTTTCGACAATGCCTGGGTTTTTTGGAGCGAAAGGTCATCCGGATTGGCCTCCAGGGTAATTTCTGGCGTATCGACCACCTTATAATGCTTATTGACGTTCGAAACCAAATCCTCGATTTCCTCCAATTCCAACACCGATGGTGTGCCGCCCCCAAAATAGATGGTTTCCACGTTTTCATTAGCGAATTCCGACTTTCGTAATTCCAATTCCTTTTTTAAGGCGGCTATCATGGCTTCCTTTTTTCCTAGGGACGTGGAAAAATGAAAATCGCAATAATGACAGGCCTGTTTGCAGAAGGGGATGTGGATGTACAAGCCAGCCCCCTCCGCCCCCGAAGGGGGAACTTTTTCCAAACCGATTGAATCTATATACTTGTCCAATTATGGTTTAGGTTTTCTTTTTACGTAAATTCACCTGCAAAGAGTTTTGAACTCCCCCTTTGGGGGCTGGGGGGCTATTCTGTTTCACGAAAGCCTCCCATCCAGAATACGACTTCCCTACCTCCACCCTGCCTTCATTGTAGAAATGACAGACTGCTGCCGCAAGTCCGTCCGTGCTGTCCAGATTTTTGGGTAGCGATTTCAGCGAAAGTAGGCTTTGGAGCATTTTGGCCACCTGCTCCTTACTGGCGTTTCCATTGCCCGTGATGGCCATTTTTATTTTTTTCGGTAAATATTCCGTTATTGGGATTTGTCTAGAAAGTCCTGCCGCCATGGCCACGCCTTGTGCCCTGCCCAATTTGAGCATGGATTGGACGTTCTTGCCAAAAAACGGTGCTTCGATGGCGATTTCATCGGGATGGTAGGTGTCGATGAGTTCAATGGTGCGGTCAAAGATCAATTTGAGCTTGGTGTAAGGATCGTCATATTTTTTCAATTGCAGTTCGTTCATTTGGAGGAACTGCATCTTTTTGCCTACAACCTTTATTAGGCCGAAGCCCATAATCGTAGTTCCGGGATCTATCCCTAAAATGATTTTTTCTGTCGCCAAACCTTATTTGGTGTTTAATTGTATCGGTATCTTAAATTTTGTTTTTACAGGAATACCCCTTTTTAGAGCTGGGGCGATGGGAGGTATGTTCTTGAGACTTTGGGTGATGATACCATCAAATTCGGGCATTTGCCTTAGGATGGCCGCATCCTTGATTATCTTTTCGACACTGATTTTTCCCTTCGCATCGATGACAAAGATAACATCTACCAGGGCCCCTCGGTCAGAATCAACGGTAAATTCAAATTCCCGCAAGGTATTTTCAAAATGGGTCGTCAATTGATGTTCAAAGCATTTTCTCTGTGCCTCTTTGCTGGCCGTTTCATCGCACTCCAAAAACAAAGGATAGGAATCCACGGAGTTCCAGTCCATTTCCCGAAGTTCCGCGTTAATCAATTCTTGGGTCCTTTTTTCCTTGGACTGGAACAAGTTGCAGGAACCCAAACTTAAAAAGACCAATAATACCACTATGCGCTGCATGACACCAAATCTATGGTGGAAATTACGAATTTTTGGCGGGTTTACTTTTTGGAAAAATGGATTTCTGACTTAAGATCGAAAATGCGTTTGGTTGCTTTTTTTGGTAAGGTAAGCTGTATCAATTACCAGTCTAATAATTTATATAGAAAGTATTTTGAAGCACAAAACCTGTCAGGTTTTGAAAACCTGACAGGTCTAAACTTGTTACATTTCAAACCGATTATTCCAACTTAAATGTTACCGGAATGGAATAGGCAACCGCCACTTTCTCACCCTTATTTTTACCCGGTTTCATTACTGGCAAACGCTTTAAGATTCGCTCCACCTCATCCTCCAATAGCTTGTCGGGTCCGCGCATGTCAATATTTTCAACGTTTCCATCCTTAGAAATTGTAAAAAGGGCACTTACCCTGCCTTGGATTCCCCTGTCCTGTGCTTCTTGGGGATAGCTGAAATTCTTGCTTATATGCCGCATGATTTTCTCATTGAAACAGGCACGGGAGTCGGTAGCGTTTTCACAGCCCGGGAAAACGGGAACTGCATCTACTTCACCAAATGGTACGGCATTCGATTCAAGGGCCTTATTGGTCCGAATTGTTTGGGCCGAGGTTCCGTCCAGTTGAAAAACTACAGGAATGGAATAAGGTATGTTCACGTTCTTACCATCCTTTACCCCAGGCTCCATTTTTGGGAGCTTGGAGATGATGCGTACCACTTCATCTTCCAAAAGAGGATGTTGACCGCGTTTCTGGATGTTGACAATATTTCCATCTGAATCTATGGTAAACATAACACTAACCCTGCCTTCAATATTTTGCTCTAGGGCTTGATCAGGATACCTAAAATTTTTGCTTATATGCAATTGTATTTTTTCGTTGAAACAGGCTCGCTTGTCAGAGGCGTCTTCACAACCCGGAAAAATGGGCACTTCATCTATTTCAGCAAAAGTTACCATGTTGTTTTTTAAGGAAGTAGCTTCCAAATTTTCTTTGGAATTGGGCTCGCTTTCACACGAGGTATAGAACAACATTCCGAGTACCAAGGGTACCAAGACCAAATACTTTAATTGCCAGATTTTTTTTGATTTTGATTTTTGTAACATGACTATTCGTTTTTTGATTAATGATGATTTAAAAAATGGATTGATAAAAGAAATATTTTGAACTTCGAATGCTTGGGATAATAGCATCTCACAATGCAACTGTCGGTCTTGTTTTGGAACTTGTGCATCGGCAATGAATTCGTGCAGTTCCGTCAATCGGTTTTGATAAACATAGACCAAAGGGTTGAACCAACACAGGATGCGCATACCCTCAAAAAACAAGAGGTCTAAGGTGTGCCACTGCCTAATATGGACCAACTCATGCGCTACAATGGATTCGGTTTCCTTCCGACTAAAATTCTCGCCTAAGAAAATGGACTTTAGGAATGAAAAGGCCGCATAACTGTGTGGAATCAGAATCCTTCTGTGGTCCCGATAACATTGTACCGTCCCCGTCAACTTTAAGGTTCGCAAGCGCCAAAGTTTCACGACAAAGGCAATGGTAGCCATTCCGCATCCAACCAAAAACAGGACCATGGGCCAAGTAATTTCCATGGGCCCCGGAGCAGTTCCAACTCCCACAATAGGCGTCGGCTGAAGGTTCCATAAATATTCGGAATACCCTAATATAGCGGGGGAATCGGTTTTAAAGGCCTCTATTTTTACCCAGGGCAAGGCCAAGGATGCGGCAAATGTGGCCAACAGATAGACCCGGTTCCATTGAAAGAAGGTCTCGCGCTTAAGGAAAAAATCATAAATAACGAGGAACACCAATTGAAAGGCGATGCACTCTAGGATATATTGTATCATTTATTATCCTTTTTAATTTCGTTCATAATGGACTCCAATTCGGACAAGCTCATATCGTTCTTCTTCATGAAAAAAGAAACCATACTCTTGAAGGAGCCCTGGAAATAACCGTCCACCAATTTGTTGATGCTTTGGTTGCTGTAATCCGATTTTTTCACGATCGGAAAATACAGGTAGCCCTTTCCCTCCTTCTCATGGTCCACAAAGCCCTTGCTTTCCAAAATCCGAATGATGGTGGAAACGGTATTATAGGCCGGCTTGGGTTCGGGCAATTCATCAATGACACCCGCCACGTTCGATTTTTCCAATTGCCACAATACCTGCATTACCTCCTCTTCAGCCTTGGTTAACTGCTTCATTACTTTAGTTTTTTTATTCTCTTAAATACAAATTCCAGACATTACTCCCTGCGACTCCGCTCTGGATAGCAGTTCGATTCGTAAATCTTACCGCTAATATAACTAAATATTTAGTTTAAACTAATTTTTTAGTTAAAAAAATGATTTTGTATGACACCTGTAACATTTTTGACTTATTTTCGTCCCATCGTTATATGGACATAGCACTATTGATTATCGGGTTTATTTTTATGCTGCTAGGCATCCTAGGTAGCTTTCTTCCTGTACTCCCAGGGCCACCTGTTAGTTGGATCGGACTGCTGCTTTTATACCTTACCAAGGCAATTCCCAACAATTGGTGGGTGCTGGGTATCACCCTCGCCATTGCGTTGATCGTATTTGCGCTTGATTATATCATTCCCGCCATGGGCACGAAGAAATTTGGCGGAACACGGGCCGGAATGATAGGTACGACCATCGGCCTCATTGTTGGTTTGCTCGCACCCATACCTGGAGGTATCATTATTGGACCTTTTGTGGGAGCTTTTCTAGGGGAACTATCGGCGAAGGCCGATAACAAAACTGCCCTAAAAGCAGCTTTTGGTTCCTTTTTGGGTTTCCTTACCGGTACGTTTATGAAGTTCATGGTCGCCGTGGTTTATTTGGGACTGTTCATCTCCACCGCTTGGGAGTACAGAACGGCGTTGTTTCCGTATTTTGACTAGGAGCCTGTTTAAATTTCTATCAATTGTTTTTCTATGCCACTTTTTGCGCATAATTTCGTTAAAATCTCATCAAGTAGCGCTGCTATTATCTTCGATTTTGCCTTCTTCTACATAAAAAATGGGTTATACAAAAAATCAATCATACAAATTTAAATAGGCTCTAATCCAGCCAAACGGTTTTTTCAGAAATTGGATTTCTGGTAGATACCGGCACATCGCCGTCAAAATAGCCCATGTACAAAAATCCAAGGCATTTTTCCCCTTCGGCCATATCGAAAAATTCATCCATGTATTTTATAATTCCAGGGGAACTCCAATAGCACCCGATTCCCAGCTCGGTACAACACAACCACATATTCTGCACGGCCATGGCAACTGCGGCCACCTCTTCCCACTCCGGAAGACTTTCCTTCAAATCCCGCTGCATACAGATGGCTATCACTGCTGCAGATTGACTTGCATTCGCCTGAAGTTTCTTAACCTTTATCTGCTTGGGCAAAGGATCAATTTCGGCATATTTCCCAGCAAGGAAAGCCCCCAAGGATTCCTTGGATTTTCCCTGTAGTACCTTAAAGCGCCATGGTTCCGTTTTTTTGTGGGTAGGTGCCCAATTTGCTGCTTCCAATATCCTTTCCAAATCGGATTTAGATAGCTCCTTTTCTATATATTGAGGTGGAAATACCGACCTTCTTTTTTTAATCAAATCAAATATCATGGAGTTTTTTATTACGTTAAAATCCTTTTAGAAGAATGAATGTTCATCCATAACAAATATAGGACATAGGCCATATATTACGTTCCTACTGCTTCGCCAAAATAAATATGAAAACTGCTTCAGATTCGAATTTTTAGACCCTATTTATACCATTTTGCGGATACCATATTCAAATCTAAGCACTCTCAGATTCCATAAAGTCAAGGTTTGTGTCGCAGTAATCCTGCCATTTTCACTGCCCACAACCAATGTATCCCTGAACGACCTGATAAATTTTGTCCAAATTTCACTTTTAGAATCCATTAGCAAAAAGTAAAATCCGCTATCCCCTATTTTTTGACCTGATGAATCCAATATCAATTCACCATTTTGACCAACCCTAGGGGCTAAAATGACGGTGGCATTTCCATTTGGTAACGGGAAAACCGCTTTGATGCACGTGGGTCCATTGGGTAAAACACAAGTTCCATATACCCCTGAATAAACTACTTTACCCGTAGATTTAAAAGTTCTCAGCCACACCGTTCTTTTTACCTTATTGGTTTGGGAATCCACCAATTTTATGATTTGATTGGTCAATCCCATGGAACCTTCCAAATCCTTAATGGGAACATTAAGCTGCTCAATTCTATTACTGAAAATAATTTTAACCAATAAGCCAAAAACTTTGAATATTGGGTTCCATTTTGCTTTCAGTACAAGGTCGTAATTTGAGGTATTCTCATAAAAATCAATGACATCTGGAGAGAGCTTTTTCAAATCATGTTCGGAAAGCCCCAAATGCCCAATGGAATCCAGTAATCCCTTATCCTTTCCTTGACTATCGATTAACAGGTTCTCATTGTGGGCTAGTTCTTTTATATACTTTAAACCTATTCCATTTATTCCACCAAAGGGCCCTAGAAGCCACTCGTATTTCAATGTATCAATCTTTTGTCCAAAAAGAATGACCCATTGTTGGGTAATCCAATCCTGTAAGCTTTGATTTTTCTTAGCTATTCCCATGGTCTCTGAAACAGGTTAACTCTTCGGAATAAAATTGGATCTACCTTTCCATGTCCCAAACTCCGCCAGAGGCTTGAACCGAAGTGTGGTAAACTCAAAATGAAAGTCCTTTCTCTCCCTTTCTTTCATTGCGTCTACATGCCTTTTTGGCTTTTCAACGTTACTATGCCCCTTAACCATATCCTCCATCTCCTTTTCAGATTTCCAAACGGAAAAAGTGGAAACTGTATTTGGAAACTTTACGGAGGCTAATGCGAGTGTTGTTCCCGGATGATCCCTTACCAGCTTTTCAACTGGTCTACCCCAGTGTATGAATCTGGGTACCGCAAAAGGCTTCATCCTGGCAATGGTTACCGCAACAACAGGGCCATTGGAGCTATCTACCTTATTTTTGTATTCGGGAATTTTGAATCCCTCATACTTTCCCCATTGTCTTGTAAACGATAAACGAACATGCCACCCTTTTGAAAGAACCTTGCCAAAATGGTCATTCTCCAGATAACGATTCAGTCCTGTTTCTTCCTCCCACTGCATAAAAACAGCTACTTGTCCAATCAGTACTCTTGAAGTGGAGAAGATGGGAGCACCCAAAGTCATGGCCGTCATATATTCTGAGTGAACCAATCCTTTTGTTTGCTTTGAAATGGGTGTCAAGCATATTCCTTTCATTGCTTGAAAAAAGGGAAGTTCCAATAAATGGTAAGAAAATAGCGTCACTCCACATTGGTTTAAATTAACGGTTCCTCCAGTTTCTCAAATTATACTGAAAAGAAACTTAAATATACGTTCCTCTAATCAAGAATCAAACAGTAAATCTATACAGTTTTGCAAAACCGGATTCCTATGCTCTTTTTTCCAAATGGCAGAAAGCAGTGCCTTTTGCTCTATATCCCTTAGCTCGATAAATTTAACCCGCATTTGAAAGCCGTATTGCAGGGCCGTTGGCACGATGGCAATGCCCAAATTGTTCTCTACCAATTTAAAAATGGTCTGTGCATGCACGGATTTATGGGAAACTTTGGGTACGAATCCCGCATCGGAACAAATACTCATGATCGTTTCATAATAATGGGGGCTGTAATCCTGACTGAACAGAATAAAGTTATCCTGGGAAAAGCGATCCATCCCCGTATACTCCCTTGTCAACATGGGATAACTCTCGGGCAATACCAAGGAGAACGTGTCCTCATAGACCGTACGCATTTGTAAATTGGCCGGAACTTTTGCCAATCGGACAAACCCAATATCCAGATCTCCCTTTAAAACGGCATCCACTTGGTTCAAATTAGACAGCTCCTCCAAGGAGGTCTTTATCTTTGGGAATCTATCCCTTAGCTTTATCAACAGATTAGGAATTACATCCTGCATGGCGGAACCCAAAAACCCGATTCTAATTTCTCCGGTATCGCCTTCCCCTATCAGTTGTAACTGTCGTTTTATTTCCTTTAACTGCTTAAAAAGTTCTTCGGCTTGGTTTTTCAAATAATGTCCGGCCGGGGTCAAAGCCACTTTCTTCTTGTCTCTCACGAAGAGTTCCGCTTGTAGAATTTCCTCCATTTGCTTAATCTGGCGTGACAATCCGGGTTGTGAGATAAAAAGTTTTTCCGCAGCCTTCCTAAAATGTAGTTCATCGGCTACCGCCAAAAAATACGTAAGGTGCCGTAATTCTATTTGAGAACTCATAGTTATTGGTCGTTCAACAAAATGGTATTGGTAATTATCAAACTTAAGCAATATCTTTATAAAACTAATATCTAAAAGGCAAATTTTGGCGTTGGACACCTTTAAATTTGGAGAAGACCGGCTCACTGTAAGTAAGGTCTTAAGTATTGCAAAAGGAGGTACTACAATTGTTCTTTCCCACTCGGTTCAAAAACGAATCGAGAACAGTTCACAGGTTGTCGCCTCTATTGTGGAAAAAGGACACCCTGTTTACGGGATAAATACGGGCTTCGGGCCCCTATGCACCACCAAAATATCCAAAGAGGAGACGCGCATTTTACAGACAAATATCCTTAAAAGCCATAGTGTGGGCGTTGGAGAGCCAATTTCTGGAGAATTGGCCAAAATCATGCTGATTTTGAAGGCCCATTCGCTGGCAAAAGGATATTCTGGTATAGCGCTTGACACGTTGGAACGAATTATTTGGCATATTGAAAACGATGCGATACCTGTAGTGCCGTCTCAAGGCTCCGTGGGGGCATCGGGTGATTTGGCGCCATTGTCCCATTTGTTTTTGCCCTTGATCGGGCTGGGCAAGGTCGATTATCAAGGAAAAATCATCCAGACCCAAACCTTGTTTGAAAAAACGGGACTTGAAGCTATAAACTTGGGTCCAAAAGAAGGACTGGCCCTAATTAACGGTACCCAGTTCATTGCCGCCCACGCCGTCAAGGTCGTGGAAAAATTGCATTCTGTTTTGTCCCAAGCCGATATCATTGGGGCCATGATGATCGAAGGGCTTCAAGGTTCCGTAAAGCCCTTTTACAAGGAACTGCACGAACTACGTCCCTTCAAGGGCAATATTCATGTGGCCAGGCGCGTCAAGCGATTGCTAAAGGGTTCAGAAATCATGGAGGACCATATCGATTGTGACCGCGTACAGGACCCGTATTCCCTACGTTGTATCCCCCAAGTGCACGGGGCCTCCAGAAATGCCTGGTTGCACTTGAAGGAACTTTTGGAAACCGAACTTAATTCGGTTACTGACAATCCCGTCATCATTGACGAGGAACTCACCATTAGTGGCGGTAACTTTCATGGGCAACCCTTGGCCCTGGCCCTGGACTATGCCTGCTTGGCGGCATCGGAGGTGGGAAATATTTCGGACCGCCGCATTTATTTGGCCTTGGAAGGAAACAGTCCCGGCGTACCTAAATTGTTGATGAAGGACACAGGTATCAATTCCGGTTACATGATCCTACAATATACCAGTGCGGCCTTGGCCAGCGAAAACAAGGGTATGTGCTTTCCCTCCAGTGCGGACAGTATACCCACTTCCCTAGGGCAGGAAGACCATGTTAGTATGGGTTCCATTGGAGGCAGGAAGGCGCTTCGCGTCATAGAAAATGTAGAAAAAATATTGGCCATAGAACTGTTGACGGCGGCCCAGGCCTTTGAATATAGAAAACCCTTAAAATCGGGTATCTTTTTGGATGAAATACACAAAGCGGTTCGGAAAAGGGTACCCTTTGCCGAGAAAGACCGTGTTTTTTCGGACGATATCGAAAAGGGCATCGAAATGATACAAAACAAAACGATCATATCGGTAATTGAAAAAGTTGAAAAGAACAAAAACATTTCGCTCAAAACGAAATATTCGCCAGAATTTGAAAGCTATTGATATATGGATGCATTGCAATTAATCGGACCCTTCAAACAATTGTTGACCATGGAGGCCCTGCCTTTAAAAGGTGCGTTGTCCGATAGTCGACTTTGGATCATTGAGGATGCAGGCATATTAATTTCCGATGGAAAAGTGCTGGCCACTGGAAATTACGATACCCTAAAAAAAGAATATGCCTCCGCAAAATGTCACGAATTAACAGGTGCCCACGTTTGTCTTCCCGGTTTTATAGATGCCCATACCCACATCTGTTTTGGGGGAAGCCGGGCAAACGACTACGCGCTCAGAAATTCGGGAAAAACCTATTTGGAAATCGCCAAAGCGGGCGGTGGTATTTGGGATACGGTTACCCAAACCAGAAAGGCGGACAAGGAAACCTTAATTAAAAAGACAGTAAAATTGGCCAATCGGAACCTTAAAACGGGCACCACAACGCTAGAGGTGAAAAGCGGTTATGGACTGTCTATTGTAGAGGAAATTAAAATATTGGAGGCAATACAAGAAGCGAACAAAGAAGTTCCATCCGACCTAATCCCGACCTGTCTTGCCGCGCACATGTTTCCGAAGGATTATACGGGTACCAAAACCGAATATTTACAGGAATTGGCCCAAAGACTATTGCCGAAATTGAAGGCCAAAAATCTCGCCAACAGAATCGACGCTTTTATTGAAGAAAGTGCCTTTTCTCCAGAGGAAATAGCCCCGTATTTTGAAACGGCCAAACAACTTGGATTTGATATTACGGTGCATGCCGACCAATTTTCCACTGGCGGGAGCAAAGTGGCCGTTGATTTTGGTGCCATAAGTGCAGACCATTTGGAGGCCAGCACGGATACCGAAATTGAACTTCTGTCAAAGAGCAATACGATTGCTACGGCCTTACCGGGAGCCTCTTTGGGACTTGGATGTAATTTTGCACCGGCAAGAAAATTGTTGGATGCGGGGGCCACCTTGGCCATTGCTAGCGACCACAACCCGGGTTCCGCCCCCATGGGCGACCTATTGACCCAAGCGGCTATTTTAGGCGCTTTTGAAAAATTATCGAATGCCGAGGTCCTGGCCGGAATTACCGTAAGGGCGGCCGCTGCCTTGGGGCTTAAGGACCGAGGGAAAATTTCACAGGGACATCAAGCGGATTTTAGCCTTTTCCATACCGATAACTATCAGGAAATTCTGTACAACCAAGGAAACCTGAAACCCTGCATGGTCTGGAAAAACGGAAATTTGGTGTACAACAAGCATAAAGCCTAAAGACTAGCATGGATTTTAAAGCACAGATTCTTGCGGGAATCCCATCGGATTTACCAAAGAAAAAAGAACGTTCTTCCAACGTACCCCATGCTCCAAAAAGGAAGGATACCCTTTCGAAGGATGAAAAGAAGTTGGCCATACGAAATGCGTTGCGGTATTTTCCACAGGAATGGCATCAAGAACTTGCCGAGGATTTCGTGCAAGAACTGATGGAATATGGTCGGATTTACATGTACCGCTTCATGCCCGATTATAAAATGTATGCCCGACCCATTTCCCACTATCCGGCCAAAACA